>JBATSQ010000159.1:0-10768 GCA_049293375.1 Candidatus Contendibacter sp.
GCGTCGTAGCTGTAGCGCTCCAGTGGGAGGCCCTGGGGACGTTCGGGGGTTTGCTGGAGGGCGGGGGGTGGGGTGGCTTGGGTGAGGCGGTCGAGGGCGTCGTAGCCGTAGAGGTAGGGGCCGTCGGGGGTGTCTTGTTGGGTGAGGTTGCCGGCGGGGTCGTAGGTATAACGGTGCTCCAGGAGGACGGGGCCTTGGGGGGCGTCGGAGCTGCCGCTGCCCAGGGCTTGGACCTGGAGCCGGGTGAGGCGCTGGAGGGGGTCGTAGTCCAGACGGCGGGTGAGGCCCGGAGAGTCGATGCGGGTGGGTTGGTTCCACTGGTAGCTCGCCCAGCGGATCGTGTGATCTGGGGGGAGGTGGGCGGTGGCGAGGCGGCCGTTTTGGTAGGTGTGGCGGAAGATCGTGCCGTCGGGGTAGGTGAGACTGTCCCGCCGACCGTCGGCCGTATAAGTGTGCTGGAGGGTGGCGCGGATCGCCTGCGCGCCGCGGCCGAGGGTGAGGACGGCTTGGGTGGTGCGGCCCAGGGCGTCGAGGGTGTAGGCGGCTTGGGTGTCGGTGGCGCCGCTTTGGGTGTAGCCGGTCAGCCGTCCGGTGGAAGGCTGGCGGGATTGAGTCCTTTGTTTATAGCGTCCGGCCGGATTGAAAGTCCGCGGCGGCACTTTATATCAATCAGTAAGAGGTCAACACCATGGGCGCTGAACCCATCATCACCGGCATCACACGCGGCGGCACGGTCTGGACGCCGCAATTTGTCACCAAGCTCAACGAAGAAAAGTGCATTGGCTGCGGCCGCTGCTTCAAAGTCTGCCCACGCGACGTGCTGACCATCGTGCAGCGAGCCGTCGATGATGTCGATTTCGACGATGACGATGACGATGACGATGGCGACAATTCATTCATGACCCTGACCAACCCGATGGATTGCATTGGCTGTGAAGCCTGCTCGCGCGTTTGCCCCAAGGCGTGTTTCACTCACCAGGAGCTACCGCTGGCGGCTTAAGGTAGCGTCGGCATTGTCGGCCATGGAGAAATAAAAAACCCGCCGGGAGAGGCGGGTTTCAGGGCGGCCATTCGTTCAGGGCGGGTCTTTCTTATCGGTGCCGGAGCACGCCACCATGCCAGCGGCGTCCGTCAATCGGTTGAACCCGTCATGCGATGAATCAGGCAATTGGGCTTGCGCCACGCCGATCCAACCCAACACCAAGGCCAACAACAGGGAGGTACGAAGCGCCATCGACAGATCCTCGGACAGTGGAAGATTCTTAGTAATGTAGTCTACATCTTGCCCTTGCGCCAGAGGTGGCCAAAGCGCTTGCGGTGGCGGGGCGATTAGTTATGATGAGCGTTATATACTAACTTTTATAACGCTTGGGACAGAAACTCCATGCGAGATCGCAACGAAGCGTGGGCATGGTCGGGATTGATGCAGTTGGCCCAGCCCCAGGAACGCCCCAATTTGGGTCAGCGCCAGATGGCATTACTGCGCCAGATCGCTGTTACCGGTTCGATCACCCAAGCGGCCAAGGCGGTCAAGCTGAGCTACAAAGCTGCCTGGGACACGGTAAACGCGCTGAATAACCTAGCCGAACAGCCGCTAGTGGTCGGCGCGGTGGGCGGCAAGCACGGCGGCGGCAGCCGATTGACTGACTACGGATGGCGGCAACTTAGGTTTTATGAAACGGCGGCTGATGAATACCGGCGCTTTTTTGCCCGTCTTAACCAGCAGATTCATGATGTGGATGAACTCACTAACTTCATGCGGAGATTGATGATGCAAACCAGCGCGAGAAATCAATTTTTGGGTCGGGTGACCCGTTTGCATCTAGGGCCGATCAACGCCGAAGTCGGCGTGGATATCGGCGGCGGCGATCACATCACCGCCCTGATCACCCGGGGCAGTGTTGAAAACCTCAACCTTCAGGAAGGTAGCGAGGTGATGGCCTTGGTGAAAGCATCCTCGGTCCTCATCATGGTTGGGGCCGAGAACCTGAAACTCAGCGCTCGCAACCAACTGCGCGGCACAGTGGCGGACTGCAAGAAAGGCGCAGTCAACGGCGAAGTCACCCTGCAGTTAGCGGGCGGCAAAACCGTCACCGCCACCATCACCAACGCCAGCATTGATAGGCTAGGGATCAAGGAGGGCGATCCAGCGATGGCGGCGATCAAGTCGTCCAGCGTCATCCTGGGCGTGGCCTTATAAGCAAAACTTAAAGGGGTATGGAACCATGTTTCACAAAAGCTTGTTGCGCTGGTGGATAGTCGGCCTTCTGTTATGGACGACCAGCTTTGCAGTACCCGTCACAGCGGCGGAACAAATTACCGTCTACGCCGCCGCCAGCACCACTAACGCGATTCAAGACCTCGCTGCGCTGTACGAACAGGAGAAAGGCGTCAAGGTCACGACCTCTTTCGCCGCCGCCTCGGCCTTGGCCAAGCAAATTGAACAGGGCGCGCCGGCTGACGTGTTCGTGTCCGCTGATCTGAAATGGATGGATTACCTGGATGGCAAGGCTAAGATCGTCCAAGCCAGTCGCCGCAATCTGCTGGGTAATCGGATCGTGCTGATCGCGCCCAAGGGCAGAGCGTTTCCAGTGAGGCTGGAAAAGGGCTTCGATCTGCCCGGCGCGTTCCAGGGCCGCTGGTGTTCCTGCAATGCATCGGTGCCCATCGGCCAATACAGCCAGCAGGCCCTGACTGCCTTGGGTTGGTGGAGCGCGTTGGAAGCACGGCTGGCGGCGGCCCCGGATGTGCGCTCGGCATTGGCGTTCGTGGAGCGTGGCGAATGTGCGGTCGGCATCGTCTATGAGACCGACGCGAAGATGTCCGACCAGGTTGAGGTGCTCGGTGTCTTTCCCGCTGATACGCACGCGCCCGTGCTGTATCCGATTGCGTTGGTGCAAGGCGGCAAGCCGACCGCGCAAGGGTTCCTGGACTTCCTGCGCACGCCGACGGCGGCCAAGGTATTCCACCAGCACGGCTTCACTGTGCTGAATTGAGCTGTGGTTGGCCGTGTGGGAATTGCTGCAACCCACGCCCGAGGAACTGACCGCGCTTTGGTTATCGGTTAAGATCGGGCTGTGGTGCACCGTACTGATCGCTGTCCCTGGCCTCCTAACCGGTTGGCTGCTGGCGCAGGTGCGCTTCCCCGGCAAGGCACTGGTGGACGGGCTGGTGCATCTACCGCTGGTGCTGCCGCCCGTGGTGCCCGGTTATCTGCTGCTGTTGCTGCTGGGTCGGAACGGCCCCATCGGACGCTGGCTGTTTGAAACTTGGGGCGTGACCCTGGCCTTCACTTGGCAAGGCGCGGTCGTCGCCTCCGCCATAATGGCTTTTCCACTGATGGTGCGCGCGGTGCGGCTGGCGGTGACGCTGGTGGAACCCCGGCTGGAGGACGCGGCGCGCACGCTGGGCGCGGGACCGTTACGGGTGTGGTTGACCGTGACCGTACCCCTCTCGCTGCCGGGCATTCTGACTGGCCTGGTGCTGGCCTTCGCCCGCAGCCTGGGCGAATTCGGCGCGACGGTTACCTTTGTCGGCAACGTGGCGGGCGAAACTCGCACCTTGCCGTTGGCAATTTACACCTACACGCAGATTCCGGGCGGTGATGGTCCAGCGCTACGGTTGGTGATCATGGCCATCCTGCTGGCCCTGCTAGCGTTGTGGGCCAGTGAACTGGGCGCGCGGCGGGTGGAGCGGCTATTAGGGCAGCGCTTGAGCTGACCGCCGCCATTTATGATCCGCTAAAAGGAAGCGAAACCCCTTGATTGACAGCAATGACATGCGCCCCTATGGCATCGAAGACGCTTCCTACCAGGCAGCGGGTGGCGAGGTCGGCATCCGCAAGCTGGTCGATGATTTTTATGCGGCTATGAATCGATTACCCGAAGCGGCTCTCGTTAGAGCCATGCACCCGGCGGATTTGAGCGTCTCAGCAGACAAGCTAGCTCGTTTTCTGTGCGGCTGGCTCGGCGGCCCCAAGTTGTATGCGGAAAAATATGGCTCGATCCGCATCCCACAAGCTCACAGCCGCTTCGCCATCGGCCCTCAAGAGCGGGACGCCTGGCTGCTGTGCATGGCGGAAGCGCTCAAATCGCAACCCTATGCGCCGGAGTTTAAACGCTATCTGCTGGAACAGCTCGCCATACCCGCCGAGCGCAGCCGCAACCGGGATTGAGCAGTGGACAGATGGAAAAGCTCTCGCCCGCCGTCGTGGCGCGACAGGCGCGGATCGCGCCTCACGTCAAGGGGGCCGCCACCGGTGTCACTCTGAGCAACGCCGCCGACTATGCCCGTGCGGGCGCGCACCTTCTGGTGAGCGCGGCACCTTACTTCGCATCGCCCGCGCCATCCGTTGGATCGCCGTGTACTAAGACGCTAGTGGCTCCGATCATGCTCACGCTCGATCTCGAACTGCGCCAAGGCGTGTTCACCCTGCAAGGCCAATTGACTTTAGAACAGCCGGTGAGCGGACTATTTGGCCCTTCCGGCTGCGGCAAGAGCACCCTGCTCCGCGCCATCGCTGGCCTGATCCGCCCACAAACCGGCTCCATTCACCTGGATGGCGCGCCGTTGTTCGACGCCTACCGGGATATTGATCTGCCGCCGCACCGCCGCCGGATCGGCCTGGTGTTTCAGGACAGCCAACTATTCCCGCATCTCTCAGTCGAGCGCAATCTGCTCTACGGTTTCAAGCTATTACCCCCAGCTAAACGGCGGTTTGCGCTGGCGCAGATCGTCGATTTATTGGACATCGGCCCACTGCTGGGCCGTCGACCGCGCCATTTGTCCGGTGGCGAACGCCAGCGGGTAGCCCTGGGGCGCACCTTGTTAGCCTCGCCCCGCCTGCTATTACTAGATGAGCCGCTAGCTGCGTTGGACGAAAGCCGCAAGCAACAGATTCTGCCGTTCTTGCGGCGAGTGCGGGACGAGCTGCGCTTGCCGATGCTCTATGTCAGCCACGCCATCAACGAAATCCTGTACCTGACCCCGCATCTGGCGATCATGGACCAAGGCCGTATTCTCGGTCAGGGTTCGTTCGCCGATGTCATCCGCCAGGATCACCTTCTCGGTCTGGCGCGTTCACTGGGCCTAGAAAACGTGCTGCAAGTCACGGTTCAGCGCCACGAGCCGGAAATCGGCTCCACCACGGTGCGTTACGATCAGCATGAATTGCACCTGCCGCTGTCCGAACTGCCGCCGGGAACCGAAATCTGGATCGCGCTACGCGCCACCGATGTAGCCCTAGCCCGCCGTCCCGTCGCCGACATCACCATCCAGAATCAAGTCTCTGGCCGTATTCTCGGCCTGCGCCGGATCGCCGACCGGGTACTGGCCGAAGTGGACATCGGCGTGCCCATTCTGGCCGAGGTCACCGTCAAGGCGGTGCGCGATATGCATTTAGCCGAAGGCCAGCCCGTTTATTGCTTGTTCAAGGCCCGCGCCTGGCAGTATTTGGGCGCAGGATAAGGGCGTTTTCCGTTGTCGGGTTCATTACAACCACCTTGGCACGCTGTCGGAAACCGCTCGCAAAGCTTGGTATTAGCGCCGCCAAGCTGTTGATAAAAAATCAATCAAGACCGCTGGCACGGAGTTTGTAGCGCTTCCGGCACCCGCAGTTTCGAGGCCGCCGCTATGACCGTTAATTCCCGCGCTATCGTCATCGACGACACCACCTTGCGCGATGGCGAACAATCGGCGGGTGTGGCTTTTACCCAGGACGAAAAACGCGCCATCGCCATTGACTTGGCTACGCTGGGCGTGCCGGAACTGGAAGTCGGTATTCCAGCGATGGGTGCGGAAGAACGCGACAGCATCCGCAATCTCAGTGGCTTGGGCTTGAATGCCGCGCTGCTGGTATGGAGCCGGATGCACGAGCGGGACCTGAAGCTGTGCGCCGGTCTCGGCGTAGACATTGTCGATGTGTCGCTGCCGCTTTCCGACCAACAACTCCGCCACAAGCTGGGCTGGACCCGCACACAAGCCTTGGCTGCCATCCGCCGCTGCGTGCCGCAGGCGCTCGATTTGGGATTGGATGTGATCGTCGGCGGTGAAGACTCGTCGCGCGCCGATCCCGACTGTCTGCTGGGCGCCGCCGAAACCGCTCAGGCCGCTGGCGCGCGCCGATTCCGCTTGGCCGACACGCTGGGCATCATGGGGCCGTTCGGGGTGCTAGCACTTTTCCAGCGGCTACGGGCGGCGCTGGATCTAGAGTTGGAGATACACGCCCACGACGATACGGGTGCTGGGGTTTATGGCGGGTGGAGGAAGCAAAGCGGAAGCGGCACGGCGATTTCAGGCCGGAATTGCGCGCGTGTATCGGTGGGTGGGGGCCGCGGATGGGCTGGCGTATCAACGGCCTGGGCCGCGTCTGGAATGCCCGCTCCTTTTTGAGGGCACCTGCAACACCGAAGTCTTTAAGACCTGGCTTTCCCAACAACTCTGTCCCCAGCTCACTGAACGGCAGGTTATCGTCCTGGACAATGCCGCGTTCCACAAAAGCGCCAAAACCCGCGAACTGATCACCGACCGGGGCGCACGTTTACTGTTCCTCCCGCCCTATTCCCCCGACCTCAATCCCATCCAGCGTGATTTCGCCACCCTCAAAAAACGCCGCCAATACCACCCCCTTCAATCCCTGGACGACCTGATTCGAAACTATCGGTAATTAGGGGATTGGCTATAGTGGTTTGTCATCTGCCTGTTCGTTATTCGGATAGGCCCTTAAGACGAAAACCGCTGGGGCCAGAGCCGATGAATCACCCACCGAGCCACCCCAACCAGCGTCATCGTCTCATCCAGCGGCCGATCAGCGGTCGAATCCGCCGCTTGCATCCGCAACCGGCCCTCAGCATCGCGACCCAATACAGCCAGGATGCAGTTCCCGTCCACCCCGAGCAAGGCCACACTGCCAGCCAGCGGCGCGGTTGCCCGATCCATCACCAGTAAATCTCCATCGTGCAGACCAGCCCCGGCTAACGCCTCTCCGGTCACCCGCAGCAGGAACGTGCTCTCCGGGCTGCGGATCAAATGGTCATTGAGGTTGAGCGACTGCGTTAAATCGTTTTGCGTCGGAGTGGGAAACCCCGCCAGTCCGGGCCAATCGCGGTTGGCTTCGGTCACCCACTCCGGAGCGGAGTTCAAAGCCGATCCAAAGGCTAAAACGCGGGAAAGCGCACGATCCTCCACAATCCCCAGCATGGGCATTACCTCCGATAGTTGCGAACCAAGCCGACCACAACCCCAAAGATGCTCAAGCGCTCGCCAGGGCGTAGCACCGGATAAGCCGGATTGGCCGGCGTCAATACCGCCTCCCCGTTCTCCAGCGCCAGAGTCTTTAGGGTGAACTCGTTATCGATCACAGCGATCACCACATCGCCCGGTTGTGCCGGGGTATCGCGTTCCACCACCACCCGATCCCCAGGATGGATGCCCGCCCCGATCATCGAATCGCCGGTGACCGGCACCAGCACTGTGCGCGACGGCTGCCGCACCAGCCAGGCGTCAATCCCGTGCCCCTCACCACTCTCCACCGAACAAGTCGGTACGCCAGCCGGCACCGGCCCATCGGCCAGGGCGCGGGTAAAGAACAATGCGGTGGGGCTCCAGCGGTTGTGGGGATGCCGTTCCACGTAGCCGGCCGCCTGCAGGCGCTGAAGCACCTTGGCGACTGCCGAGCGCGAGGCTAGCCCCAGCACCGCCTGCAACGGCCCATAGGCCGGCAGGCTGCGCCAGCGGGCGTAGTAATCCTGAAGCTTCGCCAGATAAGCGGCGTCATCGAAGGCTTTGGGCATGGGAAAGCATCAAAAAGTACAAATGTACTCCAAGCTTAGAACAACACAAGACCAGCGTCAAGACCCAGGGGAGCAGGGAGATCAACAGGCAGTCAGCGGGTGGAAACAATCCAAGCGGGGGTGTTGAGAGCAGTGGCTTGGCCCCACGGCAGGTGATCATCAACCGGGTATGCAGTACCACAAGCAGATTGGGCAAGGGTTCAGGCGTGGCGCTCTTGGTAGTGCGGTCGGCGAGGGTACCGCCGCCAAAGGCGCTAACCACCTGGCACGGCTGGCTAGCCGTAGTCGTTCGAGGCACTCAACGTAAGCCGCTTTCCTACTCACGCCCTACCCAAAGCGCGCCGTTTAACCGGCACGCTTTGCCGCGCAGGCACACCCGCCTAGCGCACTCCGCTCTGCCTTACGGGGTTAAACTACAATCAGCCCAGGTTCCCTTTCATTCGCTAAACCTTTCAGGAGCGTCCATGAGCCACCACCTTGATCCCGATGACACCATCACTGTGCAAGTCGCGGACGACACCACACTGAAACTGGAACTCAAACACCTCATGGCAGCTCCCGGTCGCAAGATCGACCTGAGCCAAGACTTTGATCCCGGCTTCACCGCCGGCTTCAAAAACAAGGACGCCGCCCAACGCAAACTAGCCCGCAATGTCACCGAACTGGCTGAGTATCAAGATGTGCTCTACGCCCAAGACAGCCATGCCCTGTTGGTGATCTTTCAAGCGCTGGACGCCGCCGGCAAGGATGGAGTTATCAAGCATGTGTTCTCCGGCATCAACCCTCAGGGCTGTCAGGCGTTCAGCTTCAAAACCCCATCCGCTGAAGAGCTGGATCACGATTTTCTGTGGCGCACCACGAAACGGCTCCCAGAGCGGGGCCGCATCGGCATCTTCAACCGCTCCTACTACGAGGAAGTGCTCGTGGTGCGGGTTCATCCCGAATTCCTGGACAGCCAGAAACTACCGCCAGCCGCCCGTGACAACCTCTGGCAGCGCCGCTATGAACACATCAACCACTTTGAAAACTATCTGGTGGACAATGGCATTATCGTGCTGAAATTCTTCCTCAATGTTTCCAAGGAAGAGCAGAAAAAACGTTTCCTCGCCCGCATTGATGAGCCGGAAAAAAACTGGAAATTCGCCACGGGCGATGTCAAGGAACGCGGCTTCTGGGACGACTATCAACACGCCTACCAAGAGTGCCTGCGCCATACCAGCACCGCATGGGCGCCATGGTTCGTCATCCCCGCTGATGCCAAATGGTTCACCCGCCTCGCAGTGTCAGAGATCATGCTGCACACCCTCAAAGGACTGGATTTGCGCTATCCCACCGTCAGCGCCGAACGGCGGCGGGAACTCCAAGCGTTGCGCCAACTCCTGGTCGATGAAGCAACGCGCTAAAAGCGCAGCGATTCGTTGCCGACAAAGACAATGTTGTATCCTAGCACCTGAACCGCCCTGACCAGGAGAACGTGATGCGCGAGATTCATCATGCGCTGGTGCTCAACATGCACCAGCCGCCCAGCAATCTGGATCACCTGCTGGAAACCAATGAGTGGGAAGCCAAGGAAATCCTGTTCGCCTACGACCGGATGCCGCGGGTGTTGTGGGATTACCAGGACATCGCCCGCGTCCATCTGTCATTGTCGGGCACACTGCTGGAAACCCTCTCCAACCCCAGCTTTCAGGAGCGCGCCTACGGCATTGTCGATTGCGGCAAGCTCCTCTGGCACCTGCAAAACCAGCAGCTATTCGAGATCCTGGGCACCGGCTATTATCATCCGGTGCTGGCCCTGACCCCAGAGGCGGATTGGGATGAGCACATCGCCCGCTGGAAAGCCCTGGCCGGCCACTTGCTCTGGCGTACTCAGTTCAACGGCTTCTGGCCGCCGGAAATGGGTTTCGACATGACGTTAATCCCGCATCTGAAAAAAGCGGGCTACCGCTACGTATTGGTGGATTGCGAGTATGTCGATCCGGTGGACCCCATGTCCTGGCAGGAAGCGCGCTACCGGCCCCACATCGCCGAATACGGCGGCGCAGACATCATCATCATCCCACGGGACCGCGAGCTATCCGACGCCCAACTGGCGGGCATGGACTACGGCTGGTTCTATCATGAGCTGCACGAGCGCACCAAGTGGTGCGATTTTCCCCCGCTAGTCACCACCGCCACTGACGGCGACAACGGCGGCTGGTTCCGCAATGTCGCCGAAAAAGCTAATTTCTGGACCTACTTCTATCACGAACTAATGGCCGAAATCCGCGCCGGTCATTCCAGCTTGCAGCCTACCTTCATCAGCGACTATCTGGATCGCTTCGGCGCGCATGGCCGGGTCAACGTACGCCGTGGGGCCTGGAACACGGACGCTCATCACGGCTGGGATTTCCATCAATGGCAAGGCTCCTGGGTCCAGCGCGACACCATGGTACGGGTGCATGATCTCAGCCAGGACTTTCACAAGGTGGCGCAAGCCGCAGCCGAGGTCCGCGCCGTAAATCCTGAACTAGCACGCCTCTTAGATGAGGCGCACTGGCATTTACTGCGGGCTGAAACCAGTTGCAATTTTTACTGGGGCGAAGCCTGGGTCCACAAATCCCACGCCGATTTGGATGATGTAGCCTGGCATCTGGGCGAGGCCAAGGCGCTGCTAGGCTCACGCTGGACCGGTTTCACGGACGCCGTAACGCCAGAAACCAGCACGACGGCGGATGCTGCGCCCTCGGTTCCGTCGCCCGACGCGACGGCCCCCCCAGCGCAAGAAAGCTAACCCGCATGGCACCGGGCGACGCGGCAACACAGCAGCTGCGCCGCCCCTTGGGTGCTCTTACCGATCCCGCCGCCATTCCAGGCGGCGCGCTGCCTGATAACCCAGATGTTCACGGGTTAGCCGCACACTCGGTTCGCCGCGCCGGTTAGAGCAAACCTCCGCCACGCGGTCGCACCGCACGCCCGGCTCGGGGAAGAACACGCGC
>JBATSQ010000160.1:0-2690 GCA_049293375.1 Candidatus Contendibacter sp.
GGTCGGAATAATAATTTCTTTGAACATCAATTTCATGGCGTCGGCGATGGGTTGCAGCCAACCCTTGGGGCCGACCCGGTTTGGCCCCAGCCGAATTTGCATGTAGCCAATGATCTTGCGTTCGGCGAAGGTCAGATACGCCACAGCCAACAGCAACGGGGCCAGTACGGCGATGATCTTGAGCAGATTCCAAAACACCATCCAAAAGATTTCCATCACCCGATACCTTGTTGTTTATTGGATGGCGACCGGCCCCACCGCCGATCCAAGCGCTGCGCTGGCGGGCAAACCGACCGGAATCCAGACGCAATCCTTAGGCACGCTGTCATCCAGCACTAGCGGTAATTCAACCACTGCGCCATTCTGGCGCACCTGCACCTGTTCCCGCCCGACCACTCCCAACTGCTGCGCCGCATCCGGATGCAAGCGCGCCTCGGCCGGACGCGCCAAGGGACTGCGTTGCAAGGCGTGTGCGCGCCGCACCAGCGCATCCACCGCGTAAATCGGTACGTCCGCCATCCGTAGCAAACCTTCCGGTCGGTAGGGTGGCAACGCCTGGCTCCAATCCAGGGCGTTATTCGGTTCCACGCCCTCGCAAGCGCTGCGCGCTTCGGCTAATACCTCTTCCGAGGTGACGTAGTCAAAACCGTCCAAACCACACAAATTACCCAGCACCCGCAACACCTTCCAGGCGGGACGTGCGGTGCCGAACGGTTTGCTGGCCCCCTGGAAACTCTGCCAGCGCCCTTCGGCATTGACGTAAGTACCCGATGTCTCAGCAAAAGCCGCTATAGGCAGAAGGGTTCGGGCGTAACTGCCGGTGGTAGCGCTGGCATACGGGCTGAGCACGACCACGCACTCGGCGCTTTGCAATGCCTGCAATGCCGCCGCACCATCCCAACAATCCAGCTCTGGTTCGATTCCGATCAGCACATAGGCTTTGCGCGGCTTGTCCAGCATCACGCGCGCGTCCAGACCCCTCGTTAGCGCAGGCTTACCGCCCGGCCCCCGATGCGGTAGTACACCAACCAAAGATGCGCCCACCGAATTAGCGGCTTCCGGCAGATAACCCAGCCGCGCACCGCTACAATGCGCGATAAAACCCGCCAAGGCCCGTAGCTGCGCGAACGCGGGATGGGCGATGGCCAGATTACCCAGCAATACCGTAGCCGGTGTTTGCTCGCTTAGCTGGGCGGCCATAGCGCGTTCGGTCTCCCCAGGCTCTCCCGTCGCCAAACCGGCCAGGCTTTCAGGCAGCGCCTGTCCTTTCAGCTCCCCCACCGCGCGCGCAACACTGGCCAATGCGCCGACCATGGCGGCGGGATCCGCAATCACCTGGGCGGCCACCGGGAAGCGGAAATCAAAAGCACGGGGATTAAGGAACATGATCCGTCCACCGGCCAGCGCCGCCTTGCGCAAGCGATGACTGGCCAGCGGCTGTTCCATCCGCACGTTGCTCCCAATCAGCAAGGCCGCTTTCACGCGCTCCAGATCAGCCACGCTCTGGCCCAGCCACGGAAACGGGGGCGCGCCATCCTGATCGCTAAAATCCGCCTGCCGCAAGCGGTGGTCGAGATTCGCCACCCCCAAACCGCGCGCCAGTTTTTGCGCCAGGTACAGTTCTTCCACCGTCGCGGTAGGCGATACCAGGAAGCCCACGGCATCCGGACCGTGCTGGCTAATGACCGCTTTCAAGTCGCTGGCGACCGCCTCCAGCGCGCTTTCCCAGGTAGTTTCCGCGCCGCCCAGCACTGGGGCCGCCAAGCGATCCTCGCTATAAATCCCTTCGTAGCTAAAGCGGTCGCGGTCGGAAATCCAGGTTTCATTGATCTCTTCGTTTTCCCGTGGCACCACCCGCATCACCTTGCCGCGCAAGGTATGGATGAAGATGTTGGAACCGAGCGAATCGTGCGGAGCAATCGCCGCGTGTTGCACGAATTCCCACGACCGGCCTTTATAGCGCGAGGGTTTAGCGGTGAGCGCGCCGACCGGGCACAAGTCGATGACATTGCCCGACAACTCCGAAACCACCGCTTTGGCGATATAGGTGCCGATTTCCATATTCTCACCGCGCCCGGTCGCCCCCAGTTCACGCAGGCCGGCGATTTCTTCACCGAAACGCACGCAGCGGGTACAGTGAATGCAGCGGGTCATATCCGTGGCGATCAGCGGGCCAATGTCCTTTTCCTTAACGACCCGCTTGCGCTCGGCGAAGCGCGACACATCGCCCCCATAACCAACCGCCAAATCCTGTAACTCACACTCACCACCCTGGTCGCAGATCGGGCAATCTAGCGGATGGTTGATGAGCAGGAATTCCATAGTGGCTTTCTGTCCAGCCAGCGCCTTGGGGGATTCGGTATAGACCTTCATTCCCTCCATCACCGGCGTCGCGCAAGCAGGCAGGGGCTTCGGCGCTTTTTCGACCTCAACCAGACACATGCGGCAATTGGCGGCAATCGACAGCTTTTTGTGATAGCAAAACCGGGGGATGGGAATGCCCGCCGCGTCAGTGACTTCGATGAGCATCGCGCCCTTACGCGCCTTCAGCGGGATGCCATTGACTTCGATGTTGACCAATTCCTCGCTCATCTTTTACCCACTGCGACCGTGTTGGTGGTTGCGCGGCGTTACGCGGCCAGCGCCGACGCGCCTTCGACCATGCTGCGCTTGTGTTCGATGTAATAGGC
>JBATSQ010000161.1:0-5999 GCA_049293375.1 Candidatus Contendibacter sp.
GACAGACCGCCTGTCCCGGCGCAGTTTTCGGCATGTGCTGACCCACGGCAATGCCACCATGGTGCTGGATGAGGACCGGGGGCTGGTTCGGGGTTATGTCCTCTTGCTGTTTTCGCGTAGCACTTCGGTATCCCGACTCTATTCAATTGCGGTCCAGCCCGATCAGGCTCGATGCGGCATCGGCGACCGTTTACTCGCAGCCGCTGAAGCCGCCGCGCTGGACCACGACTGTGTGTCGATGCGCCTGGAAGTGCGCCGCGATAACCCCGCTTCGCTGGCCTTGTTTCTCCGGCGCGGCTACCACCAATTTGCGGAAACGCCGGATTATTATGAAGATCACATGGACGCGCTGCGTTTTGAAAAACGCCTGGCGCCTGATTGGCCTGCTGAACTGACCCCAGTGCCCTACTACCGCCAGACGTTGGATTTTACCTGCGGCCCGGCGGCACTGATGATGGCGATGAAGGCGCTGGATCCCACGCTGGAACTGACCCGCAAGCTGGAACTCCGCCTATGGCGGGAAGCTACCACCATTTTCATGACCTCCGGGCACGGTGGCTGTGGTCCTTATGGCTTAGCGCTATCAGCCTATCGGCGCGGCTTCGACCTGGAAATCCACGTCAACGAGGACGGCATATTTCTAATTGACTCGGTGCGCAGTGCCGAAAAAAAAGAGGTGATGCGGCTGGTGCAGGAAGACTGGATTGATGAGTTGCAACACTTACCGGTCAGCCTGCAACGCGGTCGGCTGAGCGTCGCTGCCTTGCGGCAGAAATGCCAGCTTGGCGGCATTCCGCTGGTGCTCATCAGTTCTTACCGGATTTATGGAGAACGGTTCCCACATTGGGTAGTAGTCACTGGCTGTGATGACCACTATATCTACGTACATGATCCACTCGTCAATACCGCCAAGGGCGAAACAGCGGCTGATTCCACGCATCTGGCGCTACCGCATCGGGAGTTTGAGCGTATGGCCCGCTATGGCAAAGCAGGCCAGAAAGCGGTGCTCATTCTTTACCGCTCCCGCCGCCCGGAACGAGCGCTGCCTTCGCAGCTTTAATCGCTCTCTCACGGCGTCAGGAGCGCCGACATCAACCGATGGCCGATCACATCATTTTGGTGGAAAACCCCACCGACTGGAAAGCACATTTCCCCAAATTACCCGTGGTCGCCGCCAAGGATTATCTGGCGAAGCCCGAATACTCGTCCACTGGCCGCAACCTGCGGGTTTTGAACCTGTGCCGCAGTTATCGTTATTTAAGCGTGGGTTATTATTGTTCGCTGCTGGCCGAGGCACGTCGGCATCGGGTGATTCCCAGCGTGCGCACCCTCAACGACCTCAGCCGCAAATCCATTTACAGTCTCGATATCGAAGACTTGGACGATCACGTCCAACAGGTGTTGGGCAAACCTCGCCCTGGCTTCACCGCCACCGCCTTTGAACTGGACATCTATTTCGGCCAATGTCCGGCTAAGGAATTACAGGAGCTGGCCCGGCAATTATTTGGTGTCTTTCGCGCTCCCTTGTTGCGGGTGGAATTCCGCCTGCAAGGTCAGTGGCGCATCGCTACCCTGAAGGCGCTGCATCTCCATTCGCTTTCCACTGAACAGGAAGAAATATTTTTAGCCGGGCTGGCGACCTACCTCAGCCGACGCTGGCGGCAACCGCGCGCCCGCAACAACTACCGCTACGATCTGGCCGTGTTGCACAACCCCAAGGAAGCCCTGCCGCCTTCCAACCCCAAGGCTTTGCAGCAATTCACCAAGATCGGCCGCGACTGCGGGGTCAATGTTGAACTGATCGAAAAGAAGGATTATGGCCGACTGGCGGAATTCGATGCGCTCTTTATCCGCGAAACCACCGGTATCGACCATTACACCTATCAGTTCGCCAAGAAAGCGGAAAGCGAAGGCATGGTGGTCATCGACGACCCCGATTCCATCCTAAAGTGCACCAATAAGGTATATCTGGATGAGTTGTTGCGCACCCACCGCATCCGCACCCCTAAAACCGTGATCGTCCGCCGCGACAATCTGGAACGGATAGACCATGAGATTTCTTATCCTATCGTGTTGAAGATTCCTGATGGCTCATTCTCACGCGGTGTATTTAAGGTCAACGACCGCACTGAGCTAGTGGACATGGCCGGGCGTTTGTTCAAGTCGTCCGATCTGGTGCTGGCGCAGGAATTTTTGTATACCGAATTCGATTGGCGGGTGGGCGTGCTCAACCGGACACCCCTGTTCGTCTGCCAGTATTTCATGTCCAAGGAACACTGGCAGATTTACCACCATGAACCAGGCCAGGAGCGCGGCGTCCGCGAGGGCGACTCTAAAACCTTCCGTGTCGATGATGCCCCAGAGATCGTGGTTAAAACGGCGCTCAAGGCCGCCGGTCTGATCGGGGCCGGCTTCTATGGCGTGGACTTAAAACAAACCAGCAAGGGCGTAGTGGTGATTGAAATCAATGATAATCCCAGCATTGACCACGGGGTCGAAGACGCCCTCTTGAAGGAACAGCTCTATCGCCAAATCATTGAGGATTTTGTCTGGCGTCTGGACCGGAAGCGCGGTAAATAAGCACCCGTTCACAGAGGGCGGGCTGGTGTAATAGCCCCCCTCTGCTGGATCCAGTGACTACGCCTTCTTCGCCCAAGCGGTGCACCAGCCGTTGGCCGAAACCAGTTTGTTCTGGAAAATAGTGCAGGGACCGGTGGCCTCGCCTTCCTTGCCGGTGTACAAGGCGCAATTCGCGCAATGCGCAGTGGCATCCTTGCGCTCGGTGGCCTGGGTCGCATCCGCTTTGTATTTCATGGCCGCCGCCAGCGGGTCCGTTTCGGTAATCGCTTCTGCGGCATGAGCCACGCCATGCAACAGGGTATTAGCGAACGGCGCAGCCGCCAACCCGATGGCCGTCAGTTTGATGAAGCGGCGACGGCTATTGTCAGGAGTTTGGTTCTTCATGATGGTTCCCTCGGTATTTTTGGTTTAGGACTAGAGACTCCGCCAATTCATGGGGCGGAGCATGGAAATTGTACCATGCACCGTCCAGCCAGCGGCATGGGCTTAGACCTAGTCCGCGCGCCACGATTCCCAGTGCCGCGCGGTTTGCGCAACAATCCCCTGAACGCCAAAAGCTGACTACTCCGGCGCTCTTCTACGCTGGATCAGCCCTTTTTTCCAAAGGGATCAATCGAGTAGTCTGCGTTGCCGCCGTGCTTCAAACAAAAAGATACCGGCCGCTACCGACACATTTAGGCTTTCGATGCCGCCAGCCATGGGAATCCGCACCAGCCGGTCGCACAGCTCGCGGGTTAGCCGCCGCAGACCCTTGTCTTCCGCCCCCAGCACCAGCACGGTCGGCGGCGTGAAATCCACACTGTACAGAGTGTCAGCAGCCTCCCCCGCCGCCCCAATCAGCCACAGGCCTTGCTCTTGCAACCCGCGCAGGGTGCGCGCCAGATTGACCACCGGCACAAACGGCACGCGCTCCGCCGCGCCACTGGCGACCTTACGCACGGTCGCATTCAAGCCCGCCGCTCGGTCTACCGGCGCAAGCACGGCGTGCGCGCCCGCCGCCGCCGCACTGCGCAGACAAGCGCCTAGGTTATGCGGATCCTGGACGCCATCCAGCGCCAGCACTAACGCCGACCCCTCCGTCGCCGCGAGCATGGTGGATAAATCAGCCTCGTGCAGGGCTTGCTGGCGGAGCGCGATACAGGCGACGATGCCCTGGTGACGCGCGCCGCCGCTCAACCGATCCAGTTCCGCCCGCTCCACGCGCTGCACCGGCACGCCACAGCTTGCGGCTTGCTCCAGTAAAGCGCGCATCCGCCCATCGCGCCGCTGGCGCTCCAGCCATAGCCCGCGCACCTGCTCCGGCTCATAATTCAGCGCCGCCGCCACCGCGTGTGGGCCATGCACCCATTGCTCGGTCATCGCGCTTCAGTCCTGTGGGCGGCGGCCACGACTCCAGCGCTTGCGGCGACTCGTGGTCTCGCGGCTGGGGTTTGCCACCAGCTCGAAGTCGATCTTGCGCTCATCCAGATCCACGCGGATCACCCGCACGGTGAGCCGATCCCCCAAGCGATACATCTGCCCGGAGCGTTCGCCCCGCAAGCGATGGCCCACTGGATCAAACTGGTAATAATCGTTGTGCAGTGAGGTGACATGCACCAATCCTTCCACGAACACACCACGCAATTCCACAAACAAGCCAAAACCGGTCACGCCAGTGATAATGCCATCATAGACCTGCCCCACCTTATCTTGCATGAATTCGCATTTCAGCCATTCCACCGCATCGCGCACCGCTTCGTCGGCGCGCCGTTCGGTCATTGAGCAATGTTCACCCAAGCCGAGCAGCTCCGCTGTGGTCACCGGAAAATCGCTGGACTTGCCACCCTGCAGCACATGGCGGATGGCACGATGCACTTGCAAATCAGGATAACGGCGAATCGGTGAAGTGAAGTGAGCGTAGGCCTCCAAAGCGAGGCCGAAATGACCGCTGTTGACCGGGTGGTAGATGGCCTGCGCCAGAGAGCGCAGCATCACTGTCTGAATCAGATGGGCATCTGGCCGGTCGCGAACCCGCTCTAGTAACCGGGTATAGTCCAGCGGTGCGGGCTGCTCCCCACCGCTGAGGCCCAGCCCCAGCTCGCCCAGAAAAGCCCGCAGTTTGTTCAGACGATCCTCAGTCGGGCCGGCGTGAATGCGATATAAGCCCGGCAGCTTGTGGCGTTGCAGAAACCGCGCCGCCGCCACGTTAGCAGCAATCATGCACTCTTCAATCATCCGATGCGCATCATTGCGCTCGGTGGGTACGATCCGTTCAATCTTGCGATCGGCGCTGTATTCAATCACCGTCTCCTGGGTGTCGAAGTCCATCGCCCCACGCTGCTCCCGCGTGATGCGTAAGGTCTGGTATAGCTCATGCAACCGCTCCAGATGGGGAACCAGTTCCGCGTATTCGGCCCGCAGTCGGGCATCGCGCTCCACGACCAGGGCCGCTGCCGTGTCGTAGGTGAGGCGGGCATGAGAGCGCATCACCGCCTCGGCAAAGCGCGAGCGAATCATGCGGCCGACGCTGTTGAAGGTCATTTCGCAGACCAGGCACAGCCGTTCCACCTGGGGATTGAGCGAACACAGGCCATTGGATAGCGCCTCCGGCAACATGGCGATGGCGCGATCTGGAAAATAGACCGAGTTGCCGCGCTTGCGGGCTTCTTGATCGAGCACCGTACCGGGACGCACATAAGCGGATACATCGGCAATGGCCACCAACAGCCGCCAGTTGTGGCCGCGCCGCTCGCAGTAGACCGCATCGTCGAAGTCGCGGGCGGTAATGCCGTCAATAGTGACCAGGGGCGTGGCGCGCAAATCCCATCGACCCTGTTGGGCCGACTCCGGCACGGTCGCGCCATACTGCTCGGCTTCCGCCACCACCGCCTTTGGCCAGTCCACCGGAATCCCATGACTGGCGATGGCGATACGGATCTCCATACCCGGCCCCATATGCTCGCCTAGCACTTCCTTAACCCGACCCAGTGGTCGACTGTGAGCGCTGGGCTGTTCCAGCAGTTCGACGATGACGATCTGGCCAGCCTGCGCATCGCCGCAGCCGTCCGGCGGCACCATGATGTCCTGGTTGATGCGTTTGTTGTCGGGGAGCACAAAATACGCGCCACGTTCTTCACAAAACCGCCCCACCACCGTTGCGGTGTTACGCTCCAGCACTTCAACCACCGCGCCTTCGCGTCGGCCCCGGTAATCGACACCGATCACCCGCGCCACGGCCCGGTCGCCGTGCAGCAGCTTGCGCATCTGGCGCGGCGAGAGAAACAACTGATCGCCACCCTCATCGGGAATCAGGAATCCATGGCCTTCGCCATGGCCGATCACCCGCCCGGTGATCAGGTTCATCTTGGCGACCAGGCCATAACCTTCGCGGCGATTGCGGATCAACTGACCTTCGCGCTCCATGGCGCGCAAGCGTCGGG
>JBATSQ010000162.1:0-3011 GCA_049293375.1 Candidatus Contendibacter sp.
TTTCCCACGGCAAACCCATGCCCTTGACCAAACCAAAGGTAAAGACAGCGTTGATACCCATGCCCGGCGCTTGCGCGATGGGATAATTAGCCAGCCATCCCATCAGCAGCGAGCCGATAGCGGCGGCCAAGCTCGTGGCGACGAATACGGCGTCGCGATCCATGCCAGCCTGACTGAGAATGTCCGGGTTAATCAATAAAATGGAGGACATGGTAAGAAAGGTGGTGCAACCGGCTAAAATTTCGGTGCGAACGCTGACGCCGTTTACTTTGAGGAAAAAATTTTTTTCAAGCCACATGTCCATCTATTGGTACTCGCACTATTCACAGGCTAAACTGCATCATAAATAAGGCTGTATAAAATCGCGATCTGATTGCATCGTGTCCACCATCACCCACAGGACACGCATTGCCCTTTTCCCTGTTTAAGAAAGGTCTTATGTGGTATGGCGAACGCCCAGGTCATCCATCGTTATCGTGAATTCACTGCCCCCGCCAACGACGGCGAAACATGTCTTCTGGATTTACCGCTGGATGGCGCGCGGCCTCATACCGAAATTAAGGCCACTGTCCAACGCCCGGCTCTATTCCGTGATGGCCTGCTGGTGTTGGGCGATGTGCTGCGCAGCGACCTACGGCATCAAGCCCAAGACCGGGCTGATTATCTGGCTTATCTGCTAAAGCAGGGCAAACGCGCTAATCAAGCGGTATGGGACGCGCAAAAAGCTTTCCTCACCACCAAATATGGAGAAGCAACCCAACAGGAAGCGCCACTCGACCCTTTGTTCAGCGTCAGCGCGCACGGTATCAGAATCGAGGTTTTTTCTCGTGACGAATCTACCTACGCCCAACTTTATTTAAAGGCCGGGTACAGCTATCAAGCGGAACAGTTGACTGCGGGGACTTCACATGTGCGCTTTACACTGCCGCTCATGGAAGCATTGGCGGGGATCCGCTCTTATCGGTCTCTTACTCTGCACGGCCATTCCTGTCCCGCTGGAGAACCCAAAACGGTGCGCGTTCCCTACCGCTGGCTACGCGCCTTTGGCCAGGTACAGGCCGCTTCGACCCTGCCCGCCGAGCACATCCAACTGAGGCCGGTTGATCTCTACAACGTACTGCTCAGTTTGCGGTTGCGCAAGGCCAAGACTGCGCCGCGCGCCTTGCGCTACGAACTGGTGCCCGGCGAGTCACCCCGGCTGGTGTTGGAGCCGTGGGAACAGGTGTTGCCCGCCAGCGGTGCGCCTTATCAGGGCGCGGTTCCGCAAGTGGTGCGCACCTGGGGCCGCCAACGCTTGAGTCTGCTGGGCCGCCTGTTGCCGCACACCAAAGCGGTGGATGTGTATTTGCTGGGTGCGGGGCTGCCCGCGTTTTACGTGTTGGATTTAGGCGCGGCGACGCTGACGCTGGCCTTGAGCGGCTGGACCGACAGCGGTTGGGCCGGCATCGCCACTTTCGATCTGTTCGCCCCCGGCAATACCGATGAATTGCTCGGCAAACGCCTGGTTAAACAACTTAGCGAACAGCCGCAAACACTGGATGCTTTAACCGCAACGCTCCACCAGCCCCGCCAGACCGTCCGACAAGCGCTGTTAAGGGAATTGCTTAAAGGAACGCTGGTTCACGACATTAGCAGCGGTCTATTCCATTACCGGCCGCTGACCACACAGCCGTTGGATTTAGACCAGTTGCGCTACCGCGACGCCCGCGAGGAGCAGGCTCACCGGTTGCTGGCGATTGACGAACAAGTCCAACTCACCCGCATTCACGACCTCGGCCTGGACGGCACGGCGATTGATGGCGAGGTGCAGGATCGGCAGGCCCATCGCCAGTATCAAACTTCGTTCACCCTGGATCGGGAAGGCCGCACGGTCAAGGCCAGTTGCACCTGCCACGACTTCCGCCGCGCCGGACTCAAGCAAGGCCCCTGTCCACATATGATCGCGTTGCGCTTGCGTTATGCCCGCGAACAAGCCGCATTGGAACAGGCGCGCGAAACCCCGGAAGGCCGCAAGCTGATTCGCGCCGAGACGCGCACGTTGAGTCAGCGGGAGGGCGAAAGTGTCTTGAGCTACCGGATTTCGCTGGATGAGCGGCAGATCGTGCTGCGCTGGGGTAGCGATCCGCAAGCTTTGCGCCAGCAACGCTTGCTGTTCAATCGCGCCGAAGAAGCCCGCGACGCCTATTTCGCCCGGCTCGACAGCTTGGCGAAACAGGGCTTTATTGATGCAAGTCGGGCCTGACCCACTAAGGTTTTTATTTCATTAATCAGCCAGAGCGACGCAGCGGAGATCGGCATCTATCGACAAATTAAAAAACCTCATTTTGTATCGCACCATTCTGTTTTATTAAAATCAATGCTTAAAAATACAACACATTGAATTTTAAGTCAATTACGCATTAAGCGCAGAGACAGGATAAAAAAATGTTCGAGTTCTTATTTGGTAAGCGCAAGGCATCAGCACTCCAGGGGAATAAAAATTTATATTTTCCCGCCAGTGTTATGCTGGGTAACGTTCAACTCATGTGCAACGGTAAGGGAGTGCGCAAACGCTTCGGCATGGAAGTGTATGAAATGGCCTTATACCTAGCCACAGCGAACATCACTGCTAAGCAGGCCGTGGCTGCATCTGGGCCAAAACAGTTGCGCTTCGTGGCAAAGCGCCGGTTAGGTGGCGGGATGCTTGGAACCGCGTTGTTAAACGGTATGCGTAAAAATCTTCCAGCGGGTCAGGAAGCCTTTTATCTGCCTTACATTGGGGAAATCGTTAAGATTTTCAAAACCGAGCCGGACATTAGCGAAGGTCAGACATTCCGCATCGACCTGTTGCCAAATCGCGGAACCCATTTCTATATCGACGACAAACTCAAGGGAAAACCGATTCAAGCGTCAGGCTTCAATGAGGCCGTGCTCGGAATCTGGCTCGGTCGGCGTCCGGCTGATGCTGATCTGAAAGCTAAGCTGCTCGTCGGCAAGAGTTGAGGTGTAGCGCTCATGGGGTCGCGCAAGCA
>JBATSQ010000163.1:0-4336 GCA_049293375.1 Candidatus Contendibacter sp.
GGACACACCGTCAAGCGCTTTGATCTGGAAATGCAGCGTGTAGTCGATCTGGTGCTAGAGATGGGGCATGAGGTGGAACAGCAGGTGCAGCGGGCGGTGAGCGCTTTTCGGCAAGGCGATGCTGGCGTTGCCCAGGACGTCATTGCGGGCGATGCGGCGGTCAACCGCTGGGACATGGAAATCGACCGTAGCTGTGTGCGCCTACTCAGTTGCCGCCAACCCATGAGCACCGATTTGCGCCTGATTATGGCGTTGACCAAGGCAGTCAACGATCTGGAGCGCATCGGCGACGAAGCGAAGACCATTGCTGAGAAAGTGCTGACCATTAGCGCCCGTTGCGTCTACCCATCTCAAGCGATTCCCTCGGCGGTGGATCGGCTCACGGTGATTGCTAGCCAGCGGATCCAAGCCGCGTTGGAGAGCCTGGCCCGGTTGGATGTGGAGCAGGCTTGGGATCTGGCGCGCGCTGACGAGGCGGAAGCGGTGTTTAACGATGTGCTAGGCGAGCTGGCCAGTTATACGATTGAAGGGAACTGGACAGTGGCCACGGCGATTGATGCGGCGCTGGCGTTCAAGGCGCTTAAACGAGTGGCTGACCGCGCCCAAAACCTGGCCGAATACGTGATCTTCGTGGTGGAAGGTCAGGATATTCGGCACAAGGTTCAGACCGAGGCACTGTAACCGTAGGGCTAATCTTGTTACAGCGCCAGACTGCGGATGTACTGGGCTAACTCCTGTTGCAGCTTGTCCAGCGCGCTGCGTTTTTCCTGTGCTTTGCTGTGGAGAGCTTCAAGGGTATTTTCCTCGGTATCCAGCTTTTTAAGATAGCGTTTGGCTAGATCGCTGTTCGTTGGCGCGCGCGTGAGGTTTTCCCGCAACCGCTCCTGATCCTTAAACAGCTCCTGACGTTGCTCCTCTAGTTGGTTAATGTCCTTTTGCACGCTATCGATTTGGCTGCGCCATTCCCCAATCTTGGCGAAAGCTTGTTTTAACGGCTCACTCAACTCGCTGGAAGTCGCGTAGGCTAGCACCTGATCGGCGCTGAGATCGGTTAGCGCCAGCGCTTCAGTGGCGTCGTGATGGAAAATGACGCTCAGGTCTGTTATGGCATTGTTCTTGAGCACTGTGGGGATGCGGTAGGCCTCCGCTGTCAGCTCCACGGCGCTGGGATCCGGAGCCACCAGTTTCCAGTCTTCTTGTTGCGGATGCTCAATCCACAGCAGGCGATTCTCGGCATGGAGGCTTTTGATGCGATAGGTCGTAGTGGCCTTCTCCAGGGTGGTCCAATGGAACACGCCATCGCTGATTTTGCCCTGGCTGACGACACTGCTTTGCTCTTCTGTTTTATTGAGGCTGATTTTGGTGTCGACCGCAAAGCTGATCAGCCGTTTATCGCCTACCGGCCAGGCGGCCAGGCGGCCATCGCCCAGGTAGTTAGCCTGTTCGTAGATGGTGATCACACCTGGTGGCAGGCTGGTCGCGGTATCGTTGGTCAATTGCACGGAGGCCAGCGGATAACGCTCCTGGGTCTCGGGTTGGAACAGACTGATCCGTAAGGTCGGCAAGGCACGGTCGGTGATGGGCAGCATTGCGGCATAGCCATTTTTGACGCTGACCGGCGTGGGCAGCGTAAACAACACCTGTTCCACGCCTTCCGTGCTGATGGCCGCTTCTTGGCTGCCGGTATCGCTTGGGTTGCCGCCACCGCCGTACCAGCTTTTTTTGAAAACTCTTAGTCTCTCTTCCGAGTCCTGCGCATGCGCTTCCCGCCCTTGCGGCGCTGCACTCATCCGGTCGGTTGGGGCTGACATGGGTTCGGGGGCCATGGCGGCCGGGGCCATTGGAGCCATGGTCACCGCACCCAAATCTAGGCGGGGCAACACCCGGCCTAAGACCTCGACCGGCACTTCCGGGCGTTTCACAAAGTAGGCTTGATACAGCGCCTGACGGAAGGTGACAGGGTTGCCCGAAGCCAGGGTCAGCTCCACGCCATCCCAATCCTGTCCGCTCATGTTTTCCAGGAGCGCCCAGCCTTGCAAGCGGCTTCGCACTGCGACATTCGGTTGGGTATTGGGTGCCAGGTTGAGCCGGTAGCTGGTTTTCCACAGCGGTGTTTCCACTACGTAACCGGCGCGCACCGTGCGTTTGCCCTCGCCCTTAACCTGTAATTGCAGGGTGCGACGGTTTTGAGCGCGGTGGTCATTGACGGCGGCTAGCGCTTTTTGCACCTGCGCTTGTAGCGCAGGATCCGTGAAACGCAGCGCCTCGATTTCCTCCAAAATCACTTGCTGCAAGCCTTGCGCGGTGATAACCGTAACGCGGTGGCGCGTGGTGCTGCCCAGTCCATTAGGCAGGAGTACGGTGTCCGCTATTACTTTCAACAAACGCCCTTGCAGCGTACTACCGCCCTGAATGGTTACTTCCGCGCCCTGTAATCGATTGAGAAGCTCCACCGGTGAGCTTAAAGCAGCAGCGCTGAAGGGTAGGTCACGGAAAATCTGATCGAGCGATTCCTTGCCAGGCAGCGTGATATGGTTAGCGGTGCCTTTATCGTCATAGACGATCAAGCTTTTTAAAATATCATCCACCTGGCTCAATGGCACTTCCAGCGTCAGCTCCGCTGCACCTTCGACTTGCGCCTCGTATTCAAAATAACCGACTCCGCCGCTGGAAAGTAAAACCCGCTTCAAGGCCAAGGACGCAGCGGAGGCGGGGGCGGTGGCGGTGGCCATAACGCTTATCAGAGCCATGATGGATATCCAGTACCTGAAGGAAGCGAGGAATCTGCGGTTATACATGGTGGTTCTCTAATTGCGCTGTTGTAGCTTGTGATCCAGCGCCGCCAACCGCTGCGGCGTGCCAATGTCCAACCATTGTCCTTGATAATACTCACCGAAGACCCGGCGCGTCGCCATGGCGCGCCGCAACAGCGGCCCCAGCGGAAAACGGCCCGGCGCGCAATCGCTAAACAATTCCGGGCGTAGTACGCTCAGGCCACTGAAGGTCAGCCGCTCCGCACCAGTTTCCGTCACCGTCCCATCCGTCGCCAGCGCGAAATCGCCCGCTGGGTGATGTAACGGGTTCTCCACGAGCACCAAATGCGCCAATCCCGCTGGAGCGAAGGCCAGTCGGGCCAAGGGATAGTCGGTCCATATATCGCCATTGACCACCAGAAACGGTTCCGGGCCGAGCAGCGGTAGGGCCTGAAAAATGCCGCCGCCGGTTTCCAGTGCGTCCGGCGGCTCCGGCGAATAGGCAATACGCACCCCCCAGACCCGCCCATCCCCCAAGGCGGCGGGTAATTGCTCACCCAAGTGGCCAGTATTGATCACGATGTCGCTAAAATCAGCCGCCCGCAACGCTTTCAGATGATGGACGATCAGCGGCTGGCCGGCGACTGGCAACAAGGGCTTGGGCGTGTGGTCGGTGAGCGGACGCATGCGTTGGCCGCGACCGGCGGCCAGAATCATGGCTTTCATAAAGCCGCTTGCCAGCGGTCCACACCACGCGCCAGCAACAACGCGCGCAGCCCAGCCAGCTCGGGATAATCCAGCGCCACCTCCAGCACATAAGCCACAGTGCGGGGAATATCGCGCAGATAACCCGCCTTGCCATCGCGCAAATTCAACCGGGCGAAAATACCGATCGCCTTGAGGTGGCGCTGTACCCCCATCCAGTCGAACCAGCGCAAAAATTGCGCAGCGTCGTCCAGTCCGGTCATGCCCAGCGTTTGCAGCCGGGCGCGATGCCCCAGCGCCCAGCCTTCCACCTGAGCGCGCGGCCAGGCGATATAGCAGTCGCGCAGCAAGGACACCAGATCATAAGTCACCGCTCCCACCACTGCATCTTGGAAGTCCAGGACGCCGGGATTATCCGCTGTGGTCACCATTAGATTGCGGGAATGGTAGTCGCGATGCACCCACACTTGTGGTTGCGCCAGCGCACTGGCGGCCAGCGCAGCAAAGGTTTGCTCCAGCGTGTGCTGTTCCTCTACGCTTAATTCCAGAGCGAGTTGCTGGCCCAGAAACCAATCCCGAAACAGCGCCATCTCCCGGTGCAGCAAGGCCGTATCGTAGGGCGGCAATAAGGGTGAATCGGGGTCGCCACCGGTTTGTAACCGAGCTAGCGCCTCCAGGGCATCGCCGTACAGAGCCGGGGCGCTGTCAGGAGCCAGTTCCGCCAGATATTGCCGGGAGCCCAGATCTGTCAACAGCAGCCAGCCTTGCGTAAGATCCTCGGCTAGCACTTTCGGTGCATTGAGGCCCAGACCGCGCAGCGCCTGGGCAATAGCAACAAAGGGCCGACAATCCTCTTTATCCGGCGGCGCGTCCATCAC
>JBATSQ010000164.1:0-11154 GCA_049293375.1 Candidatus Contendibacter sp.
TGTTTTCCGTAGAAAGTCCGCAGGCCCGCTGGTTTTCGGGAAACATCTGCCAGCACAGCAATGGCCAATGGAAATGGGCCTCGGCAGAGCCTGCCACGCTGCGCTGGGGTAGTCTGCACTAAAATGCTGCTGTCGGCTGCTCCCCAATCACAATGGCTGAGCATGGTGAATAGAGAGTCCGGGTGATGATTCAACCGTCGGAAAACCCGCTGTTAGAAGCGACTGAATTGTCACCGAGTGAGTTGGGGGCGCTCACTCTGGCCAGTCTGGATCACCTGCATGAGGCTATCAGCATTGTTGACAAGGACCTGCGCTTGCAGGTCTGGAACCGACGCTTCGCCGAATTACTCGACTTTCCACCAGAATTGATGCGAGTCGGCTTGCCGTTTGCGCTGCTATTTGACTACAACGCCCGCCGCGGCGAATACGGCCCCGGCGATCCAGAGGCGCAGATTGCGGAACGGATTCATCTGGCCGAACGCTTTGAAAGCCATTGTTTTGAGCGTACTCGTCCCAATGGCACCGTGCTGGAAATCCGGGGCGAACCACTCGCTGGCGGTGGTTTCATTACCGTTTACGAAGACATTAGCGACCGCAAGCGCGCCGAGGCGGCGCTGCGGGACAGCCACGACCAGTTAGAAGCGCGGGTGGGGGAGCGCACCGCCGAACTGCTGGCGCTCAATGCACAACTGTCTCAGGAAATCGAGGAACGCAAACGCATCGCCGCTGCCCTGAGCGAAAGCGAACACCGGATTCGGCTGATTACCGATTCGGTGCCAGTCTTGATTGGCTATCTGGATGTTGACCGGTGTTACCGGTTCGTCAATCAAAAATATGCCGAGTGGTTCAACGTGCCAGCCGCAAGCTTTCTAGGGCGCGTCTTTGGCAGCAGGGTGGAGCCAGCGCTAGCGCGACGACTACTGGAGCATGTCGATACGGCGCTGGGCGGCCATAGCAGCCATGCCGAATACGAGCTTACGACCACAGTCGAGCCCAAGTATGTGCGCTCCTACTTTATCCCGCATACGTCGCGTCAGTCAGCAGCGGAAACCGAGCAGGTTGTGGGCTGCTTTGTGCTTGGCGAGGATCTGACCGAGTATCGCCAAGCGCAAATGGCGCTGAACCAGGCTCAGAAACTCAAGGCAGTTGGCCAACTTACCGGAGGCGTCGCCCATGATTTCAATAACCTGCTGACCATCATTTTGGGCAATCTGGCTATGCTGGAGGAGAGCTTGCGCGACAATCCCGAATTACGCAAATCCGCGCATACCGCGATGAACGCCGCGCGCCGTGGTGCCGATTTGACGCGCCGCCTGTTGGCTTTTTCCCGCCAGCAAACCTTGCAGCCGCGCTTGGTGTCGCCCAGCCAGCAGTTGCGGGAAATCGCTGAATTGCTGCATCGCGCCCTGGGCGCCGCCATCACCTTGGAAACCGTGGCGGAAGCGACCGTCTGGAATGTACGGGTTGATCCGGGCCAGCTGACCAATGCAGTTCTCAACTTGGCGATTAATGCGCGTGACGCCATGCCCAGTGGAGGTCGGCTACGCATTGAGGTGGCTAATGTCACCCTCGACGCCGCTGCCGCCGCCCGCTATCCAGGGGTCGTTTTGGGCGACTATGTACGGCTGGCGGTGGAGGATAGCGGCTGTGGCATGACGCCGGAGGTCATTGAACAGGCTTTCGAGCCGTTTTTCACCACCAAGGCACTGGGCGCGGGTACCGGACTGGGGTTAAGCATGGTCTATGGCTTCGTCAAGCAATCGGGTGGCCAGGTGCGCATCCGCAGCCAGGTCGGGGTAGGAACGACGGTGGAGCTTTACCTGCCGCGCCATATTTCTAAAGGCCGAGAAGCGGTGGCGGCCGTCGAACCTGCGCTGGACGAAGCTCGGCTGCGTGGGCGCGAGACCGTGGTGTTGGCGGAAAACGATCCCGACATCCGCGATTTTGTCGCCCGGGTACTGAGCAGATTGGGCTATACGGTGCGCGCGGCCGCTAATGGTCAAGAGGCGTTGGCGCTACTGGCCACGCCAGAACCGGTGGATTTGCTGCTAAGCGACCGGATGATGCCCGGAGGGATCAGTGGCGATGCGTTGGTGACGATGGCCCGGCGGCTGCGACCACAGCTCAAAGCGTTGCTCATGTCCGGTTTTACCGATACGGGTGCCGTATTACCCGCGCAATGTGCGCTCCTGGAAAAGCCGTTCCAGAAATTGGAGTTGGCGCGCGCAGTGCGACGCACGCTGGAGCAGCCCGCCTGCTCTGCCGTGGAGCCTTGAAGGGCGGAAAGACCAGGTTGGAACCGCATCCGCAAGGCGACGCCTATTGGATGGAGCGGGCGCTGGAATTGGCGCACCGCGCTGCCGCCGCTGGCGAAGTGCCGGTCGGGGCAGTGCTGGTGCACCATGGCGTACTCATCGGCGCGGGCTGGAATCAATCGATCAGTGCTTGCGATCCCACCGCGCACGCCGAGGTGTTGGCGTTGCGGGCCGGGGCGGCGCGCAGTGGCAATTATCGCCTGGTCGATAGCACCTTGTACGTGACCCTGGAACCTTGTCCGATGTGCGCCGGCGCGCTGATCCATGCCCGCGTGGCGCGGGTAGTGTTCGGAGCGGCCGATCCGCGCAGTGGAGCAGCGGGATCCGTTTTTAACCTGCTACAGACTAACGCACTGAATCATCGGACGCAGGTGCAAGGCAACGTATTAGCCGAGCCATGCGCCCTGCTGTTGCAAGATTTTTTTCGCGCCCGGCGCCGAGTGCGGATCGGGTGATTAACGCTGATTAAAGCCACTGTTGCTGGTGGAACTGTCGTTGGGGCTGCGCGGTAGTGGCTGACGACTCCATGATGTTGGAGGTGGTGGTTGCTGCGCACGGCGCGCTTGCTGTGCTTGCCACGCCTGTTCGGCTTGGCGGCGCTGAATATCCTCCAACAACGCTCGCTGTTGTTCCCGTTGCTGTTCCCGTTGCTGTCGTTGCAGTTCTTCCTGGGCTTTTTGGGCCCTTTCTCTGGCTTTTTGAACCTGACCACGCAGGCTCAGTAGGGCATCGTTTTTCGGCGTCGCGCGCAAACCCCGGTTGATATAGGCCAGGCTTTCATCCAGCCGCCCCTGTTGCAGGCTTTGTTGCGCAATATCTCGGTAGTAGGTGGTAATGCGTTGCAGTCCTTCCAGGGCAGTCGGGTGATTGGGCTGTAACTCCAATACCCGCTGATAGGTGCTTAGGGCGTTGCCGCCAGCGGGCGCGGTGAACCGACGATTTTCCATTTGCAGTTGCGCATCGGAAAGCAGTTGCTGAATTTCCACTTCGGGTGTCGCGGGTGTCGCGGGTGTCGCGGGTGTCGCGGGTGTCGCGGGTGTCGCGGGTGTCGCGGGTGTCGCTGGCGTGGCTTCGGCGACGGCGGTCGTGGCCAGTGCGGCTGGATCGGTTGGGACGCCTGATTCGGCCGGGTTGGGTGGGTCATCCTGCACGATCACTGGCTCGGTTGCATCATCCGTTGCGCTATTGGGCAGCGACTCCAGAGCAGATGGCGCGTCCGCAGGATTTGTGGAGCTGGCCGACGGCGCGGTCAGAACGATGATGTCGCCTGTGGGCGCGCTTGATGGCTTGGGCGGCGTGGCTGGATTGGGCGTCCTTGGAGTTGGATTAGGAGCAGACGTCGGCGCGGTTGGAGTGGCAGCGACCGCTACTGGGGGCGGACTGGGGTCGGGCGTTGGTAGGGGAGGCGTCGGCGTTGTGGGCATGATGGGCGTTGCCGAGGGCCGGGAAACGCGCGAGTCATCCACTAGCTTGAGGAGTTGCGACGGATCGCTAAGGAACGGGATTTGCCAGAAAAAATAGAAACCGAGCAGGCAAACGGCGGTCACGGCTCCAAGATAAACGACGAAATCCCGCAGCCGCCGAATCCAGTCGAAATCATCAATGATTTCATCGGATTGATTTGGTGTTGGCTGGACAGTTTCGCGGCGGTGCCCCACTGGCGATGAATCGGTCGCTTCGATCCACCAGCTAGGTCCGGGGGGCGTGGCTGCGGGTGTCGGCGCGGATGGACGACGAGAGCGCCACAATGCGGCAGTCTTAGTATGGAGTGAGCGGACCCATTGCTGGAGGCGTTCAGACGGACGGAAACCGGCCCAAGCTTTCAACCACTCCAACGGATCGAAGCGGTCTGGCGGATCCTGTGGAACGGTTTGCTGGAAAACCGTGGGGTCTGGCCGGGGGCCGTGGATGCGGGGGCCGTGGATGCGGGTTGCTTGGGTCATCGCGGCAGTCTCGGAAGGCGCAGGGGTTTCGACCGGGTGGAGGGCGCTGCGAGGGTCGCGCGCGCTATCCCGGGCAGGAGCGGGAGCCAAAATCCGGTTTTTCGGCCCTGGCGGTCTCGCAATTGGCAGGTTGTCAGAGTGCGTTGGTTTGGGCCACGCGGGCTAAAAATGTGAAATAAGAGCGCTATAATAAACGGGACATCCAGTTGCGCCAAGTTAATCACCTGTGAAAAGTCCAGGGTCGGCTAAGCACTTAAAGCAACGGTGACAGCAGCCGAGCGAGGGCCTCAAACAATCGTTGACCAGGCGCGGCGCGGCGCCCCGGTTTGACGTAGCGGCTGGCCAGACGGCAATCGGCTACAAAGCTCTCGCTCAGTTGCGCCGCGATAGCGGTATCATAGATCGTCGCCATAATCTCAAAGTTTAGCGTCAGGCTGCGATTATCAAAATTAGCGCTACCTACCACCGCAATCCGTCCGTCCACCACTAACACCTTGGCGTGGAGCATGGGCGGTCCATATTCGTCAATCCGCACCCCTACGCTCACCAGTTCGTCGTAGTAACTGCGCGCGGCAGCAGTCACCAGGCGTGAATCGCTTTGCTTGGGAACCAAGATGCGCACTTCCACCCCGCGTAGGGCGGCAGTGATCAGCGCGGCCGTCAGCGGTTCATTAGGGACGAAGTAGGGGGTGGTGAGCAGGACTTGCCGTTGCGCCCCGGCGATGGCGGCGAAGAAGAAATGGGCGATGGCGTAGCGCTTGTTGTCGGGACCGGATTCAACCACTTGCAGCCAATGGTTGCCCAGTTGCGGGTCAAACTGTGGGAAAAATTCCGGCTTAAACGGCGCGTGGTCGGTGGCGAAATACCAATCCTCCAGGAAAATAAACTGCAGGCGGTGCACTGGTTCGCCGTCCATGCGCAAATGGGTATCGCGCCAGGCTTTTTCGGCGCTGCTGAAGCTGCTGTGGTTATCGCAGATGTTAATGCCGCCGACAAAGCCCACGCGCCCGTCCAACACCGCGATTTTGCGGTGGGTGCGGAAGTTGACATGAGGAGTGCGCAGCCGAGCCACGCGCAGCGGGTTAAACCAGGCCGTTTCACCGCCTGCCTCCTGCAAGGGTTGCAGAAAGCGATGATTCACTTTGCTCGAACCGATGGCATCGAGCAATAAGCGCACCTGCACGCCGACGCGGGCTTTTTCGATGAGCAAATCCCGCAGGCGGGTGCCGATGCCATCGGGCTGCCAAATGTAGTATTCCAGATGAATGTGATGGGTGGCGGCGGCAACGGCGGTTTCGATAGCCTGAAAACAGGCATCGCCGGTTTCGAGTAATTCGATGTGGGTGGCCATCACCGGCGCACCCTGTCCCAGGCGGTTTAGCAGCCTCGCCAACTGCTGTTCCAGCGCTGGTTCGGGGAATCCGGGCGGAAAGGTCTCAGCGTCACGTAACCGGTGTTGGGCGGCTTGAATCAAGCGATTGCGGGCGCGGCTGTAGCGCAGTCGCCGCCGCTGCAGGCGGCGTGGCCCGAATAAAAGATAAATGAGCACCCCAACATACGGCAGAAAAAGCAGCGCCAGTAGCCAACCGAGCGTGGCGGCTGGCGAGCGGCGCTCCAGAATCAGGCCCATCGCCAGCAGGGCGATCCAGAGTAGCCAGCCCAGGGGCAGCAGCGCAAGCACTTGGTCGGTCATGACCGGAGCGTCCTACAAGCGCGCGGAGGCGAATTCAGCCAGCCGCGAGCGTTCACCGCGTTGCAAGGTGATATGGCCGCCATGCGGCCAGTTTTTGAAGCGATCCACCACATAAGTCAGGCCGGAGGTCGTTTCCGATAGATAGGGGGTGTCGATCTGGGCAGTATTGCCCAGACAAATCACCTTGGTGCCGGGACCGGCGCGGGTTATGAGGGTCTTCATCTGCTTCGGTGTTAGATTCTGCGCCTCATCGATAATGAGATATTTATTTTGGAAGGTGCGTCCGCGCATGAAGTTCAGCGAGCGAATCTTGATTTTGTTGCTGAGTAAATCCGCAGTAGCGGCGCGGCCCCACTCTCCACCTTCCTTGGGAGCGAGCACTTCCAGATTGTCCATCAGCGCGCCCATCCAGGGCGTCATTTTCTCCTCCTCGGTGCCAGGCAGAAAACCAATATCCTCGCCGACCGGCACGGTGACGCGGGTCATGATGATTTCCCGATAACGCTGATTGTCCAGGGTTTGCGCCAGGCCGGCGGCTAGGGCCAACAGCGTTTTGCCAGTGCCAGCCGCACCGAGCAGAGAGACAAAGTCAATTTCCGGATCCAGCAGCAGATGGAGCGCGAAATTTTGTTCACGGTTGCGGGCGGTAATGCCCCAGACCGCGTGATGGGGTGCGCTGTAATCCTTGAGAATTTCCAGGATAGCCTCACTCTCGCACCATTGGCGCACCAGGAAAGCCGTCTGGTCATCAGCCTGGAACAGGGCTTGATTGGGGTGCCAGTGGGCCACAGCGGGGCCGCGCATCCGATAAAACGTGCGTCCGCCCTCTTGCCAGGAATTCAGGCCCTCAGCGTGTTGCTCCCAGAAATCGGCGGGTAGCTCATGCGCGCCGCTATAGAGCAGCTGGACATCGTCCAGGGTTTGATCGTTGTAATAGTCCTCAGCGTGGATGCCCAGAATAGCGGCTTTGATCCGCAAGTTGATGTCCTTGGAAATCAAGGCGACCTGCCGGTTGGGGTGGTCCTGCTGCAAAGTCAGAGCCGTGCTGAGGATATCGTTGTCCGGCGCGCTGCCCGGCAAACCCGCCGGGAGGGCAATGCGATTGGGGCGAATTTGAAAGAACAGCCGACCACTGGTCGGTGCGCCACCGGCATCCAAGGGGCCAGGCAATGGCAAACCTTGGTCGATGACCTCCTTGCTGGCGTCAGCGATCACTTCGGCCAAAAAGCGGCTGACTTGACGGACGTTGCGTGCGACTTCGGAAACGCCCTTCTTGGCGCGGTCCAGCTCCTCCAGGACCATCATCGGCAGATAAATATCATGTTCCTGAAAACGGAATAACGCAGTCGGGTCATGCATTAGCACATTGGTATCCACCACAAACAACCGTCGGTGGGTAACGGTGGGCGCAGGAGTGGGCGTAGTCGGGTCAGAGGTCATGATTGAAGAGGCAGGGCGGAGGAAGAGGGCGCATCGGCCGCGACCATGGCGGCTGGGCGTGGCCAGGCCTTATCGATGGATTGCACCACGGTGGCCAGCGGGATGGCAAAGAACACCCCCCAAAATCCCCACAGGCCACCGAACACCAACACCGCCACGATGATGGCAATGGGATGCAAATCCACTACTTCGGAAAACAACAGCGGCACCAGCAGGTTGCCATCCAAACCCTGTACGATCAGGTACACGCCTACCAGCCAGAAAAACTCTGAACTCCACCCCCACTGGAAAAACGCCACCAGCACCACCGGCACCGTGACTACCACCGCCCCAATATAGGGCACGATGACCGACAGACCTACCATCAGGGCCAGCAACATGGCGAATTCCAAGCCCATATAGATGAAGGCCAAGTAGCTTGCGATCCAGACCACCAGGATTTCCATGAATTTGCCACGCACATAATTGCCCATCTGCCGGTCAACCTCACGCCAGACCTGCTGCGCCAGATGATGATCGCGGGGCAAGAAGTCGCGTACCCAGCTTAGGATAAGCGCCTTGTCCTTCAAAAAGAAAAATACTAGCAGCGGCACCAGCACCAAATAAATGAGAATCGTGATGAAACCCATGCCCGCCGCCAGCGACCAGGACAGCGCTTTTTGTCCCCAGGTGCCAATCTCGGCCTTGACGGCATTGAGTGCTTCGAGAATTTGTCCCTCGCTGATGAACTCCGGGTAGGAGGTTGGCAGGCTCAGCAGCAAATTTTGGCCTTTTACAATCATATTGGGCAACTGCTGTACCAGTTGCGTTAACTGGCGCGAAACCATGGGCATCAAACCGATCAGCACGAAGAGCACAAAGGCCAGAAACAGCAAGAAGACCACGATGGTGGCTGGCAGGCGCGGCAAGCGGGTGTAGTGTTGCAGAATTTGTACGATCCCTTCCAGCAGATAGGCAATGACGATGCTGGCTAAAACCGGCGCTAAATCCCGCCCCATGAACAGGACGACACCCGTGACCAGCGCCAATACCAGCACCAGAATAATCGCCTGAGGATCGTTGAACAGCTGACGAAACCAGTCTCTGATGATTTGCATAAGGAACCTTGGTGGCTGGAAGGCGAGGACAGCGGCATGTTAGCAACAAAGCCGTTGCGATCCCAAGCAGCGCTCATTCGCGCTCGAACCGTCATCCTGATTGGTGATCTAGCCATGATGGTAGCTGTTAGCGCGGTGTCCCGCCGGGCTTATGACGGTTGCCCCGCAATGGCGCGGAGTGGTTCCGCTTGTCCCAGAATAGCGCTTGAATCCATCTGCGGATTATCGGTCTAAGCACAGAATCCGATGGCATTAAGGCTGTCGGTAAACAGGTCATAGAGCCTGTTTTCTGCCTTGCTGGGTTTCGGTTCTCGGTTTAGCCGCTCTCACTCCCTGGCCAGGCTGGCCCATTAATTGCGCAGACAATGGTTGAGATTCCACCGTAGTCTTGGCCCAGTCGTTGCGCGGTCAGGGTGATGCGCGTATCGCTAGCCGATTGGCCAGGCTTGGGCCTGAGCCAGCGCTAGCGCAAACCATTGGGTTATCGCGTCGTCGCGACTACAAAGAGGTGATGAGTATGACGATTTTCAAACGCTATGCATCGCGCTACGAAGAGAGCCGTGAAGAAACCTTATCGCTCCAGGCCTACCTGGACCTTTGCAAGCGGGACGCCAGCGCCTACGCCAGCGCCGCCGAGCGCCTGCTGCTGGCCATCGGCGAGCCGGAATTGGTCGACACCCGCAACGATTCCCGGCTGTCGCGCATCTTTCAGAACAAAGTCCTCAAGATCTATCCCGCGTTCGAGGAATTCTACGGGATGGAGGACGCCATCGAACAAATCGTCTCCTACCTCAAACACGCCGCTCAGGGGCTGGAAGAAAAGAAACAGATCCTCTATCTGCTCGGCCCGGTGGGCGGCGGCAAGTCATCGCTGGCCGAACGGCTCAAGCAGTTGATGGAAAAAGTGTCGTTCTACGCCATCGAAGGTTCGCCGGTGTTCGAGTCGCCGCTGGGGCTGTTCAACCCGGAAGAAGACGGCCCGATTTTGGAGGATGACTACGGCATTCCGACCCGCTATCTGCGGCACATCATGTCGCCGTGGGCGGCCAAGCGACTGCGGGAATACAACGGCGACATCACCAAATTCCGGGTGGTCAAGCTGCGGCCGTCGGTGCTGCACCAGATCGCCGTCGCCAAAACCGAACCGGGCGACGAGAACAACCAGGATATTTCCTCGCTGGTCGGCAAGGTGGATATCCGCAAGCTGGAGCACTTCGCCCAGAACGACCCGGACGCCTACAGCTTCTCCGGTGCGTTGTGCCGCGCCAACCGCGGCCTGATGGAATTCGTCGAAATGTTCAAGGCCCCCATCAAGGTGCTGCACCCGCTGCTGACCGCCACCCAGGAAGGCAACTACAACAGCACCGAGGGGTTGTCGGCCATCCCGTTCGAGGGGATCATCCTGGCCCACTCCAACGAATCGGAATGGCAATCGTTCAAGAACAACAAGAACAACGAAGCCTTTCTGGATCGGGTTTACATCGTCAAGGTGCCTTATTGCCTGCGGGTGTCGGACGAAGTGAAGATCTATCGAAAACTGCTGACCCACAGTTCGCTGTCCGCCTCGCCCTGCGCGCCCGGCACCTTGGAGATGCTGGCGCAGTTTTCGGTGCTGACCCGAATCAAAGAGCCGGAAAACTCCAGCATCTTTTCCAAGATGCGGGTTTACGACGGCGAAAACCTCAAGGACACCGACCCCAAGGCCAAGTCGATGCAGGAATATCGCGACTACGCCGGAGTGGACGAAGGGATGACGGGTATCTCGACCCGCTTCGCCTTCAAGATTCTGTCGCAGGTTTTCAACTTCGACCACGCCGAAGTGGCCGCCAATCCCGTACACTTGCTATATGTGCTGGAGCGGCAGATCGAGCGTGAACAGTTCCAGGCCGACGTGGAAGAAAAGTATCTGTCGTATCTGAAAGGCTTTCTCGCGCCGCGCTACGGCGAATTTATCGGCAAGGAATTGCAGCAAGCTTATCTGGAATCCTATTCGGAATACGGTCAGAATATTTTCGACCGCTACGTGACCTACGCCGATTTCTGGATTCAGGATCAGGAATACCGCGATCCCGACACCGGCGAGTCGTTCGATCGGGCGACCCTGAACAGCGAGCTGGAAAAGATCGAGAAACCGGCCGGCATCAGCAACCCCAAGGATTTCCGCAACGAGATCGTCAATTTCGTCCTTAGGGCGCGGGCCAACAACGCCGGCAAAAATCCCGCCTGGACCAGCTACGAAAAGCTGCGCGCGGTCATCGAGAAAAAGATGTTCTCCAGCACCGAAGACCTACTGCCGGTGATCAGCTTCAACGCCAAGGCCAGCGCCGAGGAACAGAAGAAACACGCCCAGTTCGTGGATCGGATGGTCGCCAAGGGCTATACGGCCAAACAGGTGCGGTTGCTGTCAGACTGGTACCTGCGGGTCCGCAAGGCCTCCTGACCGAGGAAACCGCTCATGGCCACGCTTATCGACCGACGGTTGGACGGAAAGCATAAAAGCACCGTCAACCGCCAGCGCTTCATCCGGCGCTTTAAAAACCAGATCAAGAAGGCCGTGACCGAGGCCATGAACGGCCGCAGCATCACCGATATCGACACCGGCGAGAAGGTCAACATCCCCGCTCGCGACCTGTCCGAACCCGTGTTCGGGCATGGGCCGGGGGGCC
>JBATSQ010000165.1:0-16716 GCA_049293375.1 Candidatus Contendibacter sp.
CGCCAGCCGCGAGCCGATCGCGCAGCCGCGCATCGCGCATGATCCGCTGCAACACTTCGGCCAGGGCCGCCACATCGCCGGGCGGCGTCAACAGACCCGCCGCCGTCGGCACGGTGTCGGGAATAGCGCCAGCGGTGGTGCTGACCACCGGCAATCCACGCGCCAGAGCCTCGGCCAAGGCCATGCCGTAACCTTCATAGTAAGAGGGAAGCACGAACAGATCGGCTTGCTGATACTCAACCGCCAGTGCTGCTGCCGCCAGTTCGCCAATAAATGCGATACGGTCAGTCAGCCCCAACTCTGCCGCCAAGCGGCGCAGCTCATCGGCGGTGACCGGAGCCAGATCAGGGCTGCCAACACAGCGCAGCCGCCAGCGCAAGGCGGCGGGCAACCGGGCCAAGGCCCGAAACAGGACGGCGTGACCCTTGCGCGGAGTGAGCGACGCCACACACAGCAACAGCAAGTCGCCACCCCGCGATCCCTGCGCCAGAGCAGCCGGAGCTGTACCGGGCGGCACCACAGCACAGCGTTCCGGCCCCACACCGTAGTCGGCTAACGCGCGTGCGGTGGCCGGGCTGGTGACGATCACTCCGCGCACCTGGGCCAGCGCCGCGCGCTCGCTAGCATACAAGCGCTGGCGTGTGACAGCCTCCAAACCAGTTTCCAGCGCCAGCGGATGATGCACCAAACCCACCAGGCGCAACCGCTGCTGATGCCGAGCAACGACTGTGGGTAGCGCTCCCAGCGCCAACCCATCCACCACCGTCAACGCCTGCTCCGGCAGTGCGGCGCACACAGCCTCCGCGCCGGCCAGCGCTGCCGCAGTCGGCAACGGAAAACTGGCGTCCAGACCATGAACAGCAATCTGCCAACCCAGCGCCGTCAGTCCGGCGATCATGTGCCGGTCGTAAAGATAACCGCCTGTGCGGGTCGCCAAGTCGCCCGGAATCAGAAAATGCGCTGCCTTCACGCCAACGAGCCTTCGTAAGAAGCCCAGGCGATGTGCGATTCATGCAAGATGACCCGCATCGAATCGAGTCCAGCGGCATTCGGTCCCATTTGTCCCTCTTCAATCCGCGCCGCAAGACGATCAAACAGCTCCCGCGCCAGAAATTCCGTCGTGGTATTGCGGCCAGCGAACTCCGGCAGCAGATCCAGATTGCGGTAATTCAGCTCACTGAGCACGGCGCGCAGGCACTCGCTGGCCCGGCCGATGTCCACCACCACGCCGTCCGCATCCAGATCGGCGCGCCGCAGTTCTACATCAACCACATAGGTCGCGCCATGCAGGCGCTGAGCCGGGCCGAAGGTCTCGCCCCGAAAACTATGGGCAAGCATGACATGGTCACGAACGCAAACAACGTACATGGCAAAGCCTCGGCTAAGGATTAAGGAGTGGACGACTGGCCAGCCCGCAGCTCAGGTCCGGGGACAACGGTGCGGGCTTTAGCGACGTATGGTATTAGACTATGCCACCCGTTGCCTTACAGTCGCTGCTCTTTTCCGAAACCTTTCCGCCTCCTTCTGGAGCCACTTAGCACTGTGATGAATTCCGCGTCTTTTGTGAATGGGTTCCGCCATACCGCGCCCTATATCAACGCCCATCGGGGCCAAACCTTTGTAGTGCAATTCGGCGGCCCTGCCGTGGAAGCTGATACCTTCACCAGCTTGATGGATGATCTCGCGCTCATCCATAGCCTGGGCATCCGCCTGGTGCTGGCCCACGGCGCTCGGCCGCAGATCGAGCAACGCTTGCGCGAAGCAGGCCGCGAGTGGCGCTATGTCAACGGCTTGCGCCTGACCGAGGCGGAGGATCTGTGCTACGTCAAGCAAGCCATCGGGCGGGCGCGCATCCGCATTGAGGCGCGGCTGTCCATGGGGCTGGCCAACTCGCCGCTGCACGGCGCACGGCTGCGCGTAGTGTCGGGTAACCTGGTCACCGCTCGTCCGCTGGGGGTGCGGCATGGCGTGGATTACGGCTTTACCGGCGAAGTGCGCCGGATTGACGACCGCGCCATCCGGCTATGGCTGGATCAGGATGCCATCGTGCTGCTCTCACCACTGGGTTATTCACCGACCGGCGAAATCTTCAATGTCAGCGCCGAAGATGTCGCTATCGCTGCCGCCTGCGCCTTGCAGGCTGATAAACTTCTGATTCTTAGGGATAACCTGGAATTGCGCGACACCAACGGCGCGGCTATTCATGAACTCAGCCCCAGTGATGTCGAGCAGCTACTCAACGCCCGAACTACCACGCTCAAAGATAAAACCATGCGCCAGTTGCGGCTGGCGTTGCGCGCCTGTCAAGCTGGCGTGCGCCGAGTGCATCTGTTGGATCGGCGGCTGGATGGGGTGCTGCTCCAGGAATTGTTCACCCGTGATGGTGTTGGCGCGATGATCGCCGCCGACATTTACGAAGGCCAGCGCCCGGCCACCATTGAAGATGTCGGTGGCCTGCTGGAATTGATCCAACCCTTGGAAGACGATGGCACCCTGGTGCGGCGGTCGCGGGAGCGGCTGGAAATGGAGATCGACCGCTTCTCGGTGCTGGAGCGTGATGGAGCCATCATCGGCTGTGGGGCATTGTATCCCTTTCCTGAAGAACGGCTAGGCGAACTGGCCTGTGTCGCGGTGCATCCGCAGTATCGCAATCACGGCCGGGCCGATCGGCTGCTGCGCTTTATCGAGCGCCAGGCACGCGAACAAGGCTTGCAACGGCTGTTTGTGCTCACTACCCGCACCGCCCACTGGTTTCGGGAGCGCGGTTTTGAAGTCGCCGAGGTCGCCGATCTGCCAGTCAGCAAGCAAGCCTTGTATAACTGGCAACGGCGCTCCAAAGTGTTTATCAAAACCCTGTAAGCTTGCCATTCTCCGCCACCACGAGCCTGACCCAATGCCAAACGCGAATGAACCGGTGCGCTTTGTGCAGATCACCGATCTGCACTTAAAAACCGAATCCGGTAGTCTGCTGTGGGGTGTGGACGTGGACGCGGGTCTGAACGCGGTACTGGCCCACATCCGCAAGCGCGATCCCGCACCTGATTTTGTGGTCGTCACCGGCGACCTGACCGGTGATGAACCACAAGCCTATCCGCGCATTGCACAGCGCTTGGAAACGTTGGGCGCGCCGGTTTACTGCCTGCCCGGCAACCACGACTTCCCCGCTGCCATGGAGGCCGCGCTGCGCCGTGGCCGGGTGCAACGGGTGCGTTATTTAGCCGCTGGCCGCTGGCAACTGGTGCTGCTGGACTCTAGCTTTCCCGGCGCTCCGGTCGGCCATTTGGCCACCCGTGAACTGGTGTTGCTAGATTCGGTGCTGGCCAGCGCCGCCGAGCGACCCACCGTGGTGTGCCTGCACCACCAGCCTCTGCCAGTCGGCACCGGCTGGCTAGACACCATGGCAGTCGCCAACAGCGCGGCGCTGTTGGCGGTGCTAGCGCGCTACTCCCAGGTGCGGGCGCTGGTGTTTGGCCACATTCACGGGGAATTCCAGGGCTGCTGGCGTCATGTGCAACTGTTCGGCGCGCCGGCTACCAGTGTGCAGTTCAAGCCAGACGCCCCAGAGCCAGAAGTGGATACGCTGCCGCCCGGTTATCGCTGGTTTGAGCTATATCCTGATGGCAGGCTCCAAACCGGCGTGGAGCGAGTTCCTCTGGCGGTCGGTTCCGCCCTCTGACGCTTACGGCTTTCAAGGTACAATTGGAGTTATGAATATTAAAGACGATCTAGTCAGGCATTACCTTTGGCTGCGCCAATACGGCCTTAACGACTCTCACAGCGGTAACGCCTCAGTGCGGGATGGCGATTCGTTCTGGATCACGCCTACCGGCTGCTGCGCTGACCTGCTCAGTTGCGGTGATCTGGTGGAATGTCGCCTGGATGGCGTGATCGGCAAGAGCGCCTCCATGGACGCCCGCCTTCATCTGGCCGTTTATCAGGCTAATCCTGAAGCTTGCGCGCTACTCCACAGTCACGGCCCTTACTCCGTGGCGATGACCATGGATAATGAGGAGTTTTTCCCCGCCGATTTCGAGGGGCAACTGTATTTCAGTCGCGTGCCGGTGCTCACCATCCCCTACGACCAGTACAGCATCCGCTCACCCGGCATGGTCGCCGACATTCTGGCCGGTTTTCCCATCGCGGTGGTGCGGGGTCATGGCGTCTATGCCTGCGCCAGCAGCCTTAATTTGGCTTACAAATGGACCTGTTCGCTGGAACTGTCGGCTAAAACCGCCTTCATCGCGCAACAGGCGGGCAAAATTTAAGCGCACGGGCGGTCAGGGGGCGTCGGCCTCCGCAGCGGGTGGCTCCAGGTCGCCAGGGAGCAGCCAGGCGAGCAATGGGCGCAGGCTTTGTTGCAACAAAGCGAGATCGGATTCCGGCTGCTTGATAGAGCGAATCACCAGCCCCTCAATGAAGCATTGCAAGACAAATACCCGCTCCAACGCTTCGCTTTCGGCAAGTTCGCAACCGGCATTCCGCCAGGCCCGCAGCAACCAGGCGCTGAGTTCTACGCGAATGCGTTGATCGGCGGCGCACAGCGCCTCGGCCACTTGCGGGTCGCGGCTAGCCAGCGCGACGATTTCCAGGAGTAGTCCCGGATTAAGCGTCAGGCATTCCTGGCGCTGCCAGCTTTGAAACCGTCCCACGATGTGGTTTTCCACCACTGCCGAGGCCGCTTGCAATTTGCGAATATCCGCCTGAATTTCAGCCAGGTGGTGAGCAATGATGGCGAGGATGATGGCGTTTTTGTTCTCGAAGTAGCGATAAATCAAACCCGCGCTGATCCCCGCCGTTTCGGCGATGCTGGCCATGCTGGCGGCATGGAAGCCGCTGTCGATGAAGCACTGACGGGCGGCGCATAAAATCCGGTCGCGCTGCGCTTCAGTGTGAGCTTCCGCCCTGGATTTCCGCACAGTGGCGCTCATGGGCCGCGTTCCTTCCAGCCGCCACCTAGCACCTTATACAACGTGACGCGGTTGATCTGGGCCGATAAGTAGGTGGCCAACAGCGCCTGCTGTGCGGCATAGAGCGTCCGTTGCGCATCGAGCAAGCCGAGGTAGCTGTCACGACCCGCCTGATAGCGCAGCCGCGACAAGTTTTCAGCGCGGGCGGCAGCATCGACCAAGGCGGACTGGGCGTCATACTGCCGAACTAAGGCGCTGGCCGCCGCCAGCGCATCCGCCACTTCCCGGAAGCCGGTTTGAATCGCTTTTTCATACTGGGCCAGCGCGATGTCCCGATCAGCCACGGCGCTATCCAAATTCGCCTCCAGCCGCCCAGCCTGAAAGATCGGTACGGTTAGCTTGGGGATGAAGCTCCACATCAGGGAATTGCCGCCGAGCAGCTCGGACAACTCGGTGCTGGCCAATCCCGCGCTGCCGGTGAGTGTGATCGATGGGAAGAACGCCGCGCGCGCGATGCGGATGTTGGCGTTGGCGGCGCGCAGCCGAAACTCTGCCGCCTGAATATCGGGGCGGCGCAACAGAGTTTCCGAGGGCAAGCCGGGCGGCGGCGCGACAAATCCGGCTATCGGCTCATCCGATTGCTCCGGCAATACCGCCGGTTCGACCGGGGCGCCAACCAGCAGGATCAGCGCATTGATATCGCGCAGGATTTGCCCGTCATAGCGCGCCACATCGACCCGCGCCGATTCGACCTGGGTATGGATTTGCTCGACATCCAGCCCGGATACCGCGCCCAGGCTGAAACGCTTTTCAATCAGGCTCGCCGATTCCTGATAGTTTTTCAGCTTGGCCTGACTGAGCCGGGACAACTCCTGGTCGATAGCCAGCGTCAGGTAGAGAGTAGCGACATCCGCGACCAGGACGATCTCCGCGCTGCGGCGGGTGGCTTCCTGGGCGAAATACTGTTGCAAGGCGATGTCGGTCAGAGTGCGCGCCCGACCGAACAAATCCAGCTCAAAACCGGTGACGCCGACCGTGGCGCTGTATTGGTTGCTGGACGGCACTTCGCCGCCGATGTGCTGCGACCCCACGCTGCCACCGACCCAGGGCCACTGGCCAGCGCGCTGGCTGCGATACTGCGCACGCGCTTTGTCGATGTTCAGGATCGTTACCCGCAAATCACGGTTATTGGCGAGCGAACGGGCGATGAGCGTCTGGAGTTTGGGATCGTGAAAGAACGCGCGCCAGCCGATGTCGGGCGCGGCCCGCGCTGGCAAGCCGGTTTCCTCGACGGACACCGGCCATTGCGTTGGTACGGCGGGATCAGGGAGCGGCGGCGCGGGCGGTTCGAGAGTGACACAGCCAGCAGTCAAGACCGTCATGGCCAGCGCAAGCGCTTTCTGTTTGAGCTTAGGCATGGGCGTCCGCTCCTTCGGCAGGCATTCCGTCCAGTGTTGCAGGGGTGGCGACAACCGGTTTTTTACGGCCACCGAACAGCCGCTGAATCACCAGAAAGAACAGCGGCGTGAAGAACATCCCCAGTAAGGTGCCCACCGCCATGCCGCCGAGTACGCCGGTGCCGATGGCGCGCTGGGTGCCGGAACCCGCCCCGACCGCAATCGCCAGCGGCAGCACGCCCAGCCCGAAGGCCAGCGACGTCATCACGATGGGCCGCATCCGGTCGCGCACCGCATTCATGATCGAGGTGATCAAATCCAGGCCACTTTCCAGATTGGCCTTGGCGAACTCGATGATGAGAATGGCGTTTTTACTGGTCAGGCCGACCGTGGTCAGCATGGCGACCTGAAAGTAGACATCGCGCTCCATGCCCCGCAGCCAAGTCGCCAACACCGCACCCAACACGCCAAGCGGCGCCACCATCAACACCGCCGTCGGAATCGACCAGCTTTCATACAATGCCGCCAAACAGAGAAACACCACCAGCAGCGACAGCGCGTAGAGCAGCGGCGCTTGCGCCCCGGCCGCCCGTTCCTGATACGACACCCCGGTCCATTCGATGCCGATGCCCGGCGGCAACTGCGCCACCAACCGCTCGACTTCCGCCATCGCCTCGCCGGTGCTGACGCCCGGCTTAGCTTCACCGTTGATCTCCATCGCCGAGACGCCGTTATAGCGTTCCAGCCGGGGCGAGCCGTAGCTCCAGCGCGTGGTGGCAATCGACGACACTGGCGTCATTTCGCCTTTGTTATTGCGCACCGACCAGCGGTCGAAATCTTCCGGCGTCATGCGAAACGGCGCATCGCTTTGCAGATACACCCGCTTCACCCGGCCCCGGTCGAGATAATCGTCGATGTAGCTGCCGCCCCAAGCGGTGGCCAGCGTGGCGTTGATGTCCGCCATCGATAAACCCAGTGCGGCGGCTTTCTGAATATCGACATCAATCCGCAGTTGCGGCGTGTCTTCCATGCCGTTGGGGCGCACGTTCAGCAGCAGCTTGTTTTGCGCCGCCGCACCCAGCAATTGATTACGCGCTCCTAACAACGCGGTACGGCCCAGGCCAATATTATCCTTGAGAAAGAAGGCATAGCCGTTGGCGCGGCCCAATTCCGGCACCGGCGGCGGCGGAAAGGCAAAGGCGCGGGCATCCTTGAACTGCATCAGCGCCCCCATCGCCCGACCGGCCACCGCACCCGCGCTCAATGCAGGCGACGTGCGTTCCGACCAATCCTTGAGTTTGACGAAGGCCAGGCCGGTATTCTGGCCCGAACCGGCGAAGCTGAACCCCTGAATGCCGAATAGCGATTCGACCGCCTGGGTTTCCTGCTCCAGAAAATACTTTTCCACCTGGGCGATAGAGGCCAGCGTGCGCTGCTGGGTCGCGCCCGGCGGGGTCTGGATCAGCGCAAACAGAATGCCCTGATCTTCCGCTGGCAAGAACGCGCTGGGCAGCCGCAGGAACAACAGGATCATCGCCGCCACCAGCGCCAGAAACACCAGCACGAAGCGGATCGGTCGCGCCAGAATCCCGCGCACGCCCCACTGATACCAGCGACCGGTGCGATCAAAATTGCGGTTAAACCAGCCGAAAAAGCCACGGGCGCCGTGATGCTCGCCCTTGTGCAAGGGCGTCAGCATGGTCGCGCACAGCGCCGGTGTGAGCACGATAGCGACCAGCACCGACAAGCCCATCGCAGCCACAATCGTGCCGGAGAACTGGCGGTAAATCACCCCGGTAGCCCCGCCAAGGAAGGTCATCGGCACAAACACCGCCGACAACACCAGACCGATGCCGACCAGTGCGCCGGTGATCTGATCCATCGACTTGTGCGCCGCTTCCCGCGGTGACAGCCCTTCCTCGGTCATCAGCCGTTCGACGTTTTCCACCACCACGATGGCGTCATCGACCAACAGACCAATCGCCAGCACCATCGCAAACATGGTCAGCATATTGATGGAAAAGCCCAGCACCGACAGGATGCCGAAAGTGCCGAGCAGCACCACCGGCACCGCGATGGTCGGGATGATGGTGGCCCGAAAATTCTGGAGGAACAGATACATCACCAGAAACACCAGCAGCACCGCTTCCCCCAGCGTCTCCACCACGCTCTTGATCGAGGCCCGCACAAACGGCGTGGTGTCGAACGGCACCGCCGTGGTCAGACCGGCGGGGAAATTGGGCTGGAATTCCTTAAGTTTCGCCTCCACCGCCCGCGCCGTGGTCAGCGCGTTGGCCCCGGTCGCCAGCGACACCCCGACGCCAGCCGCCGGTTTGCCGTTGAAGCGGGAAATCACTTCATAGGTTTCGCTGCCGACTTCCACCCGCGCAATGTCGCCCAGTTTCAGCAACGAGCCATCGCTGGTGCTGCGCACCACGATCTCGCGGAATTGATCCGGGGTTTCCAGCCGTTGATTGGCCATGATAGTGGCGTTGAGTTGCTGGCCCGGCACCGCAGGCGCACCACCGAGTTGGCCGACGGTGACTTGTGCGTTCTGCGCCCGAATCGCCGCGATCACCTCGCTGGTGGTGAGGCGATAGGTGTCGAGCTTGTTGGGATCCAGCCAGATGCGCATGGCGTATTTGGCGCCGAACACCTGAATCTGGCCGACGCCCTCAACTCGGCTCAAGGGATCCACCAGATTGGTGGCCACATAATCAGAAATGTCGTTGCGTGACATGCTTCCGTCTTGGGAGATGAAACCGATCACCATCAAAAACGAGCTGGACGCCTTGGTCACCGTCACGCCCTGGCGCTGCACTTCCTGCGGCAACAACGGCATGGCGACTTGCAGCTTGTTTTGCACCTGCACCTGAGCGATGTCGGGATTGGTGCCGTTCTGAAAGCTGAGGTTGATGCTGGCCTGGCCGTTGGCCTGACTGGTGGCGGACAGGTAGAGCAAACCATCCAGGCCCTTCATGCTCTGCTCGATGATCTGGGTCACCGAATCCTCGACCACGGTGGCCGACGCACCCGGATAATTGGCGTTGATCTGAATCTGCGGCGGCGCGATGGTGGGATAGCGCTCGATGCCCAGGCGGGTGATGGACAGCCCACCCGCCACCATAATCAGAATGGCGATCACCCAGGCGAAGATCGGTCGGTCGATGAAGAAATGCGCCATGCGCCGGATTCCTTATTGCGGTGGCCCAGCGGGCTTGGGCGGCATGATCAGCGGCGTGTTCGCCACCGGCGGCGGCCCGGCTTCGGTCGCTTGAACTGGCATATCGGGCTTGACCTTCATCACCCCTTCGACGATGAGCCGATCCCCGGCTTTCAGACCCTCCTCCACCAACCACTTATCGCCAAGCGCACGACTGACCTTGACCGGACGCACTTCCACCTTACCCTCAACATTGACGATCAGAGCGGACGCATTGCCTTTCGGATCACGGGTGACGCCTTGCTGCGGCGCCAGCAGCGCATTATCCCGCCGACCGGTGCTGACCACAGCGCGCACGTACATACCGGGCAACAGCAGATCATTGGGATTGGGCACGATGACGCGAATCGCCGTACTGCCGGTGGAGGGATCGACCGTGACTTCCGAGAACGCCAACCGGCCCTGTTGCGCATACTTGGCCCCGTCTTCCAGCAAGATGGTGACCGGTAGATTGGTGGTGCTGGCGAGATTGCCCGCCGCTACTTCTTTGCGAATTTGCAGGATTTCCGAACTGGATTGGGTGAGATCGACATAGATCGGATCGAGTTGCTGGATGGTCGCCAGCGGTGCGGTTTGATTGGCGGTGACCAGCGCACCCTGGGTCACGGCCGATTTGCCGATCCGACCGTCGATGGGGGCGGAAATCCGGGCGCGCTTCAAGATAATTTCGGCGCTCTCGACAGTAGCTTGTCCCACTTTTACATCGGCTTCCGCCTGCCGTAGCGCAGCGGTGGCGTCTTCAGCCTCCTGCTTGCTCACCGCGTTGGCCTTGACCAGCTCGGACGCCCGCTTGGCGGTCAGTCGCGCCGCTTCCAGCTTGGCTTGAGCGCGCGCCAGACTGGCCTTGGCGCTGTTCACATCGGCCTGATAGGTCTCGTCATCCAGTTGATAAAGCGGCTGTCCGGCTTTGACCAGCTTGCCTTCGGTAAACAACTGGCGCTGGATGATCCCGCTCACTTGTGGGCGGACTTCGGCCACCCGATAAGGATTAGTGCGCCCCGGCAATTCGCGGGTCAGGGTCACGGTTTCAGCTTTCAGGCTGACCACCGTAACCGCAGGGGGCGGGGGCGGCGGCCCGCCAGGCTGTTGTTGCGCATAGGCACCGTTAGAGACGGCCAATGCAAGCAACAAAGGTAGCGGCAGCAGAATTTTTGAGGGTGCGCGCATTGGCATGGTGGTGCAGTTCCATAAAGCTTGAACGAATGGAAAGTTACTGAATGAGCGTTCATTCTAAAGTATGCATTCAGAGAATGAACGTTCATTCAATACCTGTCAAGAGCCGCCTAAAGCGCTCGGGCTTTCAGAGGTGGTCTTTACGGATTAACGTTTAGCATCCTAATCACTAGGAAGGCGAACAAGAGATGAATAACAGGCTCTGTTATTTATCCGTTTTGATAATATCCTGGCAAGATTTTTAGTTTTATGGAGTTTTTGGAACTTTCACAATGGCGGTTCAGTGGTCTGCAAGAGCGAGTATCTGCGCCCGCGCGTCCCGGCCCTGGGCGTCGCGTTTCTCGGCCATGAGGAACAGCCCCTTCCCGCCGCTTTTCTCGGCCCAGAGCTGGCCGATGTTCCGTTTCTCCTTGGTGTCCCGCGTGTCGGCCAAGTGTTCGCCCTTGTACTCGATCACCAGAATGCGCCCGTCCTGTAACTCGGCCACGAAGTCGGGATAGAAGCGGTCGGTGGAGGTCGGCAACCAGAACGAGGTTTGCGGGCGGGTGGCGAGATTGCGTATCCAGTGCTTGACCTGCGGCAGCGTGTCGATGGTCCGGGCGCACTCGAATTCCTCGCCTTTGGACTCCAGCTCGCCCACGCCGCCGAAAAAGTGTTTCTGGAAGCGGTACGGCCCCCGGTAGAACCAGGCGGCCGGATAAGGGCGCTTGTCGAAGGCGAAGCCGTCCGCAAAGCCGGTCTCGACCTGGGCTTGCGGCCCGAACAGGCAATCCTGGTAGCCCGCCGCGTAAGCCTCCCGCCGGTGGGCGGCGATTTTCTGCTGCACGGCCTTGGCGAGCGGATACTTGAACCGCACCAGCTCATTCAGGGCAAGGCGGCGCGTCTCCACGAGATCAGCCACCAGCTTGCGGCAAAATTCCAGCAACACCGGCTGGGTGAGGTCGGGCTGACGGCATTGCCGGTCCAGCCAACGGGAAAGCTGTAAATCCGTCCAGTCCAGTTTGAGCAGGCCGATTTCGAGCTGGATGTTTTGATCCAGGTGCTGGTAACCGACTTTCTCGCCGTAAAGATCGACTTCCCAGCGTTCGGCGGTCTCCCGGATGGAAAATTCCGCCGGGGACAGCGCCGCCGCCCGGTCGTTGAGCGTCCATCCGCCAAGATCGAGGATCAATTCCTCCTCGGCGAGCTGCAATTCCCCCTGCACGTTCAGGAACAGGCGGGGCACGGCGAACGCCGCGCCGCGCTCGGCGGGAGAAATACTGTTCTGGTAGGCGACGCGGTGGCGGTGAACGGAAGCCCGCAAGGCGTCCCGGCGCTCCGGCTTGACGGTGGCGGCCAGCCGTTGTTCGAGCGCCTCGGAAATGTCGCCGGTCACGGCCACGGTCACGGTCCCGTCCGGGCGCGTCTCCACCTTGACCCGCGCGGCCACCTCGGCGTCCAGCCCGCTTAAATCGGGGGCGGTCTCCACGGTTTCCAGCAAGATCGGGGTGCGGTCAAACAGGCCGCCCGGCGACTCGAAGCCGGGCATTTCCGCCTGCCGGACTTCCATCGCGGCGGCGGCTTCGTCGGGGTCGAACCCCATTTTCTGCACCAGAGTATCCGCGAGGCTGCGCGCCCCTTCGCCGAACCGGGGACTGGACACATGGGCATAGGCGCGGTTCAGCGCCTCGCTGCTCCGCTTCTCGGCGTAGGGCATCCGCAGCACGCGCCCGAGAAACTGCTCGATGTCGGTCGCGCTGCCGACATTCGCCACGGAACATAGCACGTAAGCGAAAGAGCAGTCCCAACCCTCCTTGAGGGCCTCCACGGTGATGATGAATTCGACCGGGCACGCCTTGTCGAAAAGGTCGAGGGTATCCAGTTCGCGCTGTTCGCCGGTGGCAACGGCGATGCGCTCCGGGATGATATTCTCGTTGTCGATCAGGTGGTTTTTCAGGACCTCGACGGTCACGTCCTGCCCCTTGTCCTGCGCCTGAAACAGCACGAGGGGGCGGATATAGCGGGCGTCGCCCTGGGCGGTATCGGCCAGTTGCGCCCGCGTCTCGATGGCGTCATGGACGGCGGCCCGCCAGTCGGGATGTTCGGTCAGGATGATCGGGAGTTTGATCATCTGCGCCGCTTTCACCTCGGCGGCGGACGCGCGGAACAGGACGTTGCTCCCGTTTCTGGCGTCCGCGTTCGGCGTGGCGGTGAATTCCACGATGCAGGCCGGGCGCAAGGCGGCCAGCATCTCGAATGACAAGCTGGTTCCCGCCTTGTGCGCCTCGTCCACGATCACCAAAGGCCGGTGAACCGCCATCAGGTTGACGAATGAGAATTTAAGCTTGCCCTTGTTCGGCCCTTCCTCGAACCGTTCCAGCCCCGGCGCGCTGTCCGGAACGTGGGTGAAGTGCGGTTCAAAATTCTCGGAATGCGCATAAGCCTTGCGGCCTTCGGTGTTGGTGACCCGCAAGGTCTGGATCGTGCAAACCACGATGCAGACCTGTTCGGTCAAGTCCTGCGGGCGGATTTGGGCAATCTCGGAAATGTCGAAAATCGACACCTTGCCGTCAAAAGCGGCGTCAATCGCCGCGCGGTACGGGTGGGACGGTTTCTTGAGGGCCTCGGCCGTCTGCTTGCGGATGGTGTTGGTCGGCACCAGCCACAACACCACGGGATAATCTTTCTCCAGATAGGCGTGTCCGGCCACGGCTATAGAGTGCGCCGCCAGCAGGGTCTTCCCGGCACCGGTGGGTAGGCGCAAACAGACGTTGGGCACGCCGGGCAATCCCGGAATCGTCCGGTACGGGGGCGGATTCCGGTTCGGTTCGTGTTGCCGCAAGGTTTCGGCAAATGCCCGTTCGGGGTCGGCGGTGAGGCGGGCGCGCTCAAGATAGGTTTCGAGCATCTGGAGGGCGGTGCGCTGAAAGTCTTTCAGTTCCATTGATCGCTCCTAGCGCGCCTTAATTTCATAGGGAATCTGCCGGAAGTTGATCCGCTCGCTATGCAGTCGCCCGGCGCTCATCCGGCACCCTTCCCCGAAAATCACCTTGGGGCCGTCGAAGGGCGGCAAGGCGGCAAGGATTTTCGCGGTCAGCACGTTCCCGCCGTCCGGGCGCTTGTCGCCCAGGATGCCGTTGTAGAGCAGGTAATAGGCGGTGCCGTCATGGGTGCCCAGCAAAGGGGAGTCCGCCGCTCCGGTGAAGGGAACGCCCGTCTCGATAAACCAGACGTGGGCGGCCAAGGGCGCGAAACGGATACCGGGGGAAATGTGGCCCGCCTCGTCAAACACCGGGTCACCCAGACGATAGAACCGAAAACCGCCGCCACCCTTCCAGCCCACGGCCTCGGAAATCCCGCCCTGCTCGCCCTCGATGACTTTGCGCAAGCGCGGGGCGCAATGGGTCACGGCGTGTTCGCCCATTTCGATACCGATATAGCGGCGGCCCATTTTGTGGGCCACGGCGGCGGTCGTGCCGGAACCCAAGAAGGAATCTAAAACGAGGTCGCCGGGGTGGGTGGCGATTTCAAAAATACGATTGATAAGGCGTTCTGGCTTTGGTGTATCAAACACTTTATCGTTGCCAAATATAATATTAATTTCCTTTTTCGCCTCATCTGTATGACCAGTCTCTTCATGCGGCCACCAGTTATGTGGTGTCATGCCATCACGCACTTCAGAGAGAAATAACTTTAAAGCTGGTACTGTATTTTTTCCACCACGCCCCCACCAGAGGCGATTGTCATCAATATGGAACTTGTGAGTTTCTCTATCGTATTTCCAAGCTTTTCTTGTGTTCCTTATAATTTCACCAGTATTTGGATTGATTATGTCGTAACAGAGATTAGGGCGTTGTTTAGGTGTAGCTTGATTAAGATAATCAACCGCTTTCCATGCTCCGCGTATGTCATTGTCTGGATTAGAATATCTACTAGATGATGCTTCCGTTCTTGGTAATAATTTATTTTGAAAAGATTCACCTTTTGAATAGAGAAGTATATAATCGCATATTGTAGCAACGCCTTTAAAATTATTGCTGACGCTGTATTTTCTTTGCCATGTAATAAATCTTCTAAAATTGTTCCGTCCAAAAACCTCATCCATAACCACCTTGAGATAATGCCCCTCGTTGTCATCAATCGAAACCCAGAGGCTCCCGTCTTCGGATAAAAGCTTGCGCAATAACTCAAGGCGTGGATAGATCATCGCCAGCCATTGGCTGTGTTCCAGATTATCGTCGTAATGCTCAAAGGCGCTGCGGGTGTTGTAAGGCGGGTCGATATAGATGCACTTCACCTTACCGGCATAGTAGGGAAGAAGAGCTTTAAGGGCGTCCAGATTGTCGCCCTGAACCAGCATGTTGCCGGTGTCGCGGTCGCCGTGAGACAGGTCCGGCGCTTCTTCGAGAAGGCGGTAGGGCGCGCGGGCGGCGCGGTGGATATCTTCTTCGCGGGTCAACCAGTGTAAAAGCGGCATGGGGTCCCTTCGTTCATTGGAATTCTTAAGCCTTCACGGGGCGCCACGGGCGGGAAACTACCGCAATCCCAGTCATCCGCACAACGCTGCTCCGCTCTTTCGGGTTGCTCCGATGGCCCCTTCTCTTAAGGCGCACCAAGTTGCCTTGCCCATACCGTGGCGGGCAAGATGGCCTGGCCAAACCAAGCGCCGAAAATGTTTGAGTATATTCCGGCTCACACCGGTGGCGTGGATCATATCGCTGATGGTCTGCGGCCCTGCTCGCACGCATGGCCAAAGATTTTGACGGCCACGTCGGGCAGCGCGGTCATGCTGGGTGGCGAAACGGCATTTTTGCCGCTGCAAGGCGTGTAGAAAGCACACTAACCACGGCTGCCCGTGCGGGGCCTGGGTGCGGATAGCGCCCTGAGTCTGGTGTAACGCTAGACAGTGGCTCTTGGCTTCGACCAACTCACGCTCACACCCGCAACCCCCGCCACGCCACCAGCCACCCCAGCGCGCCAAACGCCGCCGCCAGATCAAACATAGCTGCCGGCCCCAGACCCACCCACAGATAACCGGCGGCGAGACTACCCAGCGCGTTGCCCACCCCAAAGCCCAAACTGCTGTACAACGCTTGGCCGCGCCCCTGTAATGACCCCGGAAAAAACTGGTGAATCAAATGGATGGAAACCGCGTGAAACACCCCGAAACTGAAGGCGTGCAAGCTTTGCGCAACCAGCAAAATCGGCAGCTCAGCAGCAAAATGACCGATCAACAGCCAGCGCAGCGCGGCCAATGCTAGCGCTGCCAACATCAGCCGACGCGGCCCGCAGCGGGGTAGCCAACGCGGCAGAATCAGGAACATGCCCACTTCCACACTCACGCCTAAACCCCAGAGCAGGCCAATGAATTCGCGCGAATACCCCAGCGCCTCCAGATATAGCGAGAAGAAGCCGTAGTATGGCCCGTGGGCAGCCTGATTGAGAAAACAGACGCTGAAGAAGGCCATAACGGTCGGCTGGCGCAAAACCCGCCCAAGCGGCGGACCCTGGTGCGCAGCAGGCGCAGCCAAGCGCTCCGGCACCGCCAAGCTGTTCAGCCACAACGCGACAAACAGCCCAAGCATTACTGTCGGCACGATGCCGATCCCCCAGGCACGGATCGCAAACCCCAGGCCGACCGCCGCGCAGATGAAACCCACCGACCCCCATAGTCGCACCCGGCTGTAACGGTGAACGTGCTCCCCCAAATAGGCAAGCGTCACCGCCTCAAACTGCGGCAACGCCGCGTTCCAGAAAAAGCTGAACAGCAGCATCGCCAGCGCCAGGCCCAGGTAGGAATCCCCCGCCGGGTAGACACCGGCAAAACTCAGCGCCGCCACCAGACAGGCCCAGCGAATCACCCGCATACGTCGGCCGGTGTGGTCGGCCAGCCAGCCCCATAGGGACGGAGCCACCAGCTTGGTGGCCTGCGGAATCGCCATCAGCTCCCCGATCCGCGCCGGACTGAAACCCAGCGCCGCTAAATACGGCCCCCAATAGGGCAACAACACCCCCAGACTGGCGAAGTAGAGCAGAT
>JBATSQ010000166.1:0-2644 GCA_049293375.1 Candidatus Contendibacter sp.
AATCACCCCGCGCCCGCCGACGCGGGGAATGTCGCCGATCCTGCTCGCTTGCGCTAGCTGTTCTCGCCAGCGCCACGGCGCGAATACCCCGGGGACGCCGACCGCCTTACCGGGCGAGACAACGCACTTTTTGGGTGAATGACTGATGAGAGAGCTGCTGAATCCCTTCAAGCTGTTTGACGAGATCGAGGATTTCGACGCCATTCGGATTGGATTGGCCTCACCGGAGATGATCCGCGCCTGGAGTCGCGGCGAAGTCAAAAAACCCGAAACCATTAACTATCGCACCTTCAAGCCGGAACGCGACGGGCTGTTTTGCGCCAAAATTTTTGGCCCTAACAAGGATTTTGAATGTCTTTGCGGCAAATACAAGCGGCTCAAGCACCGCGGTGTGGTGTGTGAGAAATGCGGGGTCGAGGTGACTCTGGCCAAGGTGCGGCGCGAGCGGATGGGCCATATCGAACTAGCCTCACCCGTAGCCCATATCTGGTTTCTGAAATCGCTGCCCTCGCGGATTGGTCTGTTGCTGGACATGACCCTGCGCGATATCGAGCGGGTGCTGTACTTTGAATCCTATGTGGTCATTGAGTCTGGAATGACGCCGCTGGATAAAGGCCAACTGTTGACCGATGAGGCCTATCTGGATGCCGTCGAGCAGTACGGCGACGATTTTGACGCTCGCATGGGCGCGGAGGCGATTTACCAGTTGCTGCATGGCCTGGATTTGAAGGAGCTGGTGGTCAAACTGCGCCAGGAAATTCTGGAGTGCACTTCCGAAACCAAGCTGAAGCGACTCTCCAAACGTCTCAAATTGGTGGAGTCGTTCCTGCACTCCGGCAATAAACCGGAATGGATGGTGATGACGGTGCTGCCGGTGCTCCCGCCCGATCTGCGCCCGCTGGTGCCATTGGACGGTGGGCGTTTCGCCACCTCCGATCTCAATGACCTGTACCGCCGCGTCATCAATCGCAACAATCGCCTGAAGCGGTTGCTGGAACTCAGTGCCCCGGACATCATCGTTCGCAATGAAAAACGCATGTTGCAGGAAGCGGTGGACTCCCTGCTAGACAATGGTCGGCGTGGGCGCGCTATCACCGGCAGCAACAAGCGGCCCCTAAAATCCCTGGCGGACATGATCAAGGGCAAGCAAGGTCGATTCCGCCAGAACCTGCTCGGCAAGCGGGTGGATTATTCCGGTCGCTCCGTCATCGTAGTCGGCCCTACTCTGCGTTTGCACCAGTGTGGCCTGCCCAAGAAAATGGCGCTAGAGTTATTCAAACCGTTCATCTTCAGCAAGTTGCAATTCAAGGACATGGCCAGCACTATTAAGGCCGCCAAGAAAAAAGTCGAGCGGGAAGAGCCGGAGGTGTGGGATATCCTGGAGGAGGTCATCCGCGAGCATCCGGTGATGCTCAATCGCGCCCCCACCCTGCACCGTCTGGGCATCCAGGCCTTCGAGCCGGTGTTGATCGAGGGTAAGGCGATCCAGCTGCATCCCTTGGTCTGCACCGCCTTCAATGCCGACTTTGACGGTGACCAGATGGCGGTGCATGTACCGCTGTCCATCGAGGCGCAGTTGGAAGCGCGCGCCCTGATGATGTCCACCAACAACATCCTCAGTCCGGCTAATGGCGAGCCCATCATTGTCCCGTCGCAGGACGTGGTGCTCGGCCTGTACTACCTCACCCGCGAACGCATCAATGCCCGAGGCGAAGGCATGATGTTCGCCGATGTGCGGGAAGTACACCGCGCCTATGAGAGTCAACAGGTCGAACTACACGCCCGCATTGAGGTGCACCTGCCGCGTGAGGAAGTCGATGCCGATGGCCAAATCCAGCGGATGCGAGGCCGGGTCAAGACTACGGTTGGTCGGGCGCTCCTCTCCGACATTTTGCCCAAGGGTTTACCCTTTGCCCTCATCAACCAGGCGTTGAAAAAGAAAACCGTTTCCCAGCTCATTAACGAATGCTATCGACGGCTGGGCCTCAAGGATACGGTGATCTTCGCCGACCAGTTGATGTACACCGGCTTTCATTACGCTACCCGTTCTGGGTCTTCCATCGGTTTTGAAGATTTTCAAATCCCGACCAAAAAGGCCGAACTGCTGGAGAAAGCCGAACAAGAAGTCAAGGAAATCGATGACCAATACAGCTCCGGCCTGGTGACCAAAGGCGAGCGCTACAACAAGGTGGTGGATATCTGGTCGCGCACCAACGACCAGGTCGCCAAGGCCATGATGGATCAGCTAGGGAGCGAGCAAGTCGTCGACCGCGCTGGGCACACCGTGCGCCAGCCGACCTTCAATGCGGTATTCATGATGGCCGACTCTGGTGCGCGTGGCTCAGCGGCACAAATCCGCCAACTAGCTGGCATGCGCGGCCTGATGGCCAAACCAGACGGCTCGATCATCGAAACGCCAATCAAAGCCAACTTCCGGGAAGTCTTAAGTGTGCTGGAGTATTTCATCTCCACCCATGGCGCGCGCAATGGCCTGGCCGATACCGCGCTGAAAACGGCCAACTCCGGCTACCTGACCCGCCGCCTGGTGGATGTAGCCCAAGACATGGTGGTCACTGAACCCGATTGCGGCTCGCGGGAAGGTGTCTGGATGACGCCAGTCATCGAAGAAGGCGACATCAAGGAT
>JBATSQ010000167.1:0-6900 GCA_049293375.1 Candidatus Contendibacter sp.
GTCGGGCCTGGCGGGCGCGGGTGATCTACGAGACCAACCTGCAAACGTCCTATGCGGCGGGGCGCTATCAGCAGATGAAGGCCATCGCCGGAAAGCGTCCCTACTGGCGCTATCGGCACAACGACGCCGTGGCGCATCCGCGTCCGGCGCATCTGGCCTGGGATGGAAAGGTATTGCGCCATGATGACCCGTGGTGGACGACGCGCTACCCGCCCTGCGGCTTTGGCTGCCGCTGCTTTGTCGAAAGCTTGGCCGAACGCGACCTTGAACGCCTAAATATCACGCCCACCACCGACGCGGACATGCCCTATCACGGCACGGTCGAACACCTGGATAAACGCACCGGGGAGGTCTTGAGACTTCCGGAAGGAGTGGATAAAGGCTGGGATTATGCGCCGGGGGCGGGCGTTGATACGTCGCTGCGCGATCTGGTCGCCAATAAGCTGATCGGGTATCCGCCTGCAATCACCAAGGCGTTATCGCACGAGGTGAACCGCTATATCAACGCCAGCGAATCGGTCATTACATTCGTTCGGCGGGCACTAGAGGATGGTGGCGTGATCGAGCCGCTTTGGCTGGGCTTCGTAGAGAATTTCGAGTCGATCCAAACGATGCTAGGGTTGAATGTTCGCGGGTATCTGGTGCTGCTGCCCGGACAGACGGTTCGGCATATCGAAAAACATCATGCCTGGGACGGCAAAACACAACGCGCCATTCGACCGGAAGACTATAAGAAAGTCTGGCAGGTATTGGCCGGGCCGGATGCGTTAAGCCTTGGCGCCCGGTCTCGGAAAAATCAACCCACGATCAAGGCGCGGAAAACTATGGATGGTGAAGATTTCCGTTGTGTATTTGAAGTGCAGCCGGGGAAGCGCACGCAGGCATTGGCGCTGGAATCGCTCACGATCAAGATTTAAACAGGCGGGGCATGATGCCGCGTTAGCTCCCCATGCATACGTCCGAAACGAGGCCGCCTCTGTCCTATTAGATACCCCAACCCCGCAGAAATTTCAACATGGCCGGCGCTTCCATCGAAATCACGGTTCATGATGCCGACATCCGCAAGCTCCTGGAGCAACTCCAAGCCAAGCTGGGCGATCTCACGCCGGTCTTTCGGGATTTGGGTGAGGCGCTCACCCTCTCGCATCGGGAACGCTTCGCCCGCGCCGTTGCTCCTGACGGCACGCCCTGGCCTGCCCTTTCGCCAAGATACCGCGCCAGCAAGAAGAAAAACCAGGATAAGCTCCTGGTGCTGGATGGCTGGCTGCGCCAGCTCCATTACCAAGCCGCGCCAGATGCGCTGCGCATTGGCACGGATCGGCTTTATGGGGCGACTCATCAATTCGGCGACCCATCCCGCCACCTTCCCGCCCGGCCCTTCCTTGGTCTGGATGAGGCTGAACGAGCACACGTCATGGAGGTGCTGTTGGAGTGGCTGGCAGATTAAGCGACCAGCCGATCTCTCTGCGGCCCGCGACGCCACCAGGAGCGGTTCTCAGCCCTGGTTCCGCCGACCCGCCGTTGGGGTATTCCCGCGCCCACAGACCCCCGTTAGACCCCCGTTAGCGGCGGCAGAATCACCGTTGGCAAAGGCACCATGCGGAGTGCGCGCGAGCCTTGCTCGACCGATTGGGGGATCCCCCTGTCCTGGTTCAGTCTGAACCTCTGCCGGGCGCATCGCTAGTCTCATGCGCCATGCGCACACTCGCCCCTCTCCATATTTTTTACGCCGGAACCCACACCGACCTGCACGGGCGTTCCGTCACGTTTTCCGCCGCCGATGTGGCCGCCACCGCCCGCGCCTACGATCCGTCGCTGCTCGAAGCGCCGCTCGTCGTGGGCCATCCCAAAACCGATGACCCGGCCTACGGCTGGGTCGAAGCGTTGGTGCTGGCTGGGACGCAGCTCACTGATTTGGAAGCCATCCCTTGCAAGGTGGACGCGGCGTTTGCTGCGATGGTGAATGAGGAACGCTTCAACCGCATTAGCGCCAGTTTTTTCCTGCCCGATGCGCCCATGAATCCCGTTCCTGGTGTGTATTACCTGCGGCATGTCGGCTTTTTGGGCGCGGCTGCGCCTGCGCTTAAAGGGATGCGTAAGCCGCAGTTTGATCTGGCAGCGGACGCCGACTACACCTTAACCCTCGAATTTTCGCTCCCGGAGACGCCCATGGCTGACCCTTCCCCGCACCAGACTCAGACTACTGATTTCGCCGCCCGTGAAGCGGCTATTACCCAAGCCGAGGTCGCCATTCAGGCCAAGGAGTCCGCCCTTCAGGCCCGTGAAGCGGCCCTGGCGCAAGCTGACGCCGAGCGCGCCCGCGAGAAAGCCTTGGAGTTTGCCGAGGGGCACGTCCAGGTTGGGCGCATTTTGCCGCGCCAAAAAGCCGGGCTGGCGGAACTGCTACTGGCCTTGCCGGATGCCCCGCTGGCGTTTGCCGACGGCGACAGCGGTCAGACCGTGAGCGTTGCCCCCCGCGCCTGGTTGCAGCAATTTCTGAATGATTTGCCTGCTCAGGTGGAGTTTAGCGAGCGCACCGCCCCTGACCCGGCGGGGAATGCCGGAGCCACTGCCCAGTTCAGCGCGCCCGCCGGTTACACGGTGAATGCCCAACAGTTGCAGCTCCACCAGCGGGCCATGGACCTGGCCCAACGAAAAAACATCCCCTATGCCGATGCGCTCCGCGCACTCACACCTTAGAGGCCTAATTGATGATCATCCACCCTACCGGCGAAGGAGTCTCCATGGCCATTGCTGGACATTCGGTTTTACCCTGGACGTGTATTGCTACTGCCCCCATCGCCGCCCGGCGCTTTGTCAGTGCTTTGGGTACCCAGGCCACCCCAGCCAGCGGCGCAATTGGTGTATCCCGCACTGCCGCAGCGGAGGGGGAAGCGGTTCCGGTCGATCTTCTGGGCGTTATCCCCGTAGAGGCTGGGGCTGCCGTGGACATTGGGGCTTCCGTAGCCGCCGACGCCGACGGGCGTGCTATAGAGGGGGCCGGTCTCTGGCTGGCGCTATCGGAGGCCACGGCAGCGGGCGAAACCCTGCTGATCGCGCCCAGCATGATCCCCCCAGCATGATCCCCCCAGCAGCGGCATAACGGCCCCAGCCCACATCCCCAAGCGAGACTCACGATGTCCCTATCGCAAATGACGCCCGCCCAGGCGCGGGTGATTGACCCAATCCTCACCACGACCGCCCGTGGCTATCAAAACGCTACCTTGGTCGGTGAGGCCCTGTTCCCCAAAGTGAACGTGAAGGCGCGGGGCGGCAAAGTGATAGCCTTTGGCAAAGAAGCCTTCCTGCTGTACGACACGCGCCGCGCTCCTGGCACCAAAGTTCGGCGCATCCAGGTCGGCTACGAAGCAGACCCCTACACGCTGACCCAGCACGCGCTGGAAGCGCAGGTGCCGGTTGAGTTGCAGCAAGAAGCGCAGCAGATCCCCGGCATTGACCTGGCCGGCCATCACGTCAACACCGTGCAAGATGCGATCTTTCTGGAAACCGAGAAAGAGCAAGCCGATCTGGCCACGCGGGCGGCGAACTATCCGGCGGATCATGTCCTGACCCTATCGGGCACCAGCCAATGGTCGGAGTACGACCCCGCGACCAGCACCGCCAACCCCTCCGGGGTCATCCAGGCGGCGCGGGAAAAAATCCGCGCCAAGATTGGCAAGTATCCCAACACCCTCCTGATGGGGCCTTTGGTGCTCACCGCGCTCAGTCAGCAGCCGAAGTTGTTGGAGCGCACCAAGTACACCAGCCGCGATTCGCTCACCCCGGCCATTCTCTCGGCGTTGTGGGATCTTCCCAAGATCGTGGTCGGTCAGGCGATCTACGTCGATGATGCGGGCGCTTTTCATGATGTGTGGGGCCGCAACGTGATTCTGGCCTACGTCGAAACCCGCCCGCTGGCCAGTCGGGGCAGCCCCAGTTATGGCTACACCTACCAACTGGAGAATTACCCCATCGTTGAGCTGGCGTACTACGACGCCAGCGTGAAAAGCTGGATTTATCCGGTCACCGACGAGCGGGCACCGGTGCTGACCGGTGCGGATGCCGGATTCCTGATCCGGGATGCCGTCGCGCCTTGAGCTACACCACCCGCGCCGAACTGGAGGCCGCCTTTGGGGTGGCCGAGATCCGCCAGCTCACCGACCGCAATAAAGACGGGGAGCCGGATAGTGAGTTCATTGATTCCGCGATTCAGCGCACCGATGGACTGATTGATGGCTATCTCATGGCTCGGTATGCCCTGCCTTTGGTGCCCGTGCCTTTGATGCTAACCGCGTACGCCTGCGACATCGCCCGCTATTTCCTCTATGAGGATGCCGCGCCGGAGTATGTGCGCCAGACCTATCAGGATGCGCTGCGCTGGTTACGGGATGTAGCCAGCGGGAAGGTGTTGCTGACGTTAGCGCCCGCCAATGGCCCTTTGGCGGCTGGATCGCCCCAGGCGAACGCGCCGGAGCGGGTGTTCACCGCGGCCCGATTAACGGGGTTTTAACCGTGGCCGTGACCCTCGAACAAAACTGGTTTGCCGCGGGTGCAGCCATTATGGAGCGCCTGCAAACCGGCTGCCCGCAGTTCACGCGCCACGCTTTTGCGCCCAGTCTGGAGCTGCTCAAAGCGCATCTGACCGGCGTGTTCCCTGCCGTGATCGTGGTGCCTGGCCCGTTCTCCGGTGGGCAGGCCAACCCACAGCAAACCTGGTTTGTGTTCGTCCATGCCCGCAACGTCGAGAAGATCGCGGAAGGGGCCGGGCTTTTGCTAGAAGCCGGGGCGCTCATCAGCGCGGTGCTGAAAGCGCTGGCCGGGTTTGTGCCGGGGCCGGAGTTTTCGCCGCTGTTTATGCCCACAGAAAGCCACGAGTTTCCCGATGTCGGGCAGGGCCTGTATGGCCTGACCTACGCCACCCGCATTGAGCCTGATTTTTGGCCATTCTACTGTTAACGGAGCGTTTCCATGTCTCTCGCGTCCACCACCAAACAACGCCATGTCCCCGGCGGCAAAATTTTCATCGACCTGTTTGATGCAGTCGGCAACAAAACTGGGGAGCTGTACATCGGCCTCACCCCGGGATTTACCCTTAGCATCAAGTCCGATTCGATCCAGTCGTACAGCACGGAAAACGGAATCCGCGAACTGGATGATGAAACGGTCATTTCTATTACTCGCACCGGCAAGCTCACCTGCCGACAGATCAGCCAGGAAACACTGGCTTTGTTTTTAGCCGCCGAAGCGTCCGTCTACGCCCAGGCTGCTGCAACGGTGACGGACGAGGCCTTGCATGTGCGTAAAGATCGCCATTACCAGTTGGGGGCGACGGTGGCCAACCCCACCGGGGTGCGCAACATCAGCGCCGTGACCGTGACCGGATTGACCGCAGGGGAATACACCGTCGATCTGGCTGGGGGCCGCATGTATGTCCATGCCGACGCCGCTATCGTTGATGCCGGGGTCGATATTACGGTCGATTACACCGCGCCCGCTGAAACCCGCGACCGGCTAGCCACGGGCCAGCGCACCGCCATGACCGGATCGCTACGCTTTGAGGCCAACAACATCAAGGGGATCCCCAGAGATTTGTACGGGCCTAACGTCAATTTCGCCCCCAGTGGCGATTTAGTGCTGAAAGCCGACGACCCGAAATACAACGAGCTGAGCTGGGATATCAGCTTTAGCACCGGCCGAAACGGCGAACCGGCGCTCATCATTGATGGGCGGGCGGAGTAACCAGGCGAGGGCGTGGCTTACGCCCTCCCTGGCGCAGGAATGGCCCTTAGGTCGTGGGTTGATGGGCTGTGCACACCGCTTGGCGAAGCTGCTCCAGCAGTTGCAGCAGCAGGCACAAGCGGGCACGGGCCAAGCGCTCCAGTTCCGCATCTGGCAGCAGCAAATCCAGCACCGCTTGCTGGGCATCCGCCAGGTAGTCCAGGTCGTCTTGCAGCAGGGTCGAACCCGTCAGGTCAATCAACAGGCGCATGGCTTAACCCTCCAGCAGGGAGAGTTGGCGGCTCCCCGATGGGGGCAGCAACCCCAACCGTTCGGCCTGGCGCAGCCGCTCGCGCACCGATTTGGCCGAGACCCAGCCGCACAACAGGGCGATTTCCCGCTGGCTCAGGCCCGCTTCCCGGTAGCGGCGCAGTTTGCCCATCAACGGCACCCGCTGCGCAATGTAGGCATGACACGCGGCCAACTGGGCGCGCAGGGTGTCGATCTCCAGGCGGGGGGCGGGTACGAGTTCCAAGGAGTTGGCGGTCATACGGAATTGAGCAAAGGCTTTGACCAGCCGCTTTTTCAATTGCACGGCTTCGGGCGTGTTGCGCACCAACGTCATGAGGAAGTAGGTCTGATCCTCATTGAGGAGGTAGAACTTGGTCGGGTTTCCGCCGCCTTGATGACCATTCACGACCTCCATTTCAAATGGAAGTTGTCCGAACTCCTTGAAGTCAGAGAAATATCTTTCGATCAGTTGGCGAGTTGCTCTAGGCTCAACGCCAAGCTCGGCAATAACGATACGGGAATCAACGCGGGGTTCGCCGTCAATCACGGCAAGGGACAATGCGATAGACATGATGCAACTCCTGATTGTTTCTCAAAGTTGACACACATCAGACGATGGTGCCAGGAGCTTGAGACCGCAATCAGACGGCGGGCATATTTCGGGCGAACCCGTGTTGTATTAGCCACACTCCCGGCCTTGAAAACCGGACAGGCACAAAAAAACCGCAATTCTCGGAGCGGGGAACCGCTGATTGGTGTGTCTCAAGCACCTAGCAGCAAGCTTACGCCGGAGGGGCAAGCGGGGTCAAGCGGTGTGCAGGGTGGCGAACTGTTCAACCAGCTTGCGGATCAATTCCGCGTTCGCTATCACCGCCTGCGCTTCACGCTCGG
>JBATSQ010000168.1:0-6750 GCA_049293375.1 Candidatus Contendibacter sp.
CCATTACTGCGCGGCGTGTTGTCACGTTCCGACCGGGGCAAAAGCTCAAGGAGCGTGTCGATGCCTTCAAGGGCGAGGCTCAATAAACCCGCAGAAGCACATTTGTGGGAATGACTTGGCAAGCCCAGCGTATTCCACTACCATTGCCCTTCCCAACGGCGGCGATCCATTCGCCGCCATCCGGGGCGTAGCGCAGCCTGGTAGCGCACCTGCATGGGGTGCAGGTGGTCGGAGGTTCAAATCCTCTCGCCCCGACCAATTTTCAAAGAGTTAGCGTTATCTCTCCTGCCCGCTGTGCCGGATTTGTACCGTAACTGGCGCGGTGGGTGGCATTTTCCGCGTAATTCTGCAAGTGCGCTGCCGAGAAGTGGGCATATTTACGCACCATGGCAGCATCCTTCCAGCCACCCAGCTCCATCAGTGCATGGAGTGGTGTTCCCGCCTGGATGTGTCGTGTTGCCCAGGTATGGCGCAGGTCGTGGAACCGAACGTCTTCCAATCCCGCCCGCTGGATCGACTTGCGCCAAGCCCGTCCATTGGCCTGCCGAAAAGGTTGGCCTTGGTGCGTGAAGACCCGTTCCGGGTGTTTTCCCCATTGCTCCCGTAGGACTCGGACGGCTTCTTGATTCAAAGGCACCGGGATTGCTTCCCGCCCCTTGGCCTGATCCGCCCAAATCCAGGCTTGCCGCCGGCCCAGGTCTATCTGCCGCCATTCCAGTCCGGTGATGTTGCTCATGCGTAGTCCCGTGGCCAAGGCAAACCGGGCGATGCGAGCCAGGTGCGCGGGCAGCGCGTCCAGAAGACGCTGTTCTTCGTCCTCATTTAAATAGCGGATGCGTCGTGAGGGTTCTGGTAATAAGCGGATGGGTGGAACACGCTCCAACCAGCCGCGCCGTTCAGCAGCGCGCAAGACAGCACGGATGGTTTGCAGGATGGCGTTGACGCTACGTGCTTTGACCCCTTCGGTTTGCCGCAGCTGTTGTAGTTGGCTGATGCGTTGCACGGTGATGGCGGTGAGCGCCATGCCGTAGAGGTGTGGGTGTAGCCAGCGCAGCCAGAGAATATCGTCGGCCCGACTGGGATACTCGCCGCGCTCGTTCAGCCAGGCGGTCGCCGCATCTTCCCAGCGATAGGCCGGACGTTCGCCAAGGGTGGTTTCCCGCCAGAGCCGGGCTTTGATGCTGTCGTGGAGTTGCTGGGCATCGCGGCGGTTGCCAGTCCGAGCAGATTGGCGTAGTCGCTGGCCGTTGGGCTGGGCGATGTCCAGCCAGTAGGTTTGTCCTCGTTTGTAGATGGGCATCTGAAGGTCTCCCGCGCCGGTTGCGGGTTCAACTGATTATGGATCAAAAGCCGCACGGCATCCGATGGAACCCGGACACAGCTGCGTACTTTGATACTGGGCAGTTCACCGGTGGCGATCATGCGCCGCACGGTGCGTGGGCTGATGTTGCCCATCTGGCGGGCGGTTTCCTGCACATCCCAGAGCAGCGATTCAGACATGATCAAACAAGTCTCCCAAGGCTTTTCCGGCTTTGCGCGTCTGGTAGGCCGTTTTTTTGTGATGCGGGATGTCATAGGTGAGATGACAACGCTGGCAGAGTGCCGCGAGATTGCTTGGATCACAGTGTTCCGGCGTATGGTCGAGGTGGGCGATGGTGAGCACGATGCGTGTGATCCGCTCGCCATCCATGACCCACGCCTCGGCTAGCCCTATATCCTCCGTCCAGGTCTGGCCATGACGCTTGCGCCAGACGTGATTGGGGATACCGCGGAATTCGCAGCGATGGTCAGCCCGCTCTAGGATAGCGGCGCGAATCTGCCGCCAGTTTTTCGGATAGCGATGTTTATTTTCCGGTCGGATCGGCATGGCTAGAGCACCAACTCGCCCACTTCGGCCTGCCGTTGCGGGGGGTTCGGCATCGTTGGCATTAGCAGCGGGTCGTCATCAAAATCCGGCAGCGGTTCGGCTTCGGGCCAGACGCCGGAGCGCCAGCATTCATCAAACCGGCTTAGCGCCGAGTGGTACTGTTCCCGGCCTTCCAGCAGGTGCTGTCTGCTCAGGGTGAAGACCGCCACCTCGTGGGGTGGCGTGCTCTGCACGAACACCATGACCACGGACTGACCGCGCACCAGGTCCTGATAGAACGCGGCGGACAGGGCATACTGATAACGTTGCAGGGCCTGCTTCACTAGACCAAGGTCACGGATCGTCTTGAGTTCAACGATCTGCCGCCGTGTCTCGTGATGCACATCCAAGCGGGCTTTGAGCGGTAACAAGCCGCTTGCTCTGGGCTGAATAATCGTCCGCTCCTTTTTGCCATAGAGCAGCAGCTTTCGGGCGTCGGGGTTCGCGTGCAGTGCGGCGACGATGGCGCGGGCTTTTTCCAATTCGACGGGTCGAATGGGGATGCGGCCTTGACTGAGCGTCCATTGCCATTCGGTTTTTCCATCACGGGTGCGGCGGGTTTCAACGAGGCGAAATTCCTGCGGGAATTGGCTGGGCGTGAGCGCCAGGCCATGCACCAGGCTCCCCATGCGAAGCGCGTCGGTGGGTTCCGAATCGGTGCGGTGGGGGTCGAGGTATTTCCGCCAGCAGTCCGCCGGGGAGTGCAGGCAGGCAATCAGCCCGTGGGAGGAAATGGCCGGAATACGTTGGTAGTCGGCGTTGCTCAATACTATTTTTTTCATGGGGGGGTTCCCTCAATGGCCTATGCTTGGAGGTGTCACTATCCTTCGCCAACAGAACGGGGACTCTCTTATGGATGAAGCGATCGTTGCCTTTCGGTGCGACCAACTCTCTTTCGTCGGCGAACAGTTGTTCGCGCACGTCTTTGTTGAGCTTCAGGCGAATCGCCAATCACCCAAGGCGACGATCACAATGGCCATTCCGATTCCAAGGACGTTCCACGCACATCCTCCAGAGTCAATTCGAAAGGAGGCTTTAGCGGTTGCACAAGCAGTTCTGAAAAAAAATGTTCTCCTTTCAAGGCTGCCTGTTTTGCCAGACCTCTAGCGATGGCGATTTGAATATCGAAATCATTCTCAAAAAGATCAATCAATTCTTCTTTCGTCATGGGAATCTCCTGTGCACCCTCCCTGGCGCGGTGGTGTTTTTAAGCCAAAGACGGTTCGGCGTAGTCGCTCAGGTTGTACCCCGGTTCGAGGGGAATCCGCTGTTGCAGTCGCTCCAGCGGCTCAAGCTGCCACTGATCCAGGCGGATGCGCCAGGGTTGTTCTTCTTTCCGCCAGTGCGCTTCAATTTCCTGCAGGTGCTCCCGCAGGACAGTGACCGATTCGCGCCCCTTCACCCCGCGTTGGATCAGTTCCTTTTCAATGACGCGGGTATGCTCGCGGCAGGCTTCGGCCAGTTCGAGCAGACGGCGCAGTTCCAAAAGCAACACCGGTAGATGCTCGACCCGAAAGGGTTCGGGGGCCGGGCAGCCGGTGACCTGGCGCAGGTTGCGCCAGACCGCGTGGGACATGGCTTTCTCGCAGTTAAGCTGACGACTGATCAACCACACCGCACGGCGCAGGTTCTTGTCGTCGTTGGCGTCTAGAGAGGGACTGGTCGCAGATGGATACTTCGGTGGCGGGGGCGGCAGAGAGCTATTCAGATAGGCATCAAAGACGTGAACGATTTCCACCTGCACATCGGCGGCCTTGTCCGTCTCGGATTTCATGCAGACGAAAATGGCTTGCTTCTGGTTGAGGTAATACTCGTTGGTGGGGCGTCCAGCGCCATTGTGAATTTTCGCCACGGTGGCGAGAATTCCAAAATTCAAGAGCTTGTCTTCGTAACGCTTAATGAGCTTGCGAATATCGAAGGCTTGCGAGAATCCCAGCCGTTCGGCCAGGTGAAGATCGTAGATGCGGAGTTCGCCGTTCACCGGCGTCAAAGAGAGGGTGCAACTAGCCATGATGGCCTCCACAGATTTCAGTGAGGCCGCCAGATTTTGAGTGGCGGCAGGACTCAACTACGCTCTGTGGAGCGCTGCCCGTATTTCCCTTGCGGGTGTTGTATTCGGGGCTATCGTCCCGCCAGTGAAGGCGTACACCGGCAAACGCCGGGCACAAAAAAAGCCGCAGACTGACGGGGCGACAAGGCCGCCACAGATTTAGTAGTGCCTTCAGCTTACGCCGTGCGCTGGCGGGAATCAAGGGGTTGTTGCGGGTCGCCGGTTGGGGCTTTGGTGGGGGCGTGGTCGCCAAGCGCCGATAGTGGCCGAAGGCATGAACCAGGCGCTTTTTCAACTCGCGGGCCTGATCCGTGTTCTTGGCGTAGGTCAGCAGGAGATAGGCTTGATCTTCGTTGAGGAGGTAAAACTTTTGAGGCTGGTTCGTCTTCCCAGAAGCCTCGGTTTCAAACCGAGCCTTTCCAAACTCCTCGAAATCGTTAAGGTATTGCTCGATCAGTTCGCGGACGTTGATATGTTTAACGCCCAACTGCTCGGCGATGACGCGGGAATCAATGCGGGGTTCGTTGTCAAGGACAACTAAGGGGATCAGACTAGACATAACACGGTTTCCTGTGTGAACTGCATGGAAACCGCCAACATCTGGTGATGTGATGGTGGCGGACTGTACAGGGTTATCACCACCGGACACAGGGACCGGCCAGCCTTGCGGCTGCCCCGCACAGCCCGCCATAGACGAGCAGGCACAAAAATAGCGCCTGGTATCGCTGATGGCGCGGGTGCGCCTGTGTTTTGCGGGGGTGATAGTCCCGACTCTCGTGTTTTGCGAGAGCACGGAAAGCATAGGCCGGGTTGGGGTGGGGGTCAAGTACCCCCACCCTAACCCTCCCCCTCGTTGAGGGGGAGGGAAGCGAAGCGGGAGGGGGTGGGTGGAGGTCAAAGGGTTGACGTCCTTGGCGCTGGATGCATCAAACCGCTTCCTCATGCCGTGATTCGATCAGCCGCACAAAATCGGGTGAGTAGTGAATCTGGCGGAATTCGGCAATGGCGGCGGCATATTTGCCCTCGCTGACCACCTCGAACTCCACAGCAAAATAGCTGTTGCCGTTGCTGCGGCTGGCGCGTTTACTCATGCTGGCGCGAATAGTTTTACCCAGCAGGGTTTCGCCTTTCAGCCGGTAGCTGCGGCGCAATTCCTCGAACTGATCCATTGATTCGGTCTTGAACAGGATGGATGACAGCACCCCATCGGGGTCAACGAACAGCACCGCCAGCCATTTCTGATGCGGATAGCCGAAATACTCGCCTTCACTGATGTGCGCACCGACCAGTTCCATATCAATCCGTGATCCGCGCATGGCGGAACTACAAATTTTGAACTGTCCGACCTGGCAATCGCTACGCCATTGACGGACGGAATCGGTCAGGATTTGGCCGGGTTCGGGGGGGCCGATTTCTTCAAACATGATTTCTAGCATGATCGTTCTCCTAGTGTTTGGCGCGTTTGAATTCGATGACGCCTAGCTTGTGGTTCCAAGCCAGACGGTAGCGGGTGCCGTTGCAGTGGCGCATCCGCTGGATAAACAAGGCCAGGTCGGCCATGGTCAGCGAATCGGGGAGTTCAACCCAGCCGTGGGGCCAGCGGGTCCTTGTCAAGGTTTGTGCTATCATTAGAATGATCTCATGTGGTTCGCAGTGGGCCGCTCGCGTTGCGGCAACAACGCAAGCGGCTTTTTCATTACGCCAGTGCGCCGCTGAATTCCGCCGGTTCAAAGCGGCGGAAGTAGCCGCATTCTCGATAGTCCTGGTAGAGATCCGCCGCGCGGTCGGCCAGGTCTTCATCCACGGCCTGCATTTCTTGCTCCAGCAACTCCAGGGCAATGGAACGAATTTGCTGCTTGCTGAGCAAATCCAGGATGTCTTTTTTTACCCAGTGCGCTTCGAAGTGCGGGTTTCCATTCTCGTCGTACCAAACTTCGCCCTTTTTGCAGGTTTGTTTCATGATCTCGACGCCGTAAATGATCGGAACGCCGTTTTCCATGCTGTGGTTCACCTCCAGTGGGTAGGTTTCGTTGAGTAGCTCCACTTCAATCGATCTTGTTGCCATGTTCTTACCTCGGCTTCGGTTCAGGTTTTTCCCTTTCCAGTTCAGTTCCTTGAGGCTTATTGTAAGCTAACTTACAATAAAAAGAAAGCTTACTTACATTAAAGACCAAAAAAAACTCAAACGAACCGCCAACCCTTGGCCCATACGCCAGAGGAATTCACCCGCCGTAATTGGCGGGTGCGGATTGAAACAGCGTTAATTTGGTGGAATCCCACCAAATTAAAATAATTCACCCGCCGTAATTGGCGGGTGCGGATTGAAACCCGATCCTTGCGCGTTCATCCTATGAACTCGGATGAATTCACCCGCCGTAATTGGCGGGTGCGGATTGAAACCCTGGCGCGGAATGAATCAGCGCAGATAGATGGGGGCATATTTCTAAGCTGCCTATCCGGCAGTGAATCCTCCCGCCAACTTCAGCGACGTGCTGTCCTTTTTCTAAGCTGCCTATCCGGCAGTGAATAACTTGCTCTTGATCGCGCTCCAGCAGGTAATCGCGGCTTTGGCCTGCTGCTCATGCGGCATGATTTCCACGCGGGATTTGACCAGCGCCTTGATGGCGTCTTGCTGCTCAATCGTCAATCCGCCGGGAAAATTACCACCGATTGAGCGCCTCGCGCCGTTTCGCACAGCCGCAATCCCGGCCGGTGACTCGTTCGATGGCTTGGACGATCTTGGGGAGTGGGGTTTTCTGGAGTGCGGCGGTCAGCCGATCCCCCAGCAATAGCT
>JBATSQ010000169.1:0-2554 GCA_049293375.1 Candidatus Contendibacter sp.
GCTCCGCCTGCGCCAGCACCAGGGCAATCACCAGCAGCTTCTGCTGGCCGCGGGATAAAACCTCGGCCGGTGGGCGACCGGCCAGGCGAGGAATGAAATCGGCGCGGTGCGGACCCAGCCGAGTATGTCCCTGCTGCCGATCCTGAGCGCGGCCCGCCCGCAACCAGGCCGCGAAATCGTGCGCAAACGGCTCCGGAGGCCAGCCACGGCGATAATCCACCTCTACCCAACCCTCGCCTAGGGTCGTCACCGCCAGGGGCCTTAGAACGCCTCCCAGAGCGGTACAGAATGATTCGCGCCATGGATCGAGCCGCGCCGCCGCGCTCGCCAGTTCGCCATCCCAGGCATCGACCACCCGATCGGCGGCCTGGGCGCGCAAAGCGGCATTGCGATGGCGCAGCGCGGTGTCGTAACGCCGCCAAACCTCCAGAAAGCCCGGCTCGGCATGAAACAGTCCCCAATCCATGAACCGCCGGCGCTGTCTCGGCCCGTCTTCCAGCAAGCGGTGGCTATCGGGATTGAGCAGCAAAACGGGCAGGCAACGGGCCAGCTCCGCCAGGGAGCGGACCGGCGCACCGCCCAGGCGCAGCGTCAACTGACGCGCGTCGCGCGCCAGGCCCAGCGGTGTCCGGCGGCCCTCGGCGTCGCTTACAGTCGCTGCAATCCGCAACGCTGGCGCACCGGTCTGGATCAGCTCCCGTGGTTGGCGGGCGCGAAAGGAGCGGCCCCGTCCCAGAAGATACAAGGCTTCCAGTACGCTGGTCTTGCCAGAGGCGTTGGGGCCGGTCAGCAGGTTCAAACCCGGCGCGCATTCCAGCCGGGTCTGAGCCAGATTGCGAAAACCGTCAAGGTCGAGGCTAACGACCCGCATGGCGGACGCTCAGGCTCTGTCCTCGACCTCACAGCCGCATCGGCATGATGACGTGTCGGCCGCCGCCGCCTTCGGCCTCTTCGATCAGACAACTGCTGCCCGCGTCGGCAAACGACAGCCGCGCCAACTCGCCCCCCAGCGCGCCTAGCGCGTCGAGCAGGTAAGCGCCGTTGAACCCGATTTCCAAGGGGCCGCCGTCGTAATTAATTTCGACTTCCTCCTCGGCCTCCTCCTGATCGGGATTGCGCGCCTGGGTGCGCAAGATCCAGTTTTCCAGCGCCAGCCGGATTCCCTGGGTTTTATCGCTCAGCACCAGGCTGGTGCGCAACAGAGCGTTGCGCAGCGCCAGCCGGTCGGCGATCACCACCCGGTTGCCCTCGCGCGGAATGACGCGCTGATAGTCGGGAAACTTGCCATCAATCAGCTTGGAGGTCACCTGAATCTCGCCCATGGCGACCTGGATGTGATTTGCACCCAAGCGCAGGGCGGCGTCCGTTTCGCTATCGGTCAGCAAGCGCAGCAGCTCCATCACGCCTTTGCGCGGGACGATCACTTGCCGGGTTTCGCTCGTTTCGACCTCGGCTGGCAATTCCTGCAAGGCCAGCCGATGGCCATCGGTGGCCACCAATCGCACCAGGCCGGGGCTCACCTCCAGCAGCAGGCCGTTCAGGTAGTAGCGCACGTCCTGCTGGGCCATGGCGAAATGGGCGCGCTCGATCAGGCTGCGCAGCGCGCCCTGGGGCAGATGAATCTCGCCGCCGAAGGGTACATCTTCCAGAGTGGGAAAATCACCGGCGGGCAAGGTCGCCAGGGTGAAGCGGCTACGACCACAGCGCACCGTCGCCTTGTCGCCCTCCATGGTCAAGCTCACCAAGCCGTCCTCTGGCAAGGCACGCAGGATGTCGTGCAGCTTGCGCGCCGGCAGGGTGATCTCGCCTGGCGTCTCTGCCGGTAGTTCAGCGCGGACGGAGAGTTCCACTTCCAGATCGGTAGCGGTCAGGTTGAGTTCGGTCTCGCACGCCGCCAGCAATACATTGCTTAGGATCGGTAGGGTCTGTCGGCGCTCAACCGCACCGATGACCGACTGGAGCGGTTTTAGCAACTGTTCACGCTTGGCTTCCAATTTCATCAAAGTCTCCGTTAGAGCCAGGGGCCTACCGTGTAGGCCGGTTCAATTCCGACTGGATTGCAAGGTTATGCAAATTTCTATTTTCCCAGCGCGTCCACTGCGGATGGTTCCCCAATAACAAACAGTCTTTTAAATATATAAAGATTATTATTATTGGGGAGGGCATTTTCTGTGGATAACTTTTTTTATATTTTATTTTTCAATAAATTGTAAGCATTTTGCCTGTGGATAACCCTGTGGATAAAATGTGGATAAGTCGCTTTTCCTGTGGATAACTTTTTTGCCTGTGGATAAGTTATCCACAGGCAAAGCCGACTTATCCACAGAAAAGGCCGACTTATCCACAGACTTATCCACAGGCTATTTTTAAGATTTTTCGGCAGTAGCCTGAAGAGCCATTGAAAAAATCGGGAATCGGCAACATTCAATTTTTATCCTATTGAAATTACTTAATTTATGAAATTAATTACGAAATTTCATGATAAAATCATTTAAGTCTTTGTTTTTACATTTCAATATATTGATTTACACTATATTTACGAAATGATTTACAC
>JBATSQ010000170.1:0-12070 GCA_049293375.1 Candidatus Contendibacter sp.
GCCCGTGAGGCGGCCTACCAGTATGAGGCGTCCCGGCAGACCCTGGAAAACCTGCAACGCGAGCTGATTCGCACGGTGCGCAACGCCTATCGGGGGCAGGAGACCGCTATCAGCCAGATCCGCGCACTTAATCAGGCGCGGGTTTCCACCCGCAGCGCTTTGGAGGCCAATCAGGCCGGCTATGAGGTCGGCACCCGCACCATCGTTGACGTGTTAGATGCAGAGCGTAATGTCTATCGGGCCGAACGCGACTACGCTGCGGCGCGCTATGCCTATGTCGTCAATTATCTCACGCTGCGGCAGGCCGCCGGCCAGTTGGGGGAGCCTGATCTGGTCAAACTCAATGACTGGCTGGAAAAGCCGACAGCGACGGGCGCGCCGCTAGCGCCACTGGCCAAGCCGCCCACTGCGGCTCCGGTTCAGCCCAAGAAAGGCAACGGCACAGCGGCGGCGCGGGCAGAGAGGCCGGAGCAGAAGGCAATGGCCGCGCCACGCGGATCGAGTCGCGCCCAAGCAACGCCATTGCCCGGCCACGGCGCAAAATAGCCCAGAGTCCGCGTGAACGTCGCCGTACCCGTACCTGCCGGATTACCGCGTCGGCTAGCCGCCATCGTCTACGACGGTTTACTGTTGCTGGCGGTGTTGTTCGTCGCCACCGCGCTGGCCCTGGGGCTGGCGGTGGCGTTGTGGGGCAGCGCGGCGGTCAAGATAAAAAACCCCTTGCTGGGGAATCCTTTTTTTCAGACCTATCTTCTGTTCATCTGCTTTTTTTTCTATGGCGGCTTCTGGATCCACGGCGGCCAGACCCTGGGGATGCGGGCCTGGCGTTTGCGGATCCAACGCCGCGACGGGCGAGGGATTGGGTGGTGGCAGGCGCTGGCGCGCTTTTTGTTGGGTAGCGTGTGGTTACCGGTGATGCTGTTCTTATATCGGTTCCTCGGACTGAGTAGCAGTCTGAGTCTGTTGGCGGGATTGGGCACATTATGGATTACGCTGTGGCTACGGTGGCCTGATCGCTTATCGGAAACCGAGCTGGTGCTGCTCCCAAAAGCTAGCTCTCACTCAGCGCAGCCGATGCAGGGCATAAAATCCCGCGCTCAGGAAGAGTAGCGTGGGCAGCGTTGCGCCCAACAGCGGCGGTAAGCCATAGAGCAGCACGACATTGCCTAGCAGGTAATTGCTCAGGAAGAACCCCAGTCCCAGTAACAACCCAATCAGCAAACGTTGGCCCACACCGGCGGAACGCTGCGGCCCAAAGACAAACGGCATGGCGATCACCAGCATGGCCACATAGGCGAGCGGTGCCAGGAGCTTGCGCCACAGCGCGAGCCGGTAATCCTGGGCATCCAGGCCATTGCCTTCCAGATAAGCAACGTAAAGGCGCAAATCGCGGATGGAGAGATCGCTAGGGTTGGCCGCCAATACGTCCAGGATTTGCGGATTGAGCGCCGAAGGCATCAGCAAGCTGGCGAGGTGCTCGCTTTGCACCTGATCAGCGGCGAACCGGCTGCGGCTCACCCCTTCCAGCAGCCAGCGTCCATCCGCATAGCGCGCGTCTTGCGCGGTGGTGACAGTTTCCAACTGGGCCTCAGGGCCGATTTTGAAGCTGCGGATTCCTTCCAGGCGGACGCCTGGCAGCACCGCACGCACATGGATGAAAGTGTCGCCGTCCCGCGCCCAAAAGCCGCGCCCCCCACGAATTTCCAAACCCTCGGCCCGGGCCGCCGCCCGTTGGTCGCGCGCGGTGCGCTCTAGTGCGGGCGCAACGAATTCTCCCAGCGCCAACACCGCCAGGCTCAGCAGTAAACCCGCTTGCAGGGCGGAGCGGGTCAGGCGGGTCAGGGACAGGCCCGCAGCGCGCATCACAATCAGTTCGCTGCCGCTGGCCAGTGCGCCCATGCCCAGCAGCCCGCCCACCAGCAACGCCATCGGAAACAGTTCGTATACGTATTGCGGCTGGAGCCACAGCAAGTAGCGCAAGGCGGCCATGACGCCGTAACTGCCCTTGCCGACGCTTTTCAGCTCCATCATCAGGCTGAGAAAGAATTCCAGTAGCAGCAACACCAGCAAGGCGACCAGTGTCGCGGCGGTCACGGTGCGGAAGATGTAGCGGTCGAGAATTCTCATGGGGAGCGGCGCTGGCGGACAACGGGTGGTAGCCATTGGGGACGGCGTTGACTATGGCGCTGTTGGCGCCACAAGAACCCGATCCCAAACAGCAAGAACAAGCCGTGCACCCACCACAAGCCCATTGCGGGATGGATCAGATCATGGCTAAGCCACGATTCGCCAACGCCGGTGAGGCTGAAATAAATCGCGTAGATCAGCACTGCGGCCACAATGCGCCCGTAGCGGCCTTCGCGCGGTCGCGCGCGGGCCAGTAACGGTGCCCAAAGGGTAATAATGAGCACCTGCAGCGGACTATTAAAGCGCATCTGCAATTCGGCGATATGACCAGGTTGGGTAGAGTTCCAAATTTCACGAGTCGGCATCCCCTCGCGGTGTCGCCAATCTTGTTGCGGGGGGCGGGTGTCGATGCGCACAGTGGCCTGGGCGAAGTGCAGCAGCTCGTAATCATTGCGGCCTGGGACGCCGCGATAGCGATGGCCTTCGTGCAGCACCAGATGGCGAATACCATCATCACCAGTTTCCTGATAGCCGCGCGCGGCGGTGGTGATGCTCAGACTGCCGTCCGGCTCGCGGGTTTGCACGAAGACATCGCGCAGCTCGCGCTGGTCCAGCGCCCCGATGTACACCACATGGCGGCCGTCCATCACTTCTCGGAACACCCCTGGCGCGAACATGGACACTTCAGCGTCCTTGCGGGCTTTGGCCAGCACCTCGAATTGGAATTCCATAACGGCCGGAGCGACGCCCAGCGTCAGACCGGCGGCGAACAGCGCCAGCGGCGCGGCCAACAGCAAGATGGCGCGGTAGATCGCCGCTGGCCCTTGACCGCAGGCTCCCAGCGCAGTCATTTCATGATCGCGGTACAAGCGTCCTAAGGTCAGCATGACACTGAGCAGGAAGGCCAGCGGCAGCAACAGGGCGAGTACCTCAACGATCTGCAAGGCCAGCAGCAACAGAATGGAATCGCGCGCCAACAGCCCATTAGCCGCTTTGCTCAAATACCCGGCCAGACGGTGGCTGAGCACCATCGCCAGCAACGCGATCGTGGTGGCGAATAAGGTCAGCCCGATTTCGCGCATCAGATAGCGGTCAATGAGGGAAGGCACGGCGCTTAAGAATCCGGTGTTGGCGACTGGGAGGCGAGGTGGTTTCTGGTTAAACTCATAGCCCTCACCCTAATCGCTCTTGTCTCTGTGGGCAGAATCATCATCAGCCGAATGCGGGAGTAGCCATCGCGATGGAATTTTCGGTCAAAAGCGGTCATCCAGAAAAACAGCGCACTGCTTGCCTGGTGCTGGGCGTGTATGAGTCCCGACGCCTCTCGGTGGCTGCTGAACAATTTGATGCCGCCTGCGGCGGCTATCTTGGCAATCTACTGCGCCGGGGCGATCTGGACGGCAAGTTAGGCCAGTCGCTGCTGTTATTCAACGTTCCCGGCGCGTTGTGCGAGCGGGTGCTGCTGATCGGTTGCGGACGGGAGCGCGAGCTGGACGACTACCGCTTCTACAACCTGGCAGCGCATACCGCCGCCACCCTAAACGAGACCGGCGCGAGCGAAGCCGTTGTGTATTTGACCGATTTGCTGGTCAGAGGCCGCGATTTTAGCTGGAGAGTCCGCCAGATGGTGGAAGCCGCGCAGACGGCGCAGTACCGCTGCGATCAGCTCAAGAGCAAAAAGAGCGCGCCGCGCCGCTTGCTGCGCAAGATTATACTCAGCGCGCCCAGTCGGCGGGAACTGCCGGAGGGCGAACAGGCCATCCGTGAAGGTTTGGCGATTGCCGTCGGCGTGGAGTGGGTGAAGGATTTAGGCAATCTGCCGCCCAATCTCTGCACTCCAAGTTATCTGGCTGAACAAGCGCAAGCCCTGACCCACGAGTTTCCAACGCTTAAGGCTCAGATCCTGGAAGAAGCCGACATGGCGCAGTTGGGCATGGGTGCGCTCTTAGCGGTGACGCGCGGCAGCGCTCAACCAGCGAAGCTGATCCGGCTGGAATACCGGCAGGGGCCGACCAAGGCCAAGCCCTATGTACTGATCGGCAAGGGCGTTACCTTTGATACGGGCGGTATTTCGCTCAAGCCGGGCGAAGGCATGGACGAAATGAAATACGACATGTGCGGCGCGGCCAGTGTGTTGGGCACCCTGCGGGCTTGCGCTGACTTGCAGTTGCCGCTGAACGTCATCGGCTTGATTCCGGCGGTGGAGAATATGCCCGGTGGCCGCGCTAGTCGTCCGGGCGATATCGTCACCAGCTTATCAGGCCAGACCATCGAAATCCTTAATACCGACGCCGAGGGTCGGCTCATCCTGTGCGATGCCCTGACCTATGCCGAACGCGATGATCCGGCGGCGGTGATCGACATCGCTACGCTGACCGGTGCCTGCATCATTGCGCTGGGGCGGTATCCACACGGTTTGTTTAGCAATCATCCACCGCTGGCCCATGCGCTGCAAACTGCTGGCCACACCGCGTACGACCGGGTATGGGAACTGCCCTTGTGGGAAGATTATCAGGACGGTCTAGATAGCAACTTCGCCGACATGGCCAATATAGCCAATCACCGCGACGGCGGCGCGATCCTGGCGGCTTGTTTCCTGTCACGGTTCGCCAAGAAATTTCACTGGGCGCATCTGGACATTGCCGGCACGGCGTGGAAAAGCGGCAAGGCCAAGGGCGCGACTGGCCGTCCGACTGCGCTGCTGACCCAGTATTTGCTGGATCGGGTGGCGGAGAATCAGCGGACTTGATACGGTGACGCGGGTCGATTTCTACGTTTTGCCCGATCAGAAAGATAATAGCCGGGCGCTGCTGGCCTGTCGGTTGACCGATAAGGCCTATACGCTTGGCCATACTGTTTATCTGCTGGCGGCGTCCGAACCGCAGGCCGTCGCCTTGGATGATTTGCTATGGACCTTTCGGCAAGACAGCTTCATTCCGCATGAACGCTATCCATTGGTTGGGGCGGAGGACTCGCCGGTGCTGGTCGGCGCGGTGTTGCCAGCCCATCGGACTGCCCAGGTGTTGATCAATTGCACTGACCAGCTGCCCGAGGGCTTTAAGCGCTTCGAGCGGATCGTGGAGCTAGTGGACCAGCACTCCGATGTGTTGGCGGCTGCGCGTGAGCGCTTCCGCCAGTACCGCGAGCAGGGGTTGGCCCCGGAAACGCACAAACTCTAGCTGAAGCTTAACCATCCTGTTGTAAGAGGGACGACCATGAACGATATCTTCATTGGCAAGGGCGAGCAGGACGTTTATCTGCTGGGTCGCTACGCTAATCGCCACGGCTTGATCGCGGGCGCGACCGGAACTGGCAAATCGGTATCGCTGATGGTGTTGGCGGAGGGTTTCTCGCGCTTGGGTGTGCCGGTGTTTCTGGCCGATGTCAAGGGCGATCTGGCGGGACTGAGCCAACCCAGCCAACCCGGAGAAAAGCTAAAAGCCCGGCTCGCGCAGCTTGGTATCCAGGATTGGTCGGCGCAGGCCAATCCTGTAGTGTTCTGGGATTTGTACGGCAAGAATGGTCATCCGGTGCGCACCACCGTTTCCGAAATGGGCGCTCCCCTGCTGGCACGGGTGCTGGAGCTGAACGATACCCAGGAAGGCGTGCTCGCGGTGACCTTCACCGTGGCCGACGACAACGGCTTGTTGCTGCTTGATTTGGATGATTTACGCTCGATGTTGAGCTTTATTGGCGAGAACGCTAAGGAGATTTCGGGCAAATACGGTTTGGTCAGCGCCCAATCTATCGGCGCGATCCAGCGGGCACTGCTGCGGCTAGAGCAGGATGGCGGCGATCAGTTTTTCGGCGAACCCGCGCTGGATTTAGCCGATTTCGTGCGCCGAGACCTGACTGGGCGCGGCATCGTCAACGTGTTATCCGCCGAAACGCTGATTCACAAACCCCGGCTTTACGCCGCGTTTCTACTGTGGATGCTGTCGGAGCTGTTCGAGAATCTGCCAGAGGTTGGTGATGTCGATCTGCCCAAGCTGGTGTTTTTCTTTGACGAGGCCCACCTATTGTTTGCGGACGCGCCGGATTCATTACGCCAGCGCATCGAGCAAGTGGTGCGCTTGATTCGCTCCAAGGGTGTGGGTGTTTATTTCATTTCGCAATTGCCCGACGATGTACCCGACCAGGTACTGGGCCAACTGGGTAATCGCCTGCAGCACGCCTTGCGCGCCTTTACCCCGCGCGATCAAAAGGCGGTCCGCACCGCTGCGGAAACCTTTCCCCCGAACAAGCGCTTGAATGTCGTGGAAGTTATCACTCAACTCGGTGTTGGCGAGGCGCTGGTGACCACGCTGCAAGAAGGCGGCATTCCGTTGCCAGTGGAGCGGGTCCTGATTGCGCCGCCACGGTGTCGGATTGGCGCGATCACCGAGCCGGAGCGGGCCACCGTGCGGCAACTGTCGCCGATTGGCGGAAAATACGATAGCCCCATCAATCGGGAATCGGCGCATGAACGGCTCCAGCAACGCGCGCAAGCAGCGGCTTTGGCCGATCCCAGAGCGAAAGGCCAGGCTGCTGCGCAGGAAGAGGGGGGAGTCGGCGGACTGATTAAGGATTGGTTACTCGGCACCGGGCGGCGGCAAGGGGTGTTGGAAGCCCTGGCGAAAAACACGCTGCGCACCGTTGGCAACCAACTGGGGAAGCAGATTTTACGTGGCGTGCTCGGTGGCATCCTGAAGCGCTGATGCCAGGGTAAGCCCTGATAAGCTGGGCCTGGCGGTCGCTATCAGCAGCGGGGTCTGGTATGGTGTAACGTCTTTTCGCAACCTCCAAATCCGGCATGACCCGATTCATTTTTATCACCGGCGGCGTGGTGTCCTCTCTGGGCAAGGGCATCGCCGCCGCCTCGCTAGCCGCAGTGCTAGAAGCGCGCGGGATCAAGGTGACCCTGATTAAGCTCGATCCCTACATCAACGTCGATCCCGGCACCATGAGCCCTTTCCAGCACGGCGAGGTGTTCGTCACCAGTGACGGCGCGGAAACCGATCTTGATCTGGGGTATTACGAGCGCTTCGTGGATATGACCGCCACTCGCCGCAATAACTTCACCACCGGGCGCATCTACGAAGAAGTGATCCGTAAGGAACGACGCGGCGACTATCTCGGCGGCACGGTGCAAGTGATCCCGCATATCACCGATGAGATCAAGCGCTGCATCCGGCAGGGGGCGGGCGAGGCCGACATCGCGATGGTGGAGATCGGTGGCACGGTGGGGGACATTGAGTCGCTGCCCTTTCTGGAAGCCATCCGCCAGATGGGCCTGGAACTGGGCCATGAATTGTGCTTATTCATTCACCTGACTCTTGTGCCCTATATCCAATCCTCCGGCGAATTGAAGACCAAGCCGACTCAACATTCGGTCAAGGAACTGCGCTCCATCGGCATTCAGCCTGACATCCTGCTGTGCCGATCGGATCGAGAAGTGCCCGCTGAGGAGCGCCGCAAGATCGCCCTGTTCACTAACGTCGAGGCCCAAGCGGTCATCAGCGTCCCGGACGCCGACACTATTTACCGGATTCCGCTCTTGCTGCACGCCCAGGGGGTAGACGATATCGTCGCCCGCAAACTGCGCCTGGAGAACCTGCCCCCGGCCCAGCTCGCCGCTTGGGAGCGGGTGGTGCGAGCTATCGAAAGCCCCGCTGGCGAACTGGACATCGCGATGGTCGGCAAATACGTGGATTTGGCCGACGCCTATAAATCGTTAAACGAGGCGCTGTTACACGGCGGGATCCACACCCACACCCAGGTCAATATTCACTACATCGATTCCGAACAGATCGAACAACGCGGAATCGCCTGCCTGGAGGGGATGGACGCTATTCTGGTGCCCGGCGGCTTTGGCGAGCGTGGCATTGAAGGCAAAATCGCCGCCGTGCGTTACGCCCGCGAGCATCAGATACCCTACCTCGGCATCTGTCTGGGGATGCAGGTCGCAGTGATTGAATTCGCCCGTCACGTCGCCGGCCTCAAGGACGCCCACAGCACCGAATTCCGCAAGGACACCCCGCACCCGGTCATCGCCCTGGTCACCGAGTGGACCGATGAAGAGGGTGCCCTGCAACAGCGCCGGGAAGGCGGCGATCTCGGCGGCAGCATGCGCCTGGGCGCGCAACCCTGCTGGCTGGTGCCTGATAGCTTGGCGCGAGCGACCTACGGCAAGGATGTGGTGACCGAGCGCCACCGCCATCGCTACGAATTCAACAACCGCTATCGTGAACCTTTGCGCGCCGCTGGATTGATCTGTTCTGGGCATTCCCTCGACGGTCGGCTGGTGGAAATGATCGAATTACCCGGCCATCCCTGGTTTCTTGGCTGCCAGTTCCATCCCGAATTCACCTCCACCCCGCGCGCTGGCCATCTCCTGTTCCGGGGCTTTATTGAAGCGGCATTGCGTCAGCGCCGGGAACAGCGTGGAGAGGCCGTCACGGCATGATGAATCTGTGCGGCTTCGAGGTCGGTCTGGACCGCCCGCTGTTCCTGATCGCTGGCCCCTGCGTGATCGAATCTGAACAACTGGCGCTGGATACCGCCGGTCAACTGCAAGAAATCACCGGGCGGCTGGATATTCCGTTCATTTATAAATCCTCCTTCGACAAAGCCAACCGCTCCTCCGATCAGAGCTTTCGCGGCCCCGGCCTGGAGCAAGGACTCAAGATTCTCGAAACAGTCAAAACGCAGATCGGCGTGCCAGTGCTGACCGACGTACACGAATACACACCGCTGGCGGAAGTCGCTGCGGTAGTGGATGTGCTGCAAACCCCGGCCTTTCTCTGCCGCCAGACCGATTTCATCCAAAACGTGGCCCGCCAGGGGCGGCCGGTCAACATCAAAAAAGGCCAGTTTCTGGCGCCGGGCGACATGGCTAACGTCGTCGCCAAGGCCCGCGCGGCGGGTAACGACCGCATCATAGTCTGCGAGCGCGGGGCGTCTTTTGGCTACAATAACCTGGTGTCTGACATGCGCGCTTTGATGGTGATGCGCGCCACTGGCTGTCCGGTGGTGTTCGACGCGACCCATTCCGTGCAATTACCGGGCGGTCAGGGGAATGTTTCTGGCGGTCAGCGCGAGTTTGTGCCGGTGCTGGCGCGAGCAGCGGTCGCGGCGGGTATCGCCGGGCTGTTCATGGAAACCCATCCTGACCCTGACAAAGCGCTCAGCGATGGCCCCAACGCCTGGCCGCTGGCTCGGTTGGAACCTTTATTGGCTACGCTTAAGGCGCTGGATGAGACGATCAAACAGCGCGGTTTTTTGGAAACCGGATTAGAATAAGCGCTTTATTTCCCACGAGCACAACACCCAGAGGAGTTGTAAGAATGTCAAAAATCAAAGAAATCATTGGCCGTGAAATCATGGATTCGCGCGGTAACCCGACCGTCGGCGTGGACGTGATCCTGGAATCCGGCGCCAAGGGTACCGCCGGCGTCCCCTCCGGCGCGTCCACCGGCAGCCGCGAGGCGCTGGAGCTGCGCGACGGCGACAAGGGTCGCTATCTGGGCAAGGGTGTGCTGAAAGCCGTCGGCAACGTCAACGGCGAACTGAAAAAAGCGGTGGTCGGCATGGAAGCGGTGGACAACCAGTCCGCCATCGACCAGAAAATGATCGATCTGGACGGCACCCCGACCAAGAGCCGCCTGGGCGCGAACGCGCTGCTCGGCGTGTCGATGGCCGTCGCCCACGCCGCCGCCGCCGAAAAGAAAGTCCCGCTGTACAAATACCTGAACCCCACCGGCCCCTACCATCTGCCGGTGCCGATGATGAACATCCTGAATGGCGGCGCGCACGCCGACAACAGCGTGGACATGCAGGAATTCATGATCATGCCGGTCGGCGCGCCGAGCTTCCACGAGGCGCTGCGCTGGGGCGCGGAAGTGTTTCATGCCCTGAAGGCCGTATTGAAGAAGCAGGGCATGAACACGGCGGTCGGCGACGAAGGCGGCTTTGCCCCCAACCTGCCGTCCAACGAAGCGGCGCTGGAAGTGGTGATGGAAGCCATCAAAAACGCCGGCTACACCCCCGGCAAGGATCTCTACATCGCGCTGGACTGCGCTAGCTCCGAGTTCTACAAGAACGGCAAATACGTCCTCGAAGCCGAAGGCAAATCCTTCAGCTCCAACGAAATGGCCGACAAGCTGGCCGATTGGGTCAGCCGCTACCCCATCGTCTCCATTGAGGACGGCCTAGACGAGAGCGACTGGGACGGTTGGGCCTATCTGACCAAGGTGCTAGGCAAGAAAATCCAGTTGGTCGGCGACGATTTGTTCGTCACCAATACCTCGATCCTCAAGCGCGGCATCGACCAGGGCATCGCCAACTCGATCCTGATCAAGGTCAACCAGATCGGCACCCTGACCGAAACTCTGGCCGCGATCAAGATGGCCGCCGACGCCGGTTACACCTCGATCTCCTCGCATCGCTCCGGCGAAACCGAAGACACCACTATCGCCGATCTGGCCGTCGCCACTGCCGCCAGCCAGATCAAGACCGGCTCGCTCAGCCGCTCCGACCGCATCGCCAAGTACAACCGCTTGCTGGTGATCGAGGGCGAATTGGGTTCCGCCGCCGTCTATCCGGGCAAGAAAGCGTTCAACGTGTTCCCGAGCTGAATCCCGCTTTTTGACCGGATTCCGGTCTCGGTCCCAGCGTTTTGATTTTTGAACCGCGCCTTTCCGGTGTCCTCGCGCAGCAGCGCGGGGACGGCGGAGAGGCGCTGCCGCATTCGGTCACCAGGCATTTCATGGCCTCTTCCACAGAACACGGCTTAAAGCTGCAACTTATGGCGGTGGCGCTGATCGCTGTGCTGGTGTTCCTGCACTATTTACTCTGGCTGAGCGAAGGTGGGGTGCGTCAGACACACACTCTGCGCATTGGCATTCAGGCGCAAAGAGAGGCAAACGCGGAACTGAAGGAGCGCAACCGCGCTTTGGCGGCGGAAATCGCGGATTTGAAAAGCGGGCTGATGGCGATTGAGGAGCGAGCGCGTTCCGACATGGGCATGATCCGCCGGGATGAAACTTTGTACCGGATGCTCGAAAAACCGCGGCCGCCCGGCGCAAGACCAAGCGCAAGGGTAGCGGCCCCCCCTACAAAACCAGGATCGCTCACCGCCCCTTTACCAGCTGTTAAACCGCCCGCGCTGCCGACCGCCAGGCCTGTGCCCACGAATAAACCGTCGCCCGCGCCGACCGCCAGGCCTGCCGCCACCAACAAGCCATCAGTGTTGCCGACCAAGCCTGCGACCACAGCCAGGCCGACAGAACGTCCATGACGAAGGCACGTTACTGGGCTTTGGTCCCAGCAGCCGGCGTTGGTAAACGGATGGGCTCGGTCGTCCCCAAACAATACCTGGCGCTCGCAGGCCGACCGGTCATTGCGCATACACTGGCCCCATTGCTCCTGCATCCGCGCATTGACGGCGTGGTGGTGGTCATCGGCGCAGCAGATGCGTGGTGGCCGACCGTGGAACTGCACACCGCGAAGGCTCTGCGCGTGGTGATGGGTGGCGCGCAGCGTTGTCATTCGGTGCGCAACGGCTTGGCGGCCCTGTGCGAGTACGCCACGCCGGACGACTGGGTGCTGGTGCACGATGCTGTGCGTCCCTGCCTGGCCCGCGCAGACTTAGACCGCTTATTGACAGAATTGGCCGATGATGCCGTGGGTGGGCTACTCGCCACACCGGTTCGGGATACGCTCAAGCAAGCGGATCTTACAGGTCGCAGCAGTGCGACTGTGGATCGCGCACGCCTTTGGCACGCCCTGACTCCGCAGATGTTCCGGCTGGGACTGTTGCAGGAAGCGTTGGCTGCAGCGCTGGCGCGGGGCTTGTTGGTTACGGATGAGGCGGCAGCGATGGAGGCCGCTGGTTTTGCCCCTCGGCTGATCGAAGGGCGAGCCGATAATCTGAAGATTACGCGGCCGGAGGATCTGACGCTGG
>JBATSQ010000171.1:0-3355 GCA_049293375.1 Candidatus Contendibacter sp.
CCCGGCGAGTGACCTCCTTGTCGCCCACATCCACCATGTGGGCCTCGCCGACGGCGTTGAAATGGCTCAGATCAGCCACGCAGCCCCTACTTCATAGCGACCAACAACGGCACAATCAGCAAAGCGACGATGTTGATGATCTTAATCAGTGGGTTAACCGCCGGGCCAGCGGTGTCCTTGTAGGGATCGCCGACGGTGTCGCCAGTGACCGCCGCTTTGTGCGCTTCCGAACCCTTGCCGCCGAAGTTGCCATCTTCGATGTACTTCTTCGCGTTATCCCAAGCGCCACCGCCAGCAGTCATGGAAATGGCCACGAACAGGCCAGTAATGATCGTGCCCATCAGCAAGCCGCCCAGCGCCTTCGGCCCGGCTTCGGGTCCCATCAGCCACGCCATGCCAAACGCCACCACAATGGGCGTCAACACTGGCAATAGGGACGGAATAATCATTTCTTTGATTGCCGATTTGGTCAGCAGGTCCACCGCCCGCGAATAATCAGGCTTGGTGGTGCCTTCCATGATGCCTTCGATTTCCCGGAATTGCCGACGCACCTCCAGCACGACCGCGCCAGCAGCGCGGCCCACTGCTTCCATCGCCATCGCTCCGAACAGGAACGGAATCATACCGCCAATGAACAGGCCGATAATGACTACAGGGTCGGTCAAAGAAAAATCAACATTGATGTGCGCAAGTTCTAGTTTGTGCTCAAAATCCGCAAACAGCACCAGCGCCGCCAGGCCGGCCGAGCCGATGGCATAGCCCTTGGTGACCGCCTTGGTGGTATTGCCCACCGCATCTAGTGGGTCAGTGATGCCGCGAATCTTTTCGTCCATTTCCGCCATTTCGGCGATGCCACCGGCGTTATCGGTGATCGGCCCGTAGGCGTCCAGAGCGACGATGATGCCGGCCATCGACAGCATCGAGGTGGCGGCGATGGCGATGCCATACAGGCCCGCCCAAGAGTAGGCCAGACCGATGCTCAGGCACACGGCCAGCACGGGCAGCGCCGTCGCTTTCATGGAGACTGCCAAACCGGCGATGATATTGGTGGCATGGCCGGTGGTGCAGGCTTCCGCCAGCTTTTGCACGGGGCTGAATTCGGTGGCGGTATAGTATTCCGTGACGACCACCATGGCGGCGGTCAAACCCAGCCCGACCAGCGCCGACCCCCACAAACCCCAGAAGTGTTGGCCGCCCATGAACAGGAAGATGACCGGCAGGAAAGCGGCGGCGGAAATACCGCCGGCCACGGCGAGGCCGCGATACAGGGCATTCATAATCTTCTCGCCTTCCCGCGCCTTGACGAAGCCGCAGCCGATGATCGAGGCGATGATCGACACCCCACCCATGACCAATGGCAAAACCACAGCGTTATGCACTAAATCCGCGCCAAACACCTGCGTGCTTAGGCTACCCACCAACATGGTGGCGATGATGGTTACAGCGTAGGTTTCAAACAAGTCGGCGGCCATACCGGCGCAGTCGCCGACGTTATCGCCGACGTTATCGGCAATGACCGCTGGATTGCGCGGGTCATCCTCAGGAATACCGGCTTCGACCTTGCCGACCAGATCCGCGCCAACATCCGCGCCCTTGGTGAAGATGCCGCCGCCCAAACGGGCAAAGATGGAGATCAACGAGCTACCAAAAGCCAGGCCAATCAGTGGACCGAGGTCTGGAACGCCGCCGGCCAGCAGGGCCAGCAGCGCGTAATAGCCCGCTACCCCCAACAACCCTAAGCCAACCACCAGCATTCCGGTAATGGCACCACCACGAAAGGCGACTTCGAGCGCCGCGTTTAAACCGTTATGAGCCGCTTGAGCGGTGCGGACGTTAGCGCGCACCGAAACATACATGCCGATATAGCCGGCCACGCCCGAACAAACGGCACCGATGACGAAGCCAACCGCTGAGGTGGGACCCAGAGTCGCAAAGATAATGGCGCCAATTACCACGCCGACCACAGCGATAGTGGTGTATTGGCGGTTGAGATAAGCGCCAGCGCCTTCTTGAACTGCAGAGGCGATTTCCTGCATTCGGGCATTGCCGGCATCTTTCGCCAAAATCCACTGGACTGATCGTCCGCCGTACGCTAGAGCGCCAAGCGCGCAAAGTAACGCCAAGATGATACCTATGGTCGCCATGGCGTAGTTCCTCTCAAGAGTGAATGGGTGAACTGCATAAGCTCCTCCTCAGTTCGTGTTATGTGTTGTCGTGTTTTTGCTACATTAGGGATAGGGACATCAGGCGCATCGCGCTTCCTCGCTAAGAATAGGCGATGCTGGGGTTAAGGCAATCCAACCGCGCAATCAATCATCCTATGAGAGGCTTATACTACAATGAAGTCAAGGCCAAATCTTTGGCCGGATAGGGTGGATTTCTCCTTCCTTGGATCTACGGCGCAACCTAATCTTTTTCCGCTAAAAATCTAGAGTGAAATGACTATGAGAATCGTCTTGCTAGGCGCTCCCGGTTCCGGTAAAGGAACACAAACCGACGCGATCATTGAGCGTTACGGTATCTCCACGGTCGCCACTGGGGATTTATTGCGTGCCGAAGTCGCGGCTGGCACCGCGCTGGGTCAGCGCGCCAAGCCGTTCATGGACGCCGGCGATCTGGTGCCGTTCGATATCGTGTTGGGCATGATTGAGAGCGGCTTGCGAACGCTGGCCCAATCCAATCCGAAAGGGTTCATGATGGATGGCTTCCCACGCGATCTGGGGCAAGCCGAGGCGTTGGACCATCTATTGACCAAGATCAATCAGCCCCTGGATTTAGTACTATTTTTCGATGTCGACTATGAGGAGATTGTGAAGCGGCTTTTAGGCCGGGGTCGCGCCGATGACAACGAAGCTACCATTCGTAACCGGTTGCGGGTTTATGAGGAGAAGACCGCGCCATTGATCGAGTACTACACGCGGAAGGGATTGCTTCGTAAGATCAAGGCATCCGGAAGCGTTGAGGAAATTGCCGCGCGCGTTCGCGCGGCGCTCGACGATGTATCTTGAACCAAAGATGTTTGTATAGCGCAAAAAAGGAGGGCTAGGCGAAAGCCTAACCCTCTTTCCATTTGGCTCCCCGGCGCGGACTCGAACCACGGACCCAGTGATTAACAGTCACTTGCTCTACCGACTGAGCTACCGGGGAAAAGTAGAACGGGGATTTTAGGTATCCCCGGCGGTGCTGTCAATCACGAATCAACGCGCAACAACCTGGCCGATGCGCTCCATGGCCTTGGTCCCCGGTTCGGCTTTTGGCGCGGAAGGTTGCGGCCGGATTTCCTTCGCCACCAGCATGGACAACCTCACCAAAGCGCTTGAACGGATCGGCCGGGTAGTGGCACGTTGATTGCCGA
>JBATSQ010000172.1:0-8464 GCA_049293375.1 Candidatus Contendibacter sp.
ATCGGGCAGATCATTCCGGCCAATCAACCGGTATTCTACTTCGCCCGCCGCGCACCGCTGCGCATCGCCGCCGAAGTGGATGAGGAAGACATCCTGCTGGTGCAGCCCGGCCAGCGCGTTTTGATCCGCGCGCCCGCCCTGCCCGACCGTATTCTGGAAGGCCGGGTTACCGACATCACCCCCAAAGGCAATCCGGCCACGCGCGGCTATCGGGTGCGCATCACTTTTGACGGCGCAACACCGCTGCGCATTGGCATGACCGCCGAGGCCAACATCATTGTGGCCGAGCGCGCCAACGCGCTGCTGGCACCAAGCACCGCCGTGCGCGACGCCCAGGTCTGGATCGTACGTGATGGGCTACTGCGCCATCAGCCGGTGACTCTCGGCTTCAGTGGCGAAGCCCGCATCGAAATCGTTGCCGGTATCACGGAGCAGGATCTCCTGGTCGTCAACCCTGCGGCCAACTTGCGCGCCGGTCGTCGCGCCCGCCCCCTTCCGGCAGCGCCTCCAAGCGCGTCAGCGCGCTGATCCATGTCGCTTCAAATCGCCATCGCGCTGACCCACCTGACCAGCCGCAAGCGGGCGACGCTGGTTTCGCTGGTCGGCATTGCGCTGGGCGTGGCGTTCTTTTTGGCGGTGTCCGCGCTGATGCGCGGCTCCGAGCAGGATTTCATCAAGCGCCTGGTGGACAATAGCCCGCACCTGACCATTTACGATGAGTATCGCGCGGCCCAACCCCAGCCAGCGCCCTTGCATTGGCCCAACGGTGCGGTCGAGCTGCCGCGGGTTAAGCCCTTGCGCGAGGTGCGCGGGATTCGCGGTCACGCCCAAAAACTGGCCTTCATCGAATCCCTGCCGGGTTTGCGCGCCGCGCCCGTACTGTCCGGCGCGGTGGTGCTGACCTTCGCTGGGCGCAGCGAAGGCGTCACCCTCAGCGGCATCATCCCAGCCAAGACCAAGGGCGTATCGACCCTTGAGGAAAAAATGATGCAAGGCTCGCTGGACGCCTTGGCCGCTAATCCCAATGGCCTACTGATGGGCGAGGGCCTGCTCAAGAAATTCGGCCTGAGTATGGGCGGCGTGGTGACCGCCACCACCCCAGACAGTGCGCCGCGCGCCCTGAAAGTGGTGGGCGTGTTTCGCACCGGCAACGCCAGCTACGACGAAACGCAAACCTTCACGCTGTTAAAACGGGCGCAGGGGCTGCTGGACCGCCCCGACCGGGTGAATCGCTTCCTCATCCAATTCGACGACCCCTACGCCGCCCGCGCGACCGCCAGCCTAATTGAGGCGCGCATCGGCTATAAGGCGGTATCGTGGCTGGAAGCCTCGGAGGACTTGATGAGCGTGCTGCTGGTGCGCAATCTCATCATGTACAGTGTGGTGTCGGCGATTCTGGTGGTGGCCGCCTTCGGCATCTATAACACGCTATCGACCATCGTCATGGAGAAAATCCACGACATCGCCATTCTCAAATCCATGGGGTTTCACGCCCGCGACATCTGGCGGATTTTTCTGGTGGAAGGCGTACTGTTGGGCCTGCTGGGCAGCCTGTTAGGGCTGGGGCTGGGGCTGGGGCTAATGGCGCTGCTGGGACAAGTCGAAATCAAGCCGCCCGGCGCGACCGAAATCATTCACCTGCCGATTTATTGGGGTTATGACCAATATCTGCTAGCGCTGGGTTTCGCTCTGCTATCAGCGGTGGGCGCGGCTGTGCTGCCGGCGCGCAAAGCGGCGCGGGTGCAACCGGTGACGATTTTGCGAGGGATGGGATGACGCCGATTTTGGCCGCCGAGAATCTGGGCCGGATCCTGCCCGGCGAGGTGCCGGTGACTTTGGTGCAGGATATTACGCTCAGCATCGGGCGCGGCGAGTTTGTCGCCATCATGGGGCCATCCGGCTCCGGTAAGTCGTCGCTGCTGTACCTGCTGGGCTTGCTGGACACGCCCACCTCTGGCCGGGTGCTGCTGGACGGGCGGGACACCTCAGGCTTTGGCGAGGATGAACTGGCGGCGACCCGGCTGGAAAAGCTCGGTTTTGTGTTCCAGTTCCATTTTCTGCTGGCCGAATTCACGGTGCTCGACAATATATTGCTACCCATGCGCCGCTTGGGCGCGCAGCCAGATGGGGAAGTCCGCCAGCGCGCGCTGCGCTTGTTGGGCCAGTTCGGTTTGGGCGATCAGGGCCATAAGCGCCCGCATCAACTCTCTGGCGGCCAGCGCCAGCGCGCTGCGATTGCGCGTGCCCTGGCCAATGATCCGCCGGTCGTGCTGGCCGATGAACCCACTGGCAATCTGGATAGCCGCGCTTCGGCCAATGTGCGGCAAATTCTGCACGATCTAACACGCGATCTGGGTAAAGCGGTCGTGACCGTAACCCATGATCTGAACTTCGCCCGCGCCGCAGATCGACGCATCGCCATTGTTGATGGCCTGATTGACCCCGACTGGCAAGCTTGAGGCTGCCTGCTGTCAGATCTTGCGCACAAACGCCGTGAGCGCCTTACTGGACAACCGATAGAGCTGGGCAGGCCGATGCGCGCCAGTGCGGAAGCGATGCGGGAGCTCTTCAATGATGTCCTGTTCCAGAATCTTGTGTCGGAACGACGCCTTGTCCAACCGCACGCCGATGGTCTGTTCATAGATCCGGTGCAAGTCATTCATGGTGAATTCCACCGGCAACAGAAAAGCTGGCAGTGAGGAATACGTGGCCTTGCCGCGCAAGCGCTCCACGGCCTTGGCCACAATCTGCGGATGATCGAAGGGCAACGGCGGTAAAGCGTCTACTGGGAGCGCCTCGGCTAAGGCGCTCTGCGCCAACAACGACCAGGGAATCAGCGCGTAATAGGCGACGCTGACCGACCAGCCGCGCGGATCACGGGCTGCCCCGGAAAACGTAAACAATTGCTCCAGATACGGGGCGTCAAATCCAATCTTACGGTGAATAACCCGCCGAGCCGCCATTTCGGTATCGGCGTCTTCCTGAATATGGACGAAGCCGCCGGGCAAGGCGAGCACCCCCTCGAATGGCGGTTCCTGGCGGCGGGTCAGGATCAGGCACAGGCGTTCATCGCGAATGGTGAAAAGCGCCGTATCCACCATGACCAGCGCCTGCGGGTGGTTTAGCTTCATACGGTTCTCGCTGCCCATTATGTTAGATGTTATTAGAAAATAACAAGGTTTATTATAGCTTTCTTTGCAGATGAAGTGTGGATGTTGTTATTGATCCAGCGGGCGTCGCGCCACTCGAAATCACTGGTTCTCTAACCGGCTGGGATAAGGCGCTCAGGATTCTGTCGGACCGGCCGCTTTTCATCTGATTCCCGTTTTCAGGCTCGCCTCTTTTTTACCCGGCTCTGCATCCAGGAAGGCTCAGCCCGCGTAAACACTCCTGAAACCGCTGAAACGCAGAACCTCTACACCCTTAACCCTTACTTTCCTCAAGCCTTGCTTTAAGAAATACAACCCATGAAAACCGCGAGTCGTTTGCAAGTTGCTGAGTACGCCACTAGCGCCGGTTATCGATGGCACTGCTTATTTTCGCCGCCGATGTAAGGAATGCCCAGCCGCTTCGCCTAACCCCCGGCAACGCAACAGCAGGAGCGTTCTACCCCTTCTCCTCCATGCATGGAGGAGATTTTTTGAGCCTGACCCATAACTGATGACGAGGAATGCAACATGAACAAGACCCTGACTTCGACTACTCTTTCCGCCACTGCCCTGGCCTTGGCTTTAGGTTCGGCGCTGGCTCTGTCCGCCGCGTCGGCGTCCGCCGCCGATGACAAGGAAAAATGTTTCGGCGTCGCCCTCAAGGGTAAAAACGATTGCAAGGCTGGACCAGGCACGACATGTGCTGGCACCTCCAAGATCGATCATCAGGGCAACGCCTGGAGCTTGGTGCCGAAGGGCAGTTGCGAGAAAACCGCCTCGCCGACCTCGCCAACCGGCTTTGGCCAACTAGCCGGGTTCAAGGAAAAGAAAGCCTGATCGTAACCACCGGATTGGCCGGAGCGCCCGCGATGACGATTCAAACGCCTTTTGAACCTTCAGCGCGCGGCGTTCCAATCATTGAGAGCGCCGACCGCCTGCCTCTCCGGGCGGGTATCGGCCTCAAACCTGAGCATTTCGCCGAGATTCTGGCAACCGAGCCGGATCTCGGCTTCTTCGAGATTCACGCCGAGAACTATCTGGTCGCCGGCGGTCCCTTTCATCACCACCTGCGCCGGATTCGCGACCGCTACCCGCTGTCGATCCACGGCGTCGGCTTGTCCATCGGCGCGGAAGGCCCGCTGGACATCGCGCACCTCAACCGCCTGGCCGCACTGCTCGACCGCTACCAGCCGCAATCCTTCTCCGAACATCTGGCGTGGTCGACCCACGGCGGCGCGTTTTTCAACGACCTATTGCCGCTGCCCTACGATCCGATCACGTTGACCCGCGTCTGCGATCACATCGATCAAACCCAGGAACGCCTGCGACGCCGGATTCTACTGGAAAACCCGGCCACCTATGTCGAATTCGCCGCTTCCACGATGGATGAGGCGCCCTTCATCACCGAAATCGTCCGTCGCACCGGCTGCGGGCTGCTGCTCGATGTCAATAACGCCTATGTCTCCGGCGTCAACCATCGCCGCGATCCGCAAACGTATATCGCCGCCCTGCCCTTGGCCGAAGTCGGAGAGATCCATCTGGCAGGCTTCGCTGAGGATCGGGACGCCGCCGGCGCGCCCTTACTGATCGACACGCATGGCGCGGCCATCGCAGCGGCAGTCTGGGAACTTTATGCCTTCGCGCTGAACCGTCTCGGCCCGACGCCCACCCTGATCGAGCGCGACAACGATATTCCGCCATTGCCCACCCTGCTCGCCGAAGCTCAGTGCGCTGAACGATGGATCGGCTATGCGCGACGCGACCGCCTGGAGGCTTCGGCATGAGCGATCAACGGCTTTTCATCGCCGCCCTGCTCGATCCCGACGCACCCTGCCCGGCGGGATTGACCGCCTGGAACGGCTCCGATCCAGCCCGGCGCTTCGCCGTCTATCGCAATAACGTCGTGGTCTCCCTGATCGACGCGCTGGCCGACACCTTTCCGGTGACGCTAGAACTGGTGGGAGAGGAGTTCTTTCGGGCGATGGCGGGGGTCTTCATTCGCGCCGCGCCGCCCAGCTCCGTCCTGCTGGCGGAGTACGGGGCGGGCTTTCCCGCCTTCATCGAACGGTTCGAGCCGACCCGGAGCGTGCCTTACCTGGCCGACGTAGCGCGGCTGGAGCTGCTGCGGGTCCGGGCGTTTCACGCCGCCGACGCCGATCCGGTGACGCCGGGGCAGGTCGCGCGCGCCCTGGCGGATCCGGAGCGGTTACCCGCGCTGCGGGCGACCTGTCACCCGTCGCTGGGCGTTCTGTGTTCGCGCTACGCCATCGTATCGCTGTGGGCCGCTCATCAAGGCATCGGCGATCTGGCGCATGTCGATCCCGCCGTTCCAGAAACCGCGCTGGTGGTTCGCACCGGACTGGAAGTCCAAGTCCTCTCTCTGCCGCCCGGCGGCGACGTTTTGGTTAGAGGTCTTGCCAGCGGACTGCCGCTCGGCGACGCCACCGCGCGGGCCGCTTCCGTTCACGCGGATTTCGACCTGACGGCCTCGTTCGCCCTGCTGCTGCGTTACAGCGCACTCTGCTCTTTAAGCTGACTCACGGAAACCTCGCCATGAATCCACCCGCCGTCTCCGCCTTAACGCCTGAGTTAGCCGCACCGCGCTGGGCGCGGTCAGCGCGATGGATCCATTCCGCTATCGCGCTGTTCGACCGGATACCTGATGCGCTGATTGCGCTTCTCGGACGGTTTTCCATCGCCGCCGTGTTCTGGAAATCGGGACAAACCAAGGTCGAGGGTTTGGCTATCGATTTGATCGGCGGCGAGTTCAGCCTTGGGATACCGAAACTGTCCGAGTCCGCCGTTGCCTTATTCCAGGACGAATACCGCCTACCTCTGCTCCCGCCGGAGCTGGCCGCTCCGCTGGCTGCCTTGGCAGAGCACACCTTTCCCATTCTGATCCTCATCGGCCTGGCTACCCGATTTTCGGCTCTGGCGTTGCTAGCCATGACCCTGGTGATCCAAACTTTCGTTTACCCAGACGCCTATCCGACCCATGGGGTCTGGGCGGCCGTTTTGTTGTATTTGATCGCAAAAGGCCCGGGAGCGCTCTCCATCGATCACTGGATCGCTCGGCGTTATTGCGCTGCAAGCTAACGCATACCCGCGCCGCTTTTGCTTCCTTTCCCTCGCCAATATGCGGCTTCTCCATGAGCGTGCTGACCTCGAACCCAAACACCGACCCCGAACGATTGCGCCTGGAACGCCAGCAGCAAGGCCAGGCGCGGCCGGAGCAATTTGCATTTTTTTCTAGGACGCGCTGCTGCAAGGCTAAATAGCCTCAACTGCGGAGCACCATCTTGCTGGTTGAATTAGGCAGCCTCCACGTCGAGGCTGGCGCGCGACTCTGTAAGGTTTTGGTACCTCATCTGACTAGAACCGAAGACCTGTTTCAACGCGCGGATTCTGGAGTCGCCATGCAATGAACTCTCGAAAACTGCTGCTAATTTTTTTGTTCGCGGCGCTGATTGCTATCTTCTTCGTTTTTGACCTGGGGCGGTTTTTCCGCTTGGATTATTTCAAGTCCCAGCAAGCCGCCATCGAAACCTATCAAGCCGCGCACCCTGGATTGACGGCGGGACTTTTTTTCGCGGTTTACGCGATAGCCACCGCTCTATCGTTTCCGGGCGCGGCGATCTTAACCTTGGTGGCGGGTGCGCTTTTCGGTCTGTGGTGGGGAACCCTCCTGGTCTCTTTCGCCTCGACGCTGGGCGCGACCGCGGCCTTTTTAATCGCGCGGTTTGCGCTGCGCGATTGGGTACAAGGCCAATTTGGTGACAAGCTCAAGGCCATCAACGTCGGCATCGCCAAGGAAGGCGGCTTTTACCTGTTCACCCTGCGACTGATCCCGCTGTTTCCGTTCTTCGTCATCAATTTGGTGATGGGCCTAACCTCGATCCGCACTTGGACTTTTTATTGGGTCAGCCAGCTTGGCATGTTGGTCGGCACGGTCGTTTACGTCAACGCCGGCACCCAACTCGCCAAGATTGATTCGCTGAAAGGCATTCTGTCGCCGGGTTTGGTAGCGTCATTCGTGCTGTTGGGGATTTTTCCGCTGATCGCTAAGAAAATTGTGGCGCTGGTGAAGGCGAAACGAGTCTACGCGAAATGGACAAAACCAGCGCGTTTCGACCGTAACCTGATCGTAATTGGCGCGGGCTCCGCCGGGCTGGTAACGGCCTACATCGCGGCAGCGGTCAAGGCCAAGGTGACGCTGATCGAAAAGCATCGGATGGGTGGTGATTGCCTCAACACCGGCTGCGTGCCGTCCAAGGCGCTGATCCGTTCGGCTAAACTGCTCTCACACCTCCGGCGGTCAGCGGAATTCGGCATCCGCGAGGCCAAGGCCCATTTCGATTTTGCCGAGGTGATGGAACGGGTCCAGCGCGTAATCCGGGAGGTCGCGCCGCACGATTCGGTCGAACGCTACACCGGATTGGGCGTGGAGGTCATCGAAGGCACCGCAAAAATCACGTCGCCCTGGACGGTGGCGATCACGACGGCGACGGGAACGCAGATCCTGACGACCCGCGCCATTGTCATCGCCGCCGGCGCGCGGCCATTCGTGCCGCCGATTCCCGGTTTGGAGGCAGTCGGCTATCTCACCTCGGACACGGTTTGGAACCTGCGTGAACTGCCAAAACGGCTCGTGGTGTTGGGCGGCGGACCGATCGGTTCGGAACTGACCCAAGCCTTCGCCCGCCTCGGCAGCCAGGTGACCCAAGTCGAAATGGGGACGCGCATTTTGCGCCGGGAAGACCCCGAAGTTTCAGCATTGGTCGCCGAGCGTTTTCGCCAGGAAGGTGTCGCGGTATTAACCGAGCATAAAGCGAAGCAATTCGGGGTGGAAAACGGCGAAAAAATCCTGATCGTCGAGTATCAGGACCGTGATGTGCGGATTCCGTTTGATGTGCTATTGGTGGCGGTGGGGCGGGTAGCGAACACGCAAGGTTACGGCCTGGAAGAGTTGGGTATCCCCACCGGTCGGACGGTGGAAACCAATGATTATCTACAGACCCTCTACCCCAACATCTACGCGGCGGGCGATGTGGCCGGGCCGTATCAGTTTACCCACGTCGCCGCCCACCAAGCTTGGTATGTGGCAGTCAACGCCCTATTCGCACCGTTTCGCACGTTCAAAGCTGACTATTCGGTAATCCCCTGGTCCACCTTCGTTGATCCCGAAGTGGCGCGGGTCGGTCTGAACGAGCAGGAGGCGAAGGCACAAGGCATTCCTTACGAGGTCGCGCTATACGGTATCGACGATCTGGATCGCGCCATCGCCGACAATGAGGCGCATGGCTTCGTCAAGGTGC
>JBATSQ010000173.1:0-4263 GCA_049293375.1 Candidatus Contendibacter sp.
CCCCGGCCGGAGGATGTGGCCTGGTCGCGCAAGATCATTGAGGCGCATACCGCAGCGGCGGCGCGCGGCGAAGGCGTGGTGGTGGTCGATGGCAAGCTGATCGAAAACCTGCATGTCGAAAGCGCGCGGCGTGTGGTGAGCATGGCCGAGGCGATTGCCGCGATGGCGGCGGGCCAAGTCTGAACCGTTTCCCATCCAACACTCAGCGACGGTTGCTAGCCAGGTCGGCGCTGGGCGCTGTCGCCCAGCGCCGCCTCGGAATCCGCCTGCTGGCGGCGCTGGGAGTCGTGCTGGCCTTGGCCTGCTGCGAATCCGGTCCGACTGACCGCACGGTCCATCTGGCCGGCTCCACTATGGGCACCCGCTACGAACTCAAGCTGGTGCCTGATCCGGGGCAGACGGTTCCGGCGGATTTCCCAGTCCGCGTCGAGACGCTACTGGCCGACATCAACCGCCAGATGTCCACCTATGATCCAGACTCGGAGCTGTCGCGCTTCAACCGCAATCCCAGCACCGACTGGATCCCCGCCTCGTCGGAACTGGTGACTGTGGCGCAAGAAGGATTGCGGCTGGCGCAACTTACCGACGGTGCCTTCGACATCACCATCGGACCGCTGGTTAATTTATGGGGATTCGGCCCGGAACCGCGTCCGGATCAAGTGCCCTCGGAGGCGGCGATCAGCCAAGCCCGGCAACGGGTCGGATTTCGTATGCTCCAGCTGCGCCAACAGCCGCCCGCCTTGAAAAAAGCGCGTCCGGATTTGTCAGTAGATCTCTCGGCGTTGGCCAAAGGTTATGCAGTGGACCAATTGGCGGCGCTGGCGGAACGGCATGGCATTCAGCATTATCTGGTTTCCATCGGCGGCGATGTGCGGGCCAAGGGCCATAACGGCCACGGACAGCCCTGGACTATCGCCATTGAGCGACCGGTTCCCGGCCAACGCGCGGTGCAGCGTTTGCTTTGGCTCAACGCTCAGGCCGTCTCCACCGCTGGGGATTACCGTAACTTTTTTGAGCAGGACGGGCAACGCTATGCCCATATCCTGGACCCCCGCACCGGCTGGCCGGTGGCACGCACCGTGGCTTCGGTCACGGTCATCGCCGCAAGCGACTTGGAGGCCGACGCCACCGACACCGCCTTGATGGCCGCCGGTGCGGAGCGCGGCTGGCAACTGGCCGTTGCGCACCATATCGCGGCGTTTTTTATTCTGGTCGGCGCAAACGGTGAGGGCTTTAGCGAACGCTACACCCCGGAATTCGGCCCGTTTGTGCAAGCCAACTAATCCTTATCCTTCACTCTTTTTTAGGCTGCCATGAGCACCCCCGCCCTCACCCTTCGCAATCTACGTAAGGTCTACGCTAACGGTCTGGAAGCGGTGCGCGAGGTCGATCTGGAGATTGCACCCGGAGAATTTTTTGCCCTGCTCGGCCCGAATGGAGCCGGCAAGTCCACTATGATCGGCATCATCTGTTCGCTGGTGCGTAAGACTGGCGGCACGGTCACGGTTTTCGGCCACGATCTCGACCGGGAGCTTAACGCCGCCAAACGTTGTATCGGGCTAGTACCGCAGGAATTCAATTTCAACCAATTTGAGCCGGTCGCGGAAATCGTCATCAATCAGGCCGGCTATTACGGCATTCCCCGCGCTTTGGCCGCGCAACGCGCCGAGCAGTACTTGAAGCAGTTGGGACTTTGGGACAAGCGCCGCGAGATGGCCCGCCAATTGTCCGGTGGGATGAAGCGGCGGTTGATGATTGCGCGCGCCCTGGCGCATGAACCGAAGTTGCTGATTCTGGACGAACCGACCGCCGGTGTGGATCTCGAAATCCGCCGCTCCATGTGGGATTTTCTGCGTGACCTCAACACGCGGGGTGTCACCATCATTCTAACGACCCATTATCTGGAAGAAGCGGAAACCCTGTGTCGGCATATCGCTATCATCGACGATGGGCGAATCATCGAAAACACGGGAATGCAGGCCTTGCTAGGCCGTTTGCATACGGAAGCTTTTGTGCTGGATTTGCGCCAGCCGCTGATGGCCGCGCCAGAAATTCCCGGTTATGCGCTACGCTGGTTAGGCGAGCGCACTTTGGAGGCGGATGTCGACAAAGCGCAGGGCATCAATCCCTTGTTCCGGCAGCTCTCGGCACGCGGCATTGAAGTAGTCAGCCTGCGCAATAAGGCGAATCGGCTGGAAGAGCTGTTTTTGCGGCTGGTGGATAAGAATGAAGCGGCCGCCTGAACGGCGGCCAAACGAATCAACGCCGTGGTCCGGCCACGATTTTATCGTCATGCAGCCGGGCAATTTCGGCATCGCTCATGCCCAGCGATTCTGCCAAAATCTGGTCGGTATGCTCGCCCAGCAGCGGCGCGCGCACCGCCGCGGATCGCGCGAATGCGCCAAACTCAAACGGTGAACCGGGCATCAGATAACGGCCAATGCCCGGCTGTTCGACTTCGCTGAACATCGGGTGTTGCGCCGATAAATCCGGGTCTTCCCGCAGCGCCTGGCCGAAGCTGCGGAACACAGACCAGGTGACGTTGTGCGCATCAAACGCCTGGGCGAAATCGCCCACCTTGCGGGCTAAAAACCACGGTTGCAACAAGGCGGTGATGTCATCGCGGGCCTTGAATCGGTCACCTTCCCGGTTCAAATCCAATCCCAGCCGTTGGCCGAGCGCGTCGAACTCCGCTTTCAGGCCGGTGACCTCGCACAAACCATCCCACTGCCGCCGGGTCAGGCCCACTAACATGATCTTTTGGCCATCGGCGGTATGGAATTCATTGCCATAAGCGCCGTAGAGATAATTGCCGTATTTTGGTCGGTCAAACTGATTCACCATCACTTCGCCGATGATCCCCAGATTACCGAGCATCGCCAGCGCCACATCTTTAAGAGCGATTTCGACCGACTGACCTTCGCCGGTCAAGCGCCGATGCCGCTCCGCTGCCAGCAACCCCAAGGCCGCCATTTGGCCAGTGATGCAATCCCAGGCCGGCAACACATGGCAAACCGGTTCAGTGGAATCTTCCGGGCCGGTGGCCTGAGGAAAACCGACCGAGGGATTGACGGTGTAATCCACCGCCGGCCCACCCGCGCGATTGCCCAGCACGGTGAGCATGATGAGGTCTTGGCGATGCTGCTTGAGATGTTCGTAATCCATCCAACCCCGCACCCGGAGATTGGTCAGAAAAATGCCATTATTTGGGCCTGGGGCGCAGATCAGGCGCGTGACGATTTCCTGGCCGCGCGGGGTACTGACATCCACCGCCAGGGAACGCTTGCCCTTGTTCAGCCCAGCCCAAAACAGACTTTTGTTATCGTGAGTCACCGGCCAACGGTGATAATCCAGACCGCCGCGAATCCGGTCAAAGCGGATAACCTCCGCGCCCATTTGCGCCAAGGTCATGCCCGCCAGCGGCGCGGCGACAAATGCAGCCCCCTCAACGATCCGCAACCCCTGCAATAGCTTTACCATAAGATGAGTTAGTTCCCCGCACTGTAAAAAACAAGCAAAATCCCAAGACCACGTTTCATAGCGTCGATAACAGGATAAACACGGTATCCTCGGCCAGTTTAAGAGCCTTCCCCTTCAACAGGGGCGAACTTTCGTAAGGCGTTACAGGATAGACTGGGGTTATAAAGCTGACCCGCTGGGAGCCCCCGACACCCGTGCTGGGCAAGGATTTAAGCGCGGCAAACGCAGAAACGAGCTGCAAACTGGCCGGCAATTCCACCCATTGCTGTTCCGGTGGCTCCACTAAAAATTTCGACCGATCATCCGCTTTGATCTTCAAAACGGCGGCGAGCCACCAATCGCCGCCCGGCGCGAACTCGCCCGTTTGCCATTCGCCGGATAGGATCTCCGCTGGCAGGTTGATAAAGCGCTTTAGCGCCACGATGTCAGTCTTCATCTCGGTTCCTTTCTCCGGTTGCTCGGCATGACCGCCACAACTCATCGACAGAAAAACCAGGCAATACAGCAGCCAACTCCACCGGTTGCGCGCTTTTCTCATGACCGCGCCCCCATTTGACCACTGGAGCAGACGCTGCGGCCTTCAACGCCATGGCCGGGTTGCGCTCGAAAAACCGCCCGTGGCCAAGGTGCCGTATTGCCATTTGACAATCCTGCGCAATTCCGCTGTTTGATCGAATTGCTGGCCCAAACCGGTAATTTCAAAGATGCCATTGTCGCTGTCCGGAACGCCCGTGGCGATATCGTGTTGCCCAGGATTGAAATTGTAACGGTCTTCGGCGTGCA
>JBATSQ010000174.1:0-3516 GCA_049293375.1 Candidatus Contendibacter sp.
CCCGTAGCGCCGGTCAAGCCGTCATCCACTACCAGCGGCGATGCTCTATTCCCGGCACCGCCAGGCTTGCAACCGCAGGTTGCATTCTGGCGCGACGTCTACTCGAACTGGGGCCGCAATCGCGTGGCGCTGCATGACCATCGTTACCTGGATCTGGTGTACGCCGTCCTCACGCTACCCGGTGAAATCGGCGAAAACCAAACACCAGAGCAAAAAGATTTCGTTAAGGAGCATCAGGAGCAGCTGAAAACCCTGCTGAGCCAGGTGGAAGCCAAGGCGGCATTTAATGCGCCGCTCACGCCAGCCGAACAAAAACTGGCGGACCGGATTCGGGCAAGCAGCGGCGGTCCTGGTGCCATCGCTGGAGCCAGTGAGCGCCTGCGCAGTCAGCGCGGGATGCGCGAACGCTTCAAGCGCGGGCTGGAAATCAGCGGTCGCTATGACGCCGCATTTCGCAACGTGTTTCGGGAGGCGGGTCTACCCGAAGATTTAGCCTATCTCCCCCATGTCGAGTCCTCCTTTCAGAATCACGCCGCCTCTGCGGCGGGCGCGGTGGGCATGTGGCAATTCATGCCTGGCACCGCGCGTCATTTCGGCATGCTCAACGCGGCGGTGGATGAGCGGCGTGATCCAGTGGCCTCGGCCCAAGGCGCGGCGCGCTATCTGGGTAGCGCTTATAACCAGTTGCGAAGCTGGCCGCTCGCCCTTACCTCCTATAATCACGGCGTGGGCGGGATGAAGCGCGCCCAGGCCGCGCATGGTAACGATTTTATCGCTATCACTCGCTATTACGCCGGGCCGGGCTTTGGGTTTGCCTCGCGTAATTTCTATGCTGAGTTTCTAGCGGCCCGCGACATCGCCCGTAACTCCCAGCACTTTTTCCCGGAGGGCGTTCGTTATGAAGCGCCGCTCAATCTGGATCGGGTGCGGCTGCGGCAAACGGTGGACGCCCCCACGCTGGCCAGTTATTACGGCCTAAACTCCTGGGAACTGACCAACCTCAATCGGGCTTGGAATGCAGCGGCTCAAAGCGGCCAGATCAGCCTGCCCGCCGGCACCCTGGTCTGGCTACCCGCCGGCACTGTGGCCCGCTTCGCGCAACGAGGCGCGGCGGATCGGGCGGTGGCGTTGGCTGACCCAGTCACTACAGGCCGGATCCGTTAAACCGCCGCAACTTCATCAGAATCAAAAAGCCCCTCCAAGAGGGGCTTTTTGATCACTCCAACCGGATCAACAATCAGCTTAATTTCTTAAGCAACTGCTCCGCCCGCTCCTTCTGGGCGGCATCACCTTCCCGCAACACCTCCTCCAACAGGCCGCGCGCGCCGACTTTGTCGCCCATATCCAGATAGGCCGAGGCGAGATCCAGCTTGGTTTCCACATAGTCGGTTACATCCATGCCGATACCCTGGGACATGCCGCCGCTCGCCGTTTTATCAGCATCAAGCACGGCCACACCGCCGCCCAGACTCTGTAAATCCTCATCCAGCCGGAGCACATCCTGGCCTGAGCTTTGCTTCTCCAACGTCTGAGTCACATCGGAAAATTCGAACTTAAGGCCCGGCTTTGCACCCGAATCAACAACCCCAAGGGATGGCGGCTCGGTGGCCGGTTCGGAAATACTTAAGTCCAGCAACGGCGAATTAACCGGTCTCTTGACTCCGCCCGGCGTGGCTGGCTTCATCTCCAGCGGCGGGCGGTCGGAGGTCCGGGACCGGGTGGATTTGTCCAAACCCAGCTCGTTCAGATCAAAGTCCAGGCCATCCAGGCGCAGCTCAGAAGGAAATTCCGTCTGAGGCGGCGGCGTCGAGGCCAAATCCGGCTTAATGAACGATTCGGTCGCCGGCTCTGTAAACGCATCCAGAGGCCGACGCACCTCCGCAGGCTTGGAGGTCGGCGCTGTTTCAAGCAACAATTCCCGGCCTTGCGACATCATCGGCGCTAAGCGCTCACTACTCGGTTCGCCCTCAAAATCCTTGAGCAGCTCCTTAATCGGCTTAGGCGTTTGTGTTCTCTCTGAAGGGGGATTTGACGCCGCCCAAGCGGCTGCCGCCGCCGCGCCAATACCAGCGCTTGCTTCCAAACGCTCAGCACGAAAATCGCGCGCCTGCGTGTCGATGTTGGTGGCAGGCGGAGGCTGAGTATCCTGCGTTGCGCTTTCAGGAGGCGCGAAGACGTTGGGCTCCGCTATCGTCGCCGACTTGCTGCGCACCGGACGGCGCAACAACGGCCACAACACCAGGGCGGCAATCGCCAAAGCAATCAGACCTAGCGCCAACCAGATGATTGGATTGCTCATCCAACTAGCTTCTGCTTCTTGCAAGGGAGTTGCGGGCGCAGCACCCGCCGGAGGCGGAGCCACTGGAGTCGCTGCCGCCGAAGGCACGGACTGCGTTGGAGACGCAGCGCTCGCTTGCGATGGCGCGGCCGTCTCGGTCGCGGATGGAGTCTGCGCTGTCGGCGCGCTAGACGCGACCGGAGGCTGGACTACCGCAGAACCGGCCTGGCCAGCGGTGCCTGTGCCTTCCGCTACAGGCGCTATGGCCTGCGGCACGATTTCCTGTGGCAAGCCAGCGGGCGCTGGTGTCGTCGCCACGGGCGGTGTGACGGCCTCCGGTGGCTGGGCAGTCGTTGGGGGCTGTACATCCGCCTGAGCGGGTGGCGTGGTCACCGGCGCGGGCACCGCCGGGGCTGGGGGCTGGACGCCAGTTGCGGTAAGCGCCGCCGGTGCGGTGGATTCCAGCGTGGGCGGGGCAACCGCTGCGGGAGCGGTGGCCGCAATCGGTGCCACGGCTATGGTCTCTGTCGGCGGTGACACGCCTTGCACCCCCAAGGCCTGCGCCGTAGGCACCTTCAGCGTAACACCAGAGCGCAAGAGGTTGGGATTCCCGTTGCCGAACGCGGCTGGGTTACCTGCCACCAGGATCGCCATCATTTTTGGCAGGCTGATCGTGGATGAGGGACGAACCCGCCGGGCAATGGCGGCCAAGGTTTCACCGCGAGCGACTGGCCCATAGGCAGAGGCCCCTTCAAAGCTGACCGGCGGGGCCGCTGGCAACGCTGGCGGTGGCGGAGCGGTCGGCTTTTCTGCGCTGGGCGCCTTGGCAATGGGTGGTGGCAGCATGACCGCCGGTGGCGGCGGTGGCGGCGGTCTACGATTTGCGTACAGTTCGGGATCTAGCTGAACTGGAAATTCACGAATCAAGCGGCCACGCGGCCAAACCAATTCTACTAACAGGTGAAAGTTAGGGTCGCGCATCGGTTCGAGCGAGGTCACCCTGACCACACTTCGACCGCCCGGCGGAGACTCCACCGCAAACCGCAATTTCGAGAAAAATTCCTGGCGCTCGATCCCTAGCCGATCAAAATCTTCCTGGCGTGGCACTCGCACGGTCAAGCCCATCACCTCGGCGGGATTGTTGACCACCAAGGGTAGTTCGGCCGCAAATAGCTGATTAAGCGCCGAACGCACTTCAAGTTGACCGACCCCCAAGGCAAAGGCGCACGATGGCACCG
>JBATSQ010000175.1:0-23446 GCA_049293375.1 Candidatus Contendibacter sp.
GGTATCGACGGGAGGGCTTGGCCATGTTGCAGGACAAACCGCGTTCCGGTCGTCCGGTGGAAATCGACGGGAGCCAACGGGCGAAGCTCACGGCGTTGGCGTGCAGTGAAGCCCCGGCTGGTCATGCTCGCTAGGACTTACGGCTCTTGGCCGACAAGGCCATTGATCTGGGTTATTGCGCCCATCTGTCGCATACGCCTGCCGGGGTGATAATGAAAAAAACGCCCTCAAGCCGCATCTAAGAGCCTGTCTTCACGGATGAGGGTTTGGCATACTGGGCTGATGAAGATGAACAAAATGAGCTACCCCAGTGACTTAAGTGATGAGCAGTGGGCGATAGTGGGGCCATTGATCCGGGCGGCAACCGGGAATAGTGGATCGTCGGGCGATCATGAATGCGATTTTTTATCAGTTGCGCACGGGCTGCCAGTGGCGCTATTTGCCGCGCGAATACCCGAAGTGGAAGACGGTCTACTCCTGTTTCTGGCGTTGGCAGCGCAGCGGGGTGTGGGATCGGGTGCTTGCGGCCCTCCCACCCCAGGTTTGCCAAGCTCAGGGGCGGGGTGCCTATCCGACGGTGGCGGTGATGGACAGCCAAAGCGTCAAGACCACCGAAAAAGGGGGCTGCGCGGTTATGATGGGAACAAAAAGGTGAAGGGTCGCAAGCGGTTTGCCGCCAGCGATGTGCTGGGAAATCTCTTGGAAAGTACGGTACTCCCGGCCAGTACCGGTGAACGGGCGGGAGCCTGGCGCTTGCTGGAGCGCCTCAAGGCCTCTTCCCTGGGCCGATCCGTGGCCTTTGATCCGCGCCGATGCAGGCTTTGCGGGTGCCGACTGGGAAGCGCAGGTACAGGACCGCTTCGGCTGGCCTGTCGAGATCATCCAAAAGCCCAAGGATCAACTCGGCTTTGCCGTCTTGCCCCGCCGGTGGGTGATCGAACAGACTTTCGGGTGTTGGGGACGCTATCGGCGCTTAAGCAAGGACTATGCACAAAATCCCTCCTGTAGTCGCGCTAGGCTGCTCTTGACCGCCATCCGTCGAGCCTTGCAGCAACTCTACCCCACTCCCTCCGATGCCCCGCCTTTCCATACCCGTCTTCCGTGAAGACAGGCTCTTAGGCGCTGTGGGCTATGTGTGAGGCATCCCCCGGCGCTTAACCTAGACGGATGGCCGCATCCGTCCTTTAATAAAGAAAGCTTACTATAAGGGGGTGTTCCCATGGCTTGGGCCAATGTTACGCACTACAGTTTCGGCTTCAGCGATATTGAGAAGAAATTCTGGCTCTACTACACCCTGGAGGGGTCGAACACCAGTACGCAGATGTTCCTCACGCCATCGCAGTTCACGGCGGTAGCGCAGCTCTTCAATTCCTCGACGGCGGTGAGCTACGAAACCAACGGCCACTACTTCGCGTCCGCTCCGCGCTCGTATTAAATCCAGGCCTGGATTCCCTTCCCACGGACCTCAGTCCGCCCAAGATCGTAGGATTTGAAGGTCAGATCAGATGAAGAAGCAGCTATTTTTGAGCCAAATCCGGTCGCACTTTCCCATGGTCCAGGCAGCGGCTGCGAATGGACGCGCGTGCTTTGGCCGCACCGGAGCACCGCGCGCTGCATCGGCGACCGCGACGGGCTGAACCATGTGCCTCGCCATTCCAGCCCGGATCGTCGAACTGCGTGGCGGCAACGCGCTGGTGGAGCGTTACGGCGAGCAGCTTGAGGTCAGCTTGCTGTTATTGGATGAAAGCGTTGCGGTCGGAGATTTTTTGATCGTTCAGGCCCGCGCCTATGCGGTGGAGAAAGTGTCGCCGGAACAAGCGCTTGAGATTTATCGGCTGTTCGATCAGATGGCTGAGATGTTGTCAGCATCGCCATGAGCGCCGCGCTGACCGGTGGCGAAGGCAAGCTGTATATTCAGGTATGCGTCGATCAAGGCGTGATCGTCCGGGTCGCGCCGCATTCCACCCGCCCGATCCAGGCGTGCGCCCTACTGATTGGCCGCCCTTTGGAGGAGGCCATGGCGCTGCTGCCGCGCTGGTTCAGCTTATGTGCCACTGCACAGAGCGTCGCGGGCCTGACGGCGGCGGAAAACGCGCTCGGTCTGCGCCTCCCTCCCGCCCAAAGCGCCGCGCGTCAGTTGTTGGTGGCGGCTGAAGCCCTCGAACAGACCCTCTGGCGGTTGCTGCTGGACTGGCCACGCAGCGTCGGCCTCCCTCCCGCCGTTGAATCTTTCAAGCGGCTGCGGCAAGCATTGAAGAGTCTGCCGCTACAACTGTTTTCCGATCCTGCTTGGCAACGCATCAGCGGCGGGCCGCTGCTGGCCGATGTAGCGGCTCTCGCCAGGACGCTGACGGCCATTGAGACTGAGCTGAAGTATTCCGTCTATGGACTCGCCTACGCCGACCAGGATCGGCGCGAAGGCCAGGCGTTTCGGCAATGGGTAGCCGCCGCACCGACTGTGGTGGCTGCTACCCTGCGCCTGATACTGGAACACGGCTTGGCGGACTTTGGCCGTAGTGCGGTGGAACCGTTGCCTGCGCTGAATCCGCAATGGCTGGCGCAGCGCTTGGCCGACGCTGCGGATGATGCGTTTTGCGCCTATCCGCAGCGCGACGGCGTGGTGTACGAAACCGGCGCGCTGGCGCGCCAGTGGACGCATCCGTTGCTCGCCGCCTTGTGCGCTGATTATGGTACGGGGCTGTTAACGCGACTGGCGGCGCGGCTGATCGAATGCGGCGCGCTGGTCACGGAAATTCGCCAACGGGCGCAAACGGTGATTCATGACGCTGCCGCCGACGTCGCACCAGCGGCGGCAGCAACGGCTAATGGCTCCGGTCTTGGGGTGGTGGAATGCGCGCGGGGGCGGTTAGCGCACTGGCTGAAGACCGAGAACGGCACAGTCAGCGCCTACCGGATTCTGGCACCCACGGAGTGGAATTTTCATCCCGAAGGGCCGCTGTCGCGCGGTTTGGTCGGTCGGCGGGTCGGGGAGGGCGTACGGACACGGCAGGCGGTCGAGTGGTTGGTGACTGCGCTGGATCCTTGCGTTGATTTTGTCTTGGACCTTCGGGAAGCGCGCATGGCGGTGGATTGAGCGCAGTCCAGCGCGCCGCGCCTGCGTTTTTCTGGCAAAAATCGCCAGAGCGCATAAGCTCCCAGCAGGAACACCACTCAGCGAGGCGACCGGGCGTGAAGTACATCGATGAATTTCGCGACAGCGCGGCGGCGCGCGGCTTGGCCCAGCGGATTGCGGCGGAAGCGCGGCCCGACCGCCGCTATCATCTGATGGAATTCTGCGGCGGCCACACCCATGCCATCTACCGTTACGGCGTACAGGATTTATTGCCCGCTGGTGTGCGCATGATCCACGGGCCGGGTTGTCCGGTGTGCGTGCTGCCCATCAGCCGTCTGGATCTGGCGCTGACGCTGGCTGCCCGACCTGAAGTCATTCTGTGCAGTTACGGCGATCTGCTGCGGGTGCCGGGTTCGGGCGGACACAGCTTGCTCAAGGCCAAGGCGGCGGGGGCGGATATCCGCATGATCTATTCCGCCGCCGACGCCCTGGCGTTGGCGCAACGGCATCCCGACCGCGAAGTCGTGTTCTTCGCCATCGGCTTTGAGACTACAACGCCGCCCACGGCGCTTATCATCCAGCAGGCGGCGGCGCTCGATTTGCCGAATTTCAGCGTTTTTTGCAATCATGTGCTGACGCCCGCCGCCATCGCCCATCTCCTGGACGCGCCGGAAGCGCGCGCTCTGGAGGCCGTGCCGATTGATGGTTTTCTGGGGCCGGCTCACGTCAGCGTGGTGATCGGCAGTCGGCCCTACGAGCGCTTCGCCCAGGACTACCATAAACCGGTGGTGATCGCCGGTTTTGAACCGCTGGATGTGATGCAGTCGATTCTGATGCTGGTGCGCCAGCTCAATGCCGGGCGGGCCGCAGTGGAAAATCAGTATACCCGCGCGGTCAGTCGCGAGGGCAACCGCAAGGCCCAGCAGCTCATGGCCGAAATCTTCGAGCAACGCCCGCTGTTTTCCTGGCGCGGCCTGGGACCGGTGCCGCATAGCGCGTTGCGCATTCGCGCGCCTTACCATCGTTTTGATGCGGAGCAACGCTTCCCGCTGATTGAGCAGGCCGCCACCGAGCACCGGGCCTGTTTGTGTGGGACGATTCTGCGCGGGGTAAAGAAACCGACCGACTGCAAGCTGTTCGCCACCGCCTGCACCCCGGAAACCCCACTCGGCGCGTGCATGGTTTCGTCGGAAGGGGCGTGCGCGGCTTATTACCGCTATGGGCGCTATCAGGGGGCGACATGAGCACGGCGCGCGTTCGCCAGGTATTCACCAGCGGCCTGGACTTTGCCCATGGCCAAGTCGAACTGAGCCATGGCAGCGGCGGCCGCGCCATGGCGCAATTGATTGAGGAATTGTTTGCGGCGGTGTTTCGCAATCCCTGGCTCGATCAACGCAATGATCAGGCCTGTCTGGACTTGCCGCCTGGCCGGATCGCCATGACCACGGACAGTTATGTTATCGCGCCGCTATTTTTCCCCGGCGGCGACATCGGCTCGCTGGCGGTGCATGGCACGGTCAACGATCTGGCGATGGCGGGTGCGCGTCCCTTATATTTATCCGCCGGGTTTATCCTGGAAGCCGGTTTGCCGCTCGCTGATTTACGGCGCATCGTGGATTCCATGGCCGCCGCTGCGCAAGCGGCGGGTGTGGCCATCGTCACCGGCGATACCAAAGTGGTGGAGCGCGGCAAAGGCGATGGCGTGTTCATCAACACCACGGGCATCGGCGTGATTCCCGCAGGTCTACAGCTTTCCGGTGATCGAGCGCGTCCCGGCGATTGTATTTTGGTCAGCGGCACACTGGGCGATCATGGCGTAGCGGTCATGTCGCAGCGGGCTGGCTTGACCTTCGAGACAGCTTTGCAATCTGACAGCGCCGCCTTGCATGAGCTGGTAGCGGCGTTGCTCGCGGTCGCGCCGGGGTTGCGCTGCCTACGTGATCCGACTCGGGGCGGCCTGGCGGCCACGCTAAATGAAATCGCCGCGCAGTCTGGGGTGGGGATGCATCTTCAGGAAGCGGCGATTCCCCTCCGCCCAGCAGTGGCGGGGGCTTGCGAATTGCTGGGACTGGATCCGCTGTGCGTCGCCAATGAAGGCAAGCTGGTGGCGATCTGCGCCCCGGAAGATACGGAAGCAGCGCTGGCCGCGTTGCGCGCCCATCCGCTAGGCCAGGCAGCGGCGGTGATCGGTGAGGTTCGGGCGGATCCCCACCGCTTTGTCACCATGCAAACCGTTTTCGGTGGGCACCGTCTGGTGGACTGGTTGAGTGGCGAGCAGTTGCCGCGCATCTGTTAAAGCCGCTCGAATTTTTATTGCATTGCAACATTAATTGCGTTATCCTGCACCTCATGGTTGGCATTCAAGCGTGGCATTTGGAGTTGATTGCTTGAGAGGGTGCGAACAGCGCCTACCCGCAAGGACAAGGTGGCTCATGGAGCGAGTATTCGGACGAGAATCGCGCCGCGCATTGCCTCCACAGCCGGATCGAATTGACCACGATCCGCTCAGGCATTGACCTTATGGAGGACGCAGTGTCCCCGGCTCGGTGGCTTCGGGATCTCTCGCGTAAAGTGTTTATGAAAGAATTATTCAAGATTTTGGCGTACATGGTATTGGTACTGGCGTTTGCGCCGCTGGCGGGGTTCTGGATCGTGGCCTTGGTGGGCGCGGGTTTGATCCTGCTGCCGCTCAGCGCGGTGGTGGCCAAGGTGTTCCCCGCCGCTTGGAGACAGATCGAAGGCAGCCTAGCGCCACAAAATTCCTTACGGTCGGCGTCTTAAGCTACGGGATCGGCTGCGCGGATTGCGCATTCAGTGATTCAAAGCCCGGCATTGCCGGGCTTTTTTCTTGGCTAGGATACGGTGGGGAAAGCGCTAGATGCCAGTGCTGGAACGGAGCGATAAATGGAACTAACCACCACCTGGCTGGCTGCGTTCCTGGTAGGGCTGAGTGGTGGAGTGCACTGCTTGGGCATGTGCGGTGGCATTGTTGGGGCCTTAACGCTGGGCTTGCCCGCCACGCCTGGCCTAGCGCTGTGGAGGCGCTTACCGTTTCTGTTGGCGTATAACCTGGGCCGGTTGCTGAGCTACATGGCGGCGGGCGCTTTAGCCGGGGGAGTCGGGGCGTGGGCGGTCCATCTACTGGCGTTGCAGCGGTTGCAGTTAAGCTTGCAGATCGTCGCTGGGTTGTTCATGGTGACGTTGGGGCTTTATCTGGCCGGATGGTGGCAGGGATTGGCGCGATTGGAACGCGCCGGCGGGCGGTTGTGGCGGCGGATTGAACCTTTAGGTCGGCGTTGCTTGCCGGTGCGTACCCCGGTGCAGGCGCTGGGTATCGGTTTGGTGTGGGGCTGGCTGCCGTGTGGTTTGGTTTACAGTGTGCTGGTCTGGGCGCTGGCTGCGGGCGGTGCGGTCCAGGGTGGCGTGCTCATGCTGTGCTTTGGGTTGGGCACGCTACCGGCCTTATTGGCGATGGGCGTATTCGCGGCGACGCTGGCCCAGTGGGTGCGCCGTGGGTGGGTGCGACAGTTGGCCGGTGCGCTGGTGATTCTGTTTGGCATCTACCAAGCAGTGCTGGCGGCGCGAATGCTGGCTTAGGGTGGATAACGCAATGGCGGTGGCGGTGCGAGCAGGGAGCCGGTGGGGAAGTGTTCCAACGCCGCCGGATGATCCTGAAACGCGGCATGGTAGTCGGCCTGGCTGGGATGGCGGGTGTAGCGCGCCTCGGTAAATAAGCTGAGGTCCGTCAAACCGAGTTCCCGCACCAGCGCGCGGTTCGCGGCGGAGTCGGGAACGCGGCGATGCCAAGCCGCATCCACCAGGGTCAAGCCAAACAGCAAGAGCAGGACGGCCAGCAGGCTTAGGGCGACATTCGCTTTACGGGGGCGATGGGGGCTAGTCACGCTCATAGGTGTAGGTTTTTTGAAAGGATGGCGGGAGGAATGGCCCAAGGCTCAGGCTTAGAGCCTATCCTACCCTTTTTTCGGAAATGAATTGACTGATAAGTACCTTACCCAAGAAGTCGGGTATTATTTAAGGTCGATATGTGGTGAAGGAGCAGCGTGGTGAAGCGGATTCGACGCTTAAGCGACGAGGAATGCGAGACTCTGCGGGCGGCGTGGAAGGATGGGCCAAACAGCCGGGTGCGGCAACGGGCGCAGGCGGTGTATCTGGCCCATCGAGGCTATACGCGGATGGCCCTGGCCACGTTGTTTGAAGTGGGGGTGGACACGATCAGCGCCTGGCTGGCTGGATGGGAACAGGGAGGATTGTGCGGTTTGTATGATGAACCCCGTTCGGGGCGACCGCCGATCTACACGCTGGATGAAGCGGCACGACTCTGTGCGTGGCTAGACGAGGAACCCCGCCAGCTTCAGTATGCACATGCACAGTTGGAAGTGGCCACATGCGCTATCTGCGCTGGAGCAAGATCAACGACAAAGCCGCCTGGATTGCCTACAACCGGATGCGCGGCCAACAAGCCAGCGCCCTGGAACACGCCACCCCGGAAGAATTCTGGATCGACCGCACCACATGCCGCTACACCGATGAAACTGGAACTCTCCAAAACCCCAGCCTCCCCGACTGTCCCCAAGCCGTCAGTGCGGTCAAAGCCATTGCCATCGCCGCCCGCCAAGGCCAGAAGATTTACACCATCACCCAGAAGAACGCCGCTGCTGCCCTGCCCAAGCTCTCCTTAAGTCGCGGCGTGGCCGAAGAAATCCAGAATGCCATTGCCGCCGGTAAGGAAGTCACCGTCCACGAAAAAGCCATCAACGCCTATGGTTTCAGTGGCTTTGGCTACATTATCATTGACCCGGATACGGGCGTGGGCGGTTATCTCATTGAGGGGAAGGGGAGTGCTCATAGTAGCGCCGCCCAACGGCACCGAAACAGCGCCATGCCACTCGGTGGGAACTGTGGCGCTGCCGTGCCTAGAGTTAGAATCAGCATCCCGACAGCTATGACTAAGGGCTGACTTTCCTATGGCTCGCGTGCAAACCGGTCTTGAAATCCTCATCCACGAATGTCCTGAAAAAATACGCGGCGCGCGTATCGGTGTGGTATGCCATCCGGCCAGCGTGGACGCGGAATTGCGCCACGCGCTGGATGGCCTGCAAGCGGCTGGGGCGCGCATCGCCGCCATCTTCGGCCCGGAGCACGGGGCGCGCGGCGAAGCACAGGACATGGAGGGGGTGGAGGATGTGGCGCTGGATGCTCGGTTGGGAGTACCGGTACACAGTTTGTACGGCAGCACCTTCGCCAGCTTGACGCCGCGCCAGGAACAGTTGGCCGGTCTGGATGCCCTGGTGATGGACTTGCAAGATGTGGGCGCGCGCTATTACACCTTCGTCTGGACCATGGCGTTGTGCATGGCGGCGGCGGGCCAGGCGGGCGTGCGGGTCCTGGTGTGCGACCGGCCTAACCCAATCGGCGGCTTGGCCACCGAGGGCAATCTCATCAAGCCCGGCTTCGAGTCCTTTGTGGGTTTGCACCCCGTACCTAACCGGCATGGCTTGACCCCCGGTGAAATCGCGCGCTATGTCCAGCAGCAGCGCGGTGTTGCTTGCGAGCTGGAGGTCATCGCGCTGCGGGGCTGGCAGCGCACGATGTTTTTTGAGGAGACCGGCTTGCCATGGATCTATCCCTCGCCCAACATGCCCACGGTCGATACCGCGCTAGTGTACCCCGGATTATGCTTGCTAGAGGCGACGGAGCTGTCTGAGGGACGCGGGACCTGTCGGCCGTTTGAAGTGGTGGGCGCGCCAGGTATTGATCCCGAAGCGCTGGCCGCCGCGCTATCACGCTACGCGCTCCCCGGCTGCCGCTTTCGGCCGCTGTTCTTCCGGCCCCAGTTTCAGAAGCACGCGGGCAAGACCTGCGGCGGGGTGCAGATTCATATCACGGACCGCCACCACTTTGATGCCTACATAGTGGGCGTCGCCTTGTTGCAGAGCGTGCAGCGCGTGGCCCCGGAGGCGTTCGGCTGGCGCGCCAAGCCCTACGAGTTCGTGGCGGATATTCCAGCTATCGACCTGTTGGCTGGCGATGCGCAGTTGCGACTAGCGTTGGAAGCGGAGGCGGATTTGGCCGGTCTGCGCAATGCGTGGGCGCAAGAGCGGCTGGCGTTTGAACCCCTACGGCAGGAATGCCTGCTGTACTGAAGCCCAGGCGTCCTAGAAACTGGCTTTGGCCCGTGCCAGCACCGCGCCCAAAATGATCGCACCGCCCAGCAGCGCGAGCAGTCCCGGAGTTTCGCCCAGCAGCAAAAACACCCACAAGGGATTCAGCACCGGCTCAATCATCGGCAGCAGAATGGCCTCCACGGCGCGAACCTGGCGCAGCGCCCAGGCATAGAGCACATAGGGCAATCCCAGTTGCACCACACCCAGCAACAGCAAACCGACCCACCCAGCGGCATCAGGCATGGACTGAAACATGAACGGCAGACCCACCAGAGCGGCTAGCAGATTGCCCAGCACCAACCCCGAAATAGCCGATTCTTCACGATGGCGGCGCAGAAACAAAGTCAGCCAGCCAAAGCAAAAGCCGCTCAATAACGCGACCGCGTTGCCCAGATAGCCGTTGAAATCCAGTTGATCGCCAAAGAACAGCAGCATCCCGAACAAGATGGCCGCCAGGCTAAGCCAGTCATTGCGATGCGTCGACTCACCCAAAAACCACGGGCTGAACAAGGCGACATAGAGGGGGGCGGTGTATTGGAGCAGGATGGCGCTGGCGGCGGTGGTGAGTTTGTTAGCGATCACAAATAACACCACGGTGCCCGCATAGGTCACCGCCACGCCGATTTGCTCGAACGAGCCAGTGAATTTTAGTTCCTTGCGAAACAACAAGCCTATCACCAGCGCGCCGATTAGGCTGCGCATCCCGGCAATCGCCACCGGATGCCAATGGACCCATTTAATCAACACGCCGCCCAGGCTCCACAGCACGGCCGCCGCGAGCAGCATCCCCACCGCCCGGCCATGCTGGACCTCGGCCGTAACCGCGCCCGCGCCGGGAATCACGAACCGCCGCCCAGATACGCCTCGCGGACTTCGGGGTTAGCCAGCAACGCCTCGGCGCGATCTTCCAGCACGATCCGGCCCACTTCCATGACATAGCCGCGATGGGCCAGTTTCAGAGCGGCGCGGGCGTTTTGCTCCACCAGCACGATAGTCACGCCAGCCTCATTGACTTCCCACAGCGTTTGGAAAATGGCCTTGACCAGCAGCGGAGCCAGGCCCAGGCTGGGTTCATCCAAGAGCAGGATGCGCGGATTCGCCATCAGGGCCCGACCGATAGCCAGCATTTGTTGTTCGCCGCCGCTGAGGGTCCCGGCGAGCTGCTCACGGCGTTGCGCCAGAATCGGAAACAGCTCGTAAATCCAGCGCGCGGTTTCCGCGATTTTCGCTGTATCCGCACGCGTGAAGGCCCCGAGATTGAGATTTTCCCGCACGGTGAGCGCGCCGAAAATGCGTCGGCCTTCTGGGGCCTGTGCGATACCCATGCGCACCAGGCGATGGGCGGGTAACTGATGAATCGGGCGGGATTCATAACGGATTTCGCCGCTGGCCGGTCGCAGCAACCCGCTGATAGCGTGTAGCGTGGTGGTTTTACCCGCGCCGTTCGCGCCCAGCAGAGTTACGATCTCGCCCTGGCTGATGTGGAGATTGATGCCATGCAACGCCTCAACATTGCCGTAACAGACCCGTAGATTTTCGATTTCAAGCAGCATGAGCAGTCCCTCCTACAACAAGGTCGATTGTGTCACGGCGAGCGGCCCGCCGCCCGAAACGCTCAATCCGTCCCCAGCAACGCTTGCTCCTCAGCAGAGGTTTCCTGTTCGCGCTGCTGTAAAGCCCACATTTGGGCGTAGAGCCCACCTTGTTGCAGCAATTCACGGTGAGAGCCCTGCTCGCGCACCCGGCCATGATCCAGGACCAAAATTTGATCGGCATCCACGATGGTGGACAGGCGATGGGCGATCACCAGTGTGGTGTGCTCAGCGGCCACCGCGCGCAAGGCCTGTAAAATGGCCTGCTCAGAGCGACTGTCCAGGGCCGAGGTGGCCTCATCGAAAATCAGAATGCGCGGTCGTTTAAGGATAGCGCGCGCGATGGCGACCCGCTGCTTCTCGCCGCCTGACAATTTCAGGCCACGTTCGCCGACCACCGTATCGTAACCCGCAGGCAGCGCGGCGATGAAATCCTGTAACTGCGCCAGGTGGACCGCAGCGGCGATCTCCGTACGGCTGGCGTCAGGGCGCGCATATGCCAGGTTGTAGTACAGGGTGTCGTTGAAGAGCACCGTGTCCTGCGGCACGATGCCAATCGCGGCGCGCAGACTGTGCTGCGTGATCGCGCGAATGTCCTGTCCATCCACCAGAATGCGCCCGCCCGTCACCTCGTAAAACCGGAACAACAGGCGCGCCAGCGTCGATTTGCCGGCACCGCTGGCACCCACCACCGCCAGCTTGCGCCCCGGCGGTATGGTGAAACTCACGTCGAACAAGATGGGTCGGTCTGGCTGATAGGCGAAATCGACCCGCTCAAAACGCAGCTCACCGTGCGTCACACTGAGTTCCCCGGCGGTCGGCGCATCCTGAATTTCCGGTGTGCGCGCGAACAGGCGCACCAGGTCATCCATGTCGGCCAGCGCATACTTGATTTGCCGGTAGACGATGCCTAGAAAATTGAGCGGAATGAATAATTGCAACAACAGGGCATTGACCAGTACCAGATCACCCAGGGTCAGGTCACCGGCCGCCACCTGGGCGGCGGCGACCGCCATCATCACCGTCACGCCGATGGCGATGATGGCACCTTGTCCGAAGTTCAACACGGACATGGAGGTTTGGCTCAACACGGCACTGTTTTCCCAAGCCGCCAGTGTGGCGTCGCAGCGGCGCAGCTCCCACTCCTCATTACCAAAGTATTTGACGGTTTCGTAATTGATGAGGCTTTCAATCGCCTCATTGCCAGCTTGAGATTCCAGCCGATTCATGGCATGGCGATGCTCCATCCGCCAATTGGTGATCGCCAAGGTGAAGATAACGTAGACCGCGACGCTAGCAACGATAATCAGGGTAAAAATCGGTGGATAGCGGCCCAGCAGCAGAGCCGCCGCCAACAGGAATTCGACCAGCACCGGTAGGATACTGAAAGCCAGGTAATTCAATAAGGTGCTCAGGCTGCGCGCACCGCGCTCCAGATCGCGGCTGATAGCCCCGGTCTTGCGCTCCAGATGAAACCGCAGCGATAGCGCGTGCAGATGCGCCAGCGTGCGCAGCGTTAAGCGTCGCATCGCCCGATATCGAACTCGGGCAAACAGCACATCGCGCAGTTCGCTAAACAGGCTGCTACTCAGCTTCAGCGCGCCATAGGCCAGCAGCAGGGCCAGCGGCAACGCCAAAGTCGCCTGGCGATGGACATCCAGGCGATCCACAATCTGTTTCAGCACCAGCGGCACGCCGATATTGGCGACCTTGGCCAGCACCAGCACGCCAAGCGCCAGCAATACGCGGCTGCGATATTCCCAGAAATAGGGCCACAAGGCGCGGAGGTTCGCGCCGACGCGGTGCTGGCGATGCGGGGATTCGGTATAGCGGAGGTCAGGACGCATCAGGAGCGCGTAAAAATGAAGGGCCACCCCGGAGGATGGCCCTTGCATTATGGAAGGGCGAGAGCCAATAGATCAGTTGGGCGCGGCGGGCGCAGCCACCGCAGCCTTTCCTTGATCCTTGCTAAGCTGCTCGACATGACTGTCAAAGGTTGCCGATGCGGGTTTAGCCGGGGCCGATGGGGGAGCTACCGCAGACAGTGGGGGCGCTGGGATCGGGGCGGTCGCCAGAGGTTTGCCGGAGACCCCTGCTGGAACCGCATGAAGCGGAGCGGGGGGAACTGCCGCAGCGGTTGGCTTTGCCGGGACTGGAGCGGCCGCTGGAGCCTCAGTAACTGGCTGTGGGGCAACTAGAGGGGCTGCTGGAACGGACGCTGTAATCGGGGCAGTGGCGGAGACCCCCGCTGGAACCGCATGAAGCGGAGCGGGGGGAATCGGGGCGGTGGCGGGTTGGACTGGGGTCGGCACCACCGCAGCGGGAGCAGTTGGCGCTGGTGCGGAAGCAGCATCTGGGGCAGGAGTGGCCCCCGTCTTGAGGCCCGTTTCATTCAGCATGTAGGTGATGGCATCCTTCAGGTTCGCCTCTGTTAAGGAAGGATTCCCACCCTTGGCCGGCATGGCGCGCAGGCCGGTGACCGCATGAGTCACCAGGGTATCCAGACCCTGTGCCAGGCGCGGTTCCCACTGCTCTTTAGCGCCCACCTTGGGCGCGCCGGTCACGCCGGTGGCGTGGCAAGCCGCGCAAACCTTGTCGTAGACTTGCTGGCCCGACAATTTCAACTCGGTGCCAGGGGCTTTGGGTACGGCGAAAGCGACTTGGGCGACTGGTTTGATGCGTTCCAGCACGGCGGCTTGTTTACGCGCGCCATCATCAGGAGCGATTTTGCCAACGACACCCACCAAAGCAGCCACCATGAAGAGCACGGTGACGAGCAACGCCAGCGCCGAAATCAGGGCGACAAACGTGGTGACAAAGGATTTATCCGCGACTTGCGAGCTCACACTTCACCTCACTGAACGCATTATGAACCTGCTCATTCCCAGCGGCGTCATTATGGCGTCCCCAGCTCGATCCAGATGCTTCTCCCTGGGCTTGGGGCGGCCAAGGGTTGGCCAGTGGCGCTATGGGTAGGAAGGTTTTGGTTTGGATTTGTTATCGGGTCAGTTTTATCAAACTAAACATATTAATTATAGCGTTATTTGCCGGGGCCTGAAAACCGCTCGCACAATGACGTGCCGTGGGATGGTGAGAGGAGAGGCAGCCGGGCGGCGTTGCAGCTATTGGGGCGGATCAACGTCATGAGGCTGTAAGGACGCATGACTGGATTGGACGTCAAGGGGCAGTCTGGATATAATGCGCTTTCCCTTCCCCCATGCGCCCGTAGCTCAGTTGGATAGAGCGTTGGCCTCCGGAGCCAAAGGTCGTGAGTTCGAGTCTCGCCGGGCGCGCCAGTTTAGGCAATCCGTATCTGTAATGGAGTAGCGGCTTCCGGCCGCGCTCCGTCCCCCATGCCCATTCGGAATGCGCCATGGAACTGACCGCTCTAACTGCCATTTCCCCCATTGATGGTCGCTATGCCGACAAGACGGCTGAACTGCGGCCCCTGTTCAGCGAGTATGGACTGATTCGTTACCGGGTAGAAGTTGAGGTGCGCTGGTTGCAAGCCTTGGCTTGCCATCCCGACATCCCCGAAGTTCCGGCACTGAGCGCGCGCGCTATGGACGTTCTGGATGGTCTCATTACCCAGTTCACCTTGGCCGATGCCCAGCGCGTCAAGGCCATTGAGCGTGTGACCAACCACGATGTGAAGGCGGTGGAGTATCTGCTCAAGGAAAAGATCGCGGGCGACGCCGAACTGGAAGCCGTTAGTGAATTCATCCACTTTGCCTGCACCTCCGAAGACATTAACAACCTGGCCTATGCGTTGCTGCTGCGCGCCGGGCGCGATCAGGTGTTATTGCCGCAACTGGATGCCCTGGTCACAGCCCTGACCCAGTTAGCCCACCGCCATGCCGATCAGCCGCTGCTGGCGCGCACCCATGGCCAGCCCGCCTCGCCCACCACCCTGGGCAAGGAGATGGCTAACGTGGCTTACCGGTTGGGTCGGCAGCGGGCGCAACTGGCCACGGTCCCCTTGCTGGGCAAGATCAATGGCGCGGTGGGTAATTACAACGCCCATCTGGTCGCCTATCCGGAGCTGGATTGGCAGGATTTCAGTCGCCGCTTCGTCACCGAGCAACTGGGGCTGAGCTGGAATCCGTACACCACCCAAATCGAACCGCATGACTACTTGGCTGAATTTTTCCATGCGCTGCTGCGCGCCAATACTGTGTTGCTGGATTTCTGTCGTGACGTGTGGGGTTATATCGCCCTGGGGGCGTTCCGGCAAAAGACCGTGGCCGGTGAAATCGGCTCTTCCACCATGCCCCACAAGGTCAACCCGATTGATTTTGAAAACGCCGAAGGCAATCTGGGCGTCGCCAATGCGCTGCTGGATCATCTGGCCGCCAAGTTGCCGCTCTCGCGCTGGCAGCGGGATCTGACGGATTCCACGGTGCTGCGGACTTTGGGCGTTGGCTTAGCCCATGCGCTGGTTGCTTATCAGTCCTGCCTGAAAGGCATCGACAAGCTGGAGGTCGATGCGGCGGCGCTGGCGGCTGAGCTGGATGCCAATTGGGAGGTGCTGGCTGAACCGATTCAGACCGTGATGCGGCGTTATGGCATTGAACAGCCCTACGAACAGCTCAAGGCGCTCACGCGCGGCCAGCGTGTAAATCGAGCGACCTTGCGGGACTTCATCCTGGGTTTGGCGCTGCCGGATGCAGCCAAACAGGCCCTGCTGGCGTTGACGCCGACCACCTATACCGGCAATGCCGCCGCGCAGGCGCGTAACGTGTAACCCGGTCTTTCCCCAGACGAGGCAACCGCGATGGCCAACGAGGACCAGAACTCCCCAACAACGCTCGATGGCCTAGAGGATAGCCGCCGCGCCGTGCTGCAACTGCTGGCCGATATGGGGCGCGTGCTGTATCTGTATACGCCAGTCGTGCGCGCCGCGCTGTACAACGATCCCGCAGTGCTGGCAGCCGTACGCGACCGGGTGGTCAACCAGCCTAAATTGCGTCTGCATTTGTTGTTGCCACCTGCGCGAGACTGGCGCAACGCCTGTCCGGGACTGGTGCGCCTGAGTGATCGTCTGAGCAGCGCCCTGCTGCTGCGCACCCCGAATCGTGAAGAACCGCTGGACCGACCGGAGCTAGGACAGGCTTTCATCATTGCCGACGAGCGGATGCTGGTGCGTTTCAGTGATCCAAAGCGCTTGCTCGGCCTATACGAACCCCGACCCAGCGACCGCATGAAGGAATTGCTGGAGCTGTTTCGCCTACTCTGGGAGCGGGCGCATTCGGATTCCGATCTGCGGCACCTGGGTATTTAAGCGGGAGCGCTGCCGCGCCAGTACTCCAACAGCTCTGCGCGGTGTAACTCCAGCCATTGCAAGGCGATGATCGGTGCAGCGGAATGGATACGGCCCGTGCGCAGCCACGCCAAAGCTTCGGTGCGGGAGACCACATGCACCTGAATATCCTCATGTTCCGTCGCCACGCCGCGCACGCCGGGGAGCACCGTCGCGGTATCCACCCGCCCGCAGAAGAGGGTAATGCTTTCGGAGGTGCCGCCGGGGCTGACCAGATAATGACAGATGGGCAACAGCGCGCGGGGTTCGCAACCGGCCTCCTCCAAAGCTTCCCGATGGGCGACCTCGGCGGGGGTTTCGCCGGGGTGATCGATGATCCCGGCCACGATTTCCAGCAGCCAGGGGCCGCCGCTGAACTCCAGCGCGCCGATCCGAAATTGCTCCAATAGCACCACCTCATCCCGGTCAGGATCATAGAGCAGAACCGCCACGGCATGGCCGCGCTCCAGGCATTCGCGGGTAATGGCCGGACTCCAGCCGCCGGAAAACAGCTCATGGCGCAGGCGGTATTGCTCCAAGCGGAAAAATCCGCTATAGCCGGTTTTCTTATCGAGAATTTCAAATTGGTGGTTCATGGTGGGTTCCGTTTCGGTGAGAGAGCATAGGGACTTCGGACCCGGAATTGTAAATGGCGCGCGGGAGAGTAGTGGATGAGAGTAGACAGCTTAGGCCAAGGCCGCTTGGGGCTGGTGATAGGGATGGTTATAGCGCTGGGGTTAGTGGCGTGTTCACAGCATGCCGATGCGCCCGAAGAGAAAATCCGGGCGCTGGTGGCGCAAGCGCAAACGGCCGCCGAAGCGCGGGATGTCAGCGGCCTGCGGACTTTGATCGCTGAAAATTACGCCGATGCCCAAGGCAACGATCGCAAGGCCGTGGAGACTCTCCTGCGTTTCACGCTCCTGCAAAATCAGTCGATTCATTTGTTCACCCGCATTCGTGACCTGCGCGTCATCGGACCCGAGCAAGCTACGCTGAGTGTGGCGGCGGCGATGGCTGGACGGGCCATCGCTAACGCCAGCGAGTTGGCGGGCTTGAAGGCTAATCTGTATCGTTTCGATCTCGATCTGGTGCGCCAGGGTGGGGAGTGGCGAGTCCAGCGAGCGGTATGGGAACCGGCGCGGCTGGATGATTTCTTATAGAGATAGCATAATAGCGCGATTGAAGGCACGATTATTGCTTTATTTTCTGCTTTATATTTTGCAATTCACCTAAATGAGCAGCAGCGAAGCCGCTGACTCCACAGTGCCTCCAATGGGTTGGGGATGAGGATCGTGCAGTGAAGACCAGGCCACTCAAAGTAGTTTTGATGATGACGCTAGCGACTCTGTTGCCGTTACAGGCGATTGGGGGTGCTGACGCGCCCTTTCCGTTAGCCGTGGGCGAAGCCGTGGCGGATAGCGACGGTGAAGGTTATGCCGCTGTTTATATTCCCAACAATACAGCGGCGACGGCCCAGGCGATTGCTGCTATTCCCGCTTTGGTGACGGGCGCGGTTAATCAGCCGGGCAGCGGCCTGCCGGGCTGGTCGCACAACGCAGGCGATGTGGTGGATGTCTATCACGTAGCCCTACAAGCGGGTCAGCGAATTACCCTGACCATGACCGGTGACGGCGTGCGGGATGATCTGGATCTGGGGCTGGCCGATACTCGGGGCCGGTTGCTGGATGCCGCAATAGGTCAGGGCCAGGTTGAAACTTTGACCGTGATCGAGGATGGGGAAGCGCTGATATTGGTGGGCGCGAGCCAAGGTGCAGCCCGTTATCAACTGACCATTGGTCCGGCTCAGGAAACTCTGCCGCCCAGCCTGCGGCTGCACGATCCTTTCGTAGCGGGTGAAGCCATCACTCGCTTCCGCGATGATCGGGTCGCCGGAGCGGATGGCGTGCGGATGCAAGCGCAAGCGCGCGGCGCTTTTGCGGGTCGGGAGTGGGAAACCAGGCAACGGAATACGCTGCTAAAACTAGCAGGGTTGGCGGCGGGAGCGGCGCGCATGCCAGCCAGCGTGGAAGCAGCTACTTTCCCTGGTGGCTTTCAGCCTATTAACGCCAGCGCACAGGCCAAGCTAGCTACGCTCTATCAGATCAAGGCGTTGAATCTGGAGCCGGATGTGCGCTGGGCTGCGCCTAACTACATTCGCCAAGCGGCCTTCACCCCCAACGACACGTACTATGGCTATCAATGGCACCTGCGGCTGATCAATTTGCCGCAGGCCTGGGATCTGACGACTGGAGCTAACGCGATTGTGGCGGTGCTGGATACCGGGGTAGTGACTAGCCATCCTGATCTGAAGGGGCAATTGGTGACAGGCTATGATTTCATTAGCAATGCCAGCAACGCCAATGATGGCGATGGGATCGACCCCAATCCCGATGATCCCGGCGATCACGCCAAGTCAGACGGCAGCAGTTCTTTCCACGGCACGCATGTGGCTGGCACGGTGGCGGCGGTGACCAATAACGCCCTAGGCGTGGCGGGTGTGGCTTTTAACGCGAAAATCATGCCGCTGCGCGTGCTGGGTCGGGATGGCGGCACCGATTACGATATTGAACAGGCCGTACGCTTCGCAGCGGGCCTTGCGAATGATTCGGGTACGTTGCCGGCGCGGCGCGCGGACGTGATGAATTTGAGTCTGGGCGGCCCCGGATTCTTGCCGGGCTCCCAGGAAATTTACGATCAGGCTTACGCTGCGGGGGTGGCTATCGTGGCCGCCGCAGGCAATGCCGGGAGTAGCGAAGCTAACTATCCCGCTGCCTTTGGCAGCGTGATTGCAGTAGGGGCCGTGGATATTACCAAGGCACGAGCGTTCTATTCGAACTTCGGTTCCTGGATTGATGTGGTCGGTCCGGGCGGAAATCTGAATCAAGATACCAACGGCGATTCCTGGCCGGATGCGATCTTGAGCACTGCATCAACTGATCTGGGTGGGGCGTTGGTCAGTGACTACGCGATGAACCAAGGCACCTCCATGGCCGCCCCCCATGTCGCTGGCGTGTTGGCGCTGATGAAATCGGCTGCGCCGGGCTTGACGCCGCAACGCATCAAAGAGGTGTTGCTGGTCAATGGCGCGCTGACCGATGATTTGGGTGCAGCAGGCAAGGATGCTCAGTTTGGCTATGGCTTGATCAATGCGCAAAAGGCGGTCACTGCTGCGGGCGGCTCTCCGGCTGCTGGAACCTATCAGACCATTGATCCGGCGCGACTGAATTTTGGGATCAAGGTCGGTACGATGGCACCGAACCCATGAGATCTCACCGTGCGCTGGGTGTAGGGCTGCTCTGGGCGCTGGCGGGTTGCGCCCAGTCTGGTGGCGAGGCAAGCGACCCTGGCCCGATCCCGGTGCGCGTTCTGGCTGCACCAGGCCAGTGTGGGGCCGTGCGCGGACCGGCTGTGTACTGGATCGCCCATGAGCGCGAATGGGGCGAGTGGCATCGGCGGATCAATAACCAGTGGCTGAACCCGCCGCCGCCGCCCGCTGTGGATTTTTCGACAGCGGGCGTGATTCTGATCGCTATGGGTCAACAAGCCACCGTAGGTTATAGCTTGAGCCTGGCCGATGATACCGCCGACGTGCGCGATGGTGTGCTGACGGTGCGGGTGGATTGGCGCGAACCGGCTTTTGATTCCCGGCAAGCGCAAATGCTCACCAATCCCTGCCTGTTGCTGAAACTGCCGGATGCCGCCTTTACCCGGATTGAGGTGCTCGATCCGGCGGGACGGGTATGGCTGGAAGGACGCCGCTAGCAGCTTGGCGCGCCAGCGGATCTTGCCGATAGAATGCCCGCAGTTGCTGGTAAACGTCGGGGTAGGCGTGGACCAGAACCGCTGGCGTTGCAAAAAATACCTCGCTGACCACGGCGAAGAATTCAGCGGGGCTATCAGCGGCGTAAGGATCCAGCGCGGTTGGCTCGTCTTGCTCCACGCGCTGGCAGAGGTGGCTATAGGCGGCGCTCAAGGCCTGGCTCCAATCGGGCTGAGACATGTCTCGGTGCAGGGGCGGCAGGCCATTGACCGCACCATTGAGCATATCCAGCTTGTGCGCCATTTCGTGAATCACCACGTTCAGGCCAGGCTGGTTGCGGGTTTCCACCAGATCCGCCCACGATAGCACCACTGGACCGCGTTCCCAGGCTTCCCCGATCAAGGGCCGATGGACGCTGTGCACCAGGCCATTGGCGTCGGTGTATTGGTGATGAGCGAGAAACCCCTCTGGATACAGGATGACCTCCCGCCATTCCTGATAGTAATCCAAGCCCAAATGCAGAATCGGCAGGCAGGCCTGCGCGGCGATCAGCGGACCCATGTCGGGCGTCAGTTTTAGGCCACCTGCGGCTTCCAAGGTCTTTTCTGACAAAAACAGGGTGGCCAGATCCCGCAACCGCTCCAGCTCCTCCACGCTCAAACTCTGGAGCACGGGTAGGCGGGCAACGGTTGTTTGCCAGGACTGTTCCGCCAGGCGCGCACGCTGCAACCGGCGGCGGCGATGCCAGCTTTTTAGCAGCCCAAACATGGCGGGGCGGGGGGGGCGCGATCACGCCAAAAATGGCTCAATCGGAGTCCTTGCGTTGTTGGGCTGCGGCCGCCCGGCTCCGCTCCAGATAGCGATCCGACCAGCGCGCCAGGGCGTAAATAGGGTAGCCAATCACCATCACGGCCAGCAGGATGAAGAGGATCAAAGCAACTGCCTTGGGCAAGCGTCCCCACCATTCGGTGACCAAATACACCAAACCCCACAGCAATAGGGCCGTGATGCCAAGTGAAACTAGAAGGGCCAGAATGTCGTCGCGGTGCATGACAGGGTATAGGTTGGGTAGGCAGCAGAAAAACCAAGGCTGTTAGTAGCGTAGGGATGGCTTGCGCCGTCCGCTGCGGTTAGCCGATGTTATCGGGCTGCTTTGCAACCGCCAGGCTGGCCGCCGCATCAAGCGCATCAGCGGTCGTGGTGACCAGGTGCTCAACTCGCAACTTGCGACGCCATTCCTTGAGCAGGGCTTCATCGGTTTTTTGCCAGATGCACAGTATCACCTGGGCTTGTGGCGCGCGGCGCTTCACCTGGCGCGAGAAGGCGCGCAAATGCAGGGTGCTAAGCGGCTCAATGAAGGAAAGACAGATCAGCGCCACGCCTTTCGCGGCCTCTGGTGACGCTTGGCTGCTCTCCCGAAGTGGCAAGGCCCGCGCCGCCAGCCCGTGCCAGGTGAGCACCTGCTGCAACATCTTAGCCGCTACGCCGTCCAGCGGGTGACTGCCATACAGAATGGCAATCGGCGGTTCGCCGCGCCAGCTCTCGCGCAAATCGTCCTGAGTAAAGACACGCTTTTCGATCGCACGGTCGGCGCGAATCGTATCCAATGCGGCTTCCGTTTCCGCCGTCACCTGGCGACCACGTCGGCGCGCTGGCGGCTTGACGTTGTCCAGTTCGCCGACCAGCGCTTCCGATGAGGCAACGAGTGTGGCTAGTCGATCATTAGCCACCGAGCCGCGCACGATATCCAGATGAGCGCGGCGGATGGCTTCCAGCGCGATCTCGTCATAGTAGGTCGAGAGGCTGCGTCCTTTGAGGAATTGCCGCGCCTGCATTTCGGCTTCGCGCGGATCGCCCGCTAGCATCCGCTGATAAAAGATTTCGTGTGCTTGCAAGGCCGGGCGATCGCCCAACAGAATATCGAGAAATTGTAAGCGCGGAATATGGCGGCCGACGACGACCAGGCAGATGGTGAGCGGAGTCGACAGCACCAGACCGATCGGTCCCCAGACGAAAGCCCAGGTCATCGCCGCGACCACAATGGCAACTGGCGACAGGCCGGAGGTGCGGCCGTAAAGCATCGGCTCGATGATGTTGCTGCTCACCGGTTCGACGATGGCGAACAGCCCAGCCGTCCACAGAAAGGTTCCCCAACCGGGATCAGTGGCAAAGGCCACGAACAGCGGTGGGATGAGTCCGACCAAGCCCAGATAAGGTACAAAATTGAGCAAACCATAAATGATCCCCCAGAGGAAGGGACTGGGCAGGCCGATCAGCCACAGTCCGGTGCCTACAATGAGGCCCAAAGTGATGTTGACGGCCAGTTGCATCAGCAGTTGGCGGCCGACCCGGAATCCGGCGTCGTCGAACGCCGCCGTGGTTTGCTGAATATCTTCCTCACCGGCCAATCGAATCAGGCGATTGCGCAAATCCTCGCGTTGCGCCAGCATAAAAGCCGCAAGCAACAGCACGACCAGCAAGGAGGCCACAGGCTGCAAGACCGGTCCCAAATAGTGGGCGATTGCAGCGAAACCATGTAACTTATCGTCGATGCGCACGGTTTGGACACTGGGCGCGCCTGTCACCTCCTGGCTCTTGCCGGCGATTTTTTCCAGATCGGTCATCGCCCGCGCCAATGAATCGGCGGCTTCACCGAACACATTGGCCCCCGCCATTTTTTGAGTCAGGCCAGAAATTTTTTGGTGGATAGTCGATTCGTAAGAGGGAATATCGTCGACCAGAGCACTTACTTGCTGATAGGTCACGTAAGCGATCCCAACGATGACGGTCAGCGCCAGTAGAATGGCACCCAGCACCGCCAAACCGCGCCCCAGCCTAATGCGTTCCAACCAGACGACGATCGGGGTCAGCGCAAAGCTCAACAACACGCCAAGCGCCAGGTAGACGATCACATCCTTGCCGAAGATGAGGATGGCGGCGACTCCCAGCACTAGCGCTACACTGGCCATAGCATTAAATAATGGGACGGCTTGGCGCAGCAGCCGGTTGGTGATGACGTCCACGGCTCTTTCTCCTGGGCTTTGTTAGCGCGGTTAAACGACTGGGTGATCCCTTAAGGCTGGCTCACGCGGCTGGTTTTAAGCAGCGCATCGATCTGCTCCAAGAGCTTGGCGAAATCGATGGGCTTCGGATGATAGTCGTTGCAACCCGCTTGCAGGGTCTTTTCTCGGTCGCCCGCCATGGCGTGCGCGGTCAAGGCGATAATCGGTATTTTCTGGGTTTGCGGATCCGCTTTGAGGGCGCGCGCTGCGGTCCAGCCATCCATGACCGGCAGGTTCATATCTAAGAGAATGATGTCGGGAGCAGTGGCCTTGGCGCTGTTGACCCCCTGCTCACCGTCGTGGGCCAGGACCACTGTATGGCCTCGCCGTTCTAGGCGACGTGATAGGAAGTCCCAGATTTGCTCGCTGTCCTCAACGAGGAGAATTTTCGCCATGCGTGAAAACTCCGATGATTTTTAGGAAGGGGTCTTGGCCTGCTCCGCGAAGCGGCGGAGATCGGCCACCAGATCAGCGA
>JBATSQ010000176.1:0-44213 GCA_049293375.1 Candidatus Contendibacter sp.
GCCAGCTTTTGCTTGGCGGCTTCCTGCACCAGCAACTCTTCCATCACCAACTGATCAACCAGCGACTTGCTCCCTTCCGCCGAATCCACCTGGGCCCTGCCGCGCAATTGCTTGGCGTATTCGTTGAAATCCGCCTTGGTGATCGACTTGCCGTTGACCACCGCAACCGGGTCGGGGATGGTGAATTGCTGGGCTGGTGGCGCGGCTGGAGCGCCGCCAGGGGTTGCCGCAGCGGGCGTGGTCGGCGCAGGGGCCAATGCGGCTTTCTTTTCTTCGGCAAAGGCCGCGCCGGATAGCAGCAGGGCAGAGGACAATGCCAGTAACGGGAGGGTCAATCGGTTATGGGTTTTGTGCATGATAGAGCTTCCAGTGGGTTGTTAAATAACAGGGTGAAAAGAGGTTTCTTCTTCCGGGGTTCGTGCGCGAATGCTGAGCGCGTGAACATCGCGGTGCAACAAATCCGCCACCGCTGCGTTGACAAGGCGGTGGCGCTGAAGCGGGGTTTTGCCGCTAAAGGCGGTGGCGACAATATGGACGCTAAAATGACCGCCGGCGCGTGCGCCGACGTGGCCAGCGTGGGCTGCGCTGTCATCCCTGATCTCCAGCCGTTCGGGCAGGAGCGCGGCGCGTAGCCGTTGCTCCAGGAGCGCTACCCGATCATCATTCACAGCGGCAACACTTTGCGGAATGGATAAACATCGACTGCGGTAAAAACGCCAGCAGCGACATAGGGATCTGCCTCGGCCCAATGTTGCGCTTCGGCCAGTGACGAGAATTCCACCACCATCAGACTGCCCTGGAATCCAGCGGAACCGGGATCGGCGCTGTCGATGGCCGGCAACGGCCCAGCCAGAACCAGTCGGCCCTCATCGAGCAAAGCGTTCAGCCGCGCCAGATGGGCCGGGCGAGCGGCCAGGCGCTTGGGCAGGGAATCCGGCGCGTCACGGCCCAGAATGGCGTATAGCATGGTCAGGACTCCTCCGATGAGCCGGAGACGGGGTCATCGATTTTCAGGTGGCGACCCATATAGACAGCTTGCGCCAGGATAAACACGATCGTCAGGCCCAATAAGCCGAACAGTTTGAAATTAACCCAAGTATTTTCGTCAAAGCGAAACGCGACATACAGGTTGGCCGCGCCCAGCAGGATAAAAAAAATCGCCCAGGCCAGCGTTAGCTTGACCCAAACCGATGCGGGAAGTTCCAGTTGCGCGCCCATCATCCGCGCCAGTAGCGGTTTTTTTCCAATCACCAGGCTACCCAAAAAAGCCAGCGAAAACAGCCAGTTGACCACTGTCGGCTTCCATTTGACGAAGACTGGATCATGCAAAATCAGCGTGGCTCCGCCCAGCGCCAGCACCAGCGCGGCGGTGAATAGCGGCATCTTTTCGACCCGTCGCTCCCGTAACCAGAGCCAACCGACCTGGGCCAGCGTGGCGGCGATCAGCACACCAGTGGCTAGGTAGAGATCGCTCAGCTTGTAGGCGATGAAAAACAACAGGACCGGCAGAAAGTCGAACAACAGTTTCATGCGGGCGGCGAACGATCCATAGCAAGCCGGGGAGGCGTGGGGGGTGGACTAAAACAGCGCGGTTGGTATCTGGTCTCTTGACCGAAGCACGTCGGGCTGGCAAGTTGCCGCTCCGATGAAGTCCATGAACTTGGAAATATAAGGCTATGAGTCCTTTTTTACAAATCCATCCCACCAATCCGCAACCGCGTCTGATCGAACGAGTGGTGGAGCGGCTGCGCGCGGGCGCGGTAATCGTCTATCCTACTGATTCCAGTTACGCCTTCGGTTGTCGGCTGGGCGACAAAGCGGCGGCGGAGCGCATCAGGCACCTGCGTCAGACAGACCGCCATCACCACTTCACCCTGATTTGCCGAGATCTGGCGGAAATCGCCACCTATGCCAAGGTCGATAACCAGCGCTATCGACTGCTCAAGGCGGCTACGCCGGGGCCTTTCACCTTTATCTTGCAAGCCACCCATGAAGTGCCGCGTCGCTTACAGCATCCCCGCCGCAAGACCATCGGGATCCGGGTGCCCGATAATGTGATCGCCCGCGCCCTGTTAGCGCATTTGGGTGAGCCGATGATGAGCTGCACTCTGATTTTGCCAGGCGATGACTGGCCCTTGCACGACCCGGAGGAAATCGGCGAGCGCCTGGGCCATGACGTGGCTGTCATGATTGATGGCGGTCTCGCCCAACGCGAACCGACCACGGTGCTGGATCTAACGGGGGATGCGCCGGTCTTAATCCGCCAGGGGCTGGGTGACGCTAGCCCATTTCTCTAGTCCGCCACCAGCGGCGCTGCGTATAATCGCCTTATGCAAGAACTCAATACGATTCAACTGATCATTGTGCTGGCTCCGCCGCTGCTGCTGGCGATCACTTTGCACGAGGTTGCGCATGGGTGGGTGGCGCTGCGCTGCGGCGATACCACCGCCCAGGCCCAGGGTCGGCTGAGCCTGAATCCGCTGCGCCATGTCGATCCCATCGGTACAGTATTGGTGCCAGGCCTGCTGGCGGTGCTGGGGGGCTTTATCTTTGGCTGGGCCAAGCCGGTGCCGGTTAACTATTATCGGTTGCGCCAGCCCAAGCGCGATATGGCATTGGTAGCGCTGGCCGGACCGCTGTCGAATCTGCTGATGGCGCTGGGGTGGGGGTTGGTGGCGCTGATCGGCCATGGGCTACGTGATACGGTGTCAGCCATCGGCGAACCGCTGCTCCTGATGGGCATCGCTGGGATTGATGTGAATGTCATGCTGGGTGTGCTCAATCTGCTACCGATTCCACCGCTGGATGGTTCGCGGGTGTTGGTGGGAGTGCTGCCGGATCGCTTTGGCGCGGCGATAGCGCGCGTGGAGCCTTATGGCTTGCTCATTTTATTGGTGTTACTGGTCAGCGGTGTGCTGAATTTGATGCCCATCGTCAATAGCATCCGCCATATCATCCTGACGCTCTTTTTCTCTTGAGCTTTTTCCGCTGAATTTTGGAACCTGGCCTCCTTCACTTATGGAAATTACGCTGACGGGCATTACCACCACCGGCGCGCCGCATCTGGGCAACTATGTGGGCGCGATTCTGCCCGCCATTGCCGCCAGTCAGCGACGGGATGTGCAATCGTTCTATTTTCTGGCCGATTATCACGCGCTGGTCAAATGCCAGGATCCAGCGCAAGTGCATCGCTCGCGGCTGGAGGTTGCCGCCACCTGGCTGGCCCTGGGACTTGATGTCGACCATGTGATTTTTTACGCGCAGACCGACATCCCGGAAATTTTGGAACTGAGCTGGATGTTGACCTGTGTGACTGCCAAGGGTCTGATGAATCGCGCCCATGCCTACAAGGCGGCGGTAGCCGAGAACCTGGCTGATCCAGACAAAGACCCGGATCAGGGCATCACGATGGGCCTGTTTTGCTACCCCATCTTGATGGCGGCGGACATTCTTCTGTTCAAGGCCAGCAAGGTGCCGGTCGGTAAGGATCAGATTCAGCATCTGGAAATGGCCCGCGATCTGGCCGCCCGGTTTAATTACCTGTACGGCGAGCATTTCGTTTTGCCGGAAGCCGTGGTGGACGAAAAGACGGCGATCCTGGCTGGGCTGGATGGCCGCAAGATGAGCAAGAGCTACGGCAATACCATCCCGCTGTTCGAGCCGGAAAAGACCTTACTTAAACTGATCCGATCGATCAAAACCAACTCGTTACCGCCCGAAGCGCCCAAAGATCCAGAGACCTGCACCCTGTTTCAGATTTATCAGGCGCTGGCCACTCCCGCCGCCACGGCGGCGCTGCGTGAACGCTACGCCAGCGGTATCGGCTGGGGTGAAATGAAGCAAATTTTATTCGAGGATTTGAATGCCCGATTGCGCGAGCCGCGCCAGCAGTATCAGGAATTATTGCAACAGCCCGCCCATATCGAGCAGATCCTCCGGCGTGGCGCGGAGCGGGCGCGCGAGCACAGCGCGCCGTTTCTGCGGGAATTGCGGCAGGCCGTAGGGATTCGGCCACTGGCTTGATGAACGATAGTCCAATCGCCGACCCACCACTCGCCAAGGTCGGCGGCCAACCCTACACGCGCTTGCCGCACGATCTCTATATCCCTCCGGATGCTCTGGAAGTCTTTCTAGAAACCTTTGAGGGGCCACTGGATTTATTGCTGTATCTCATCAAGCGCCAGAATCTGAACATTCTGGATATTCCCATCGCTGCTATTACCCAGCAGTACCTGGATTATCTGAGCTTGTTGCAGGGTTTACAGCTGGAGCTGGCGGCGGAATATCTGGTGATGGCCGCCTGGCTGGCGGAAATCAAATCGCGCCTGCTATTACCGCGTCCGGTCACTGCGGAAACCGAGGAAGCCGACCCGCGTGCTGAGCTGGTGCGTCGGCTCCAGGAATACGAACGTTTTCAACAAGCGGCGCAGGCACTGGATGCACTGCCCCGTCTGGAGCGTGATTGCTTTATCGCCAGCGCCCCGCCCGCGCTGCGAGAAACTCGGCCCGCGCCGCCGCCGGTGAGCCTGGAGGAGCTGCTGGCTGCTTTGCGCGCGGTGCTGGCCCGCGCGGAATGGTGTGGCCACCACCAGGTTCGGCGCGAGGCCCTGTCGGTGCGTGAGCGGATGATTCAAGTGCTGGAACGGCTGGATGCCTTGCGCTTCACGCCGTTTAGCAGCTTGCTGCGGCCGGAAGATGGCCGGGCAGGTGTCGTGGTGACTTTTTTGGCGGTGCTGGAGTTGCTGCGCGAGACCTTGCTGGAGCTGGTGCAGGCTGAGCCGCTGGCACCGATGCATCTGCGGCGACGGGGTTAGCAGTGTGATGCCCGCGCTGAAAGCCATTGTCGAGGCCTTATTGCTGGCGGCTGGTGAACCCATAGCGCTGGAGCGTTTGCTGGCGCTGTTCCCGGCAGCGGAGCGACCAGAACGGGATGCGTTGCAGGCCGCATTGGCTGAACTGACCGTCGATTACGCCGGACGTGGGGTGGAACTGGTCGAGGTCGCCAGCGGCTTTCGGTTGCAGGTGCCGTCCGCATTTGCGCCATGGGTGGCGCGACTGGGGGAGGAACGCGCCTCCAGCTATTCCCGCGCCCTGCTGGAAACTCTGGCCTTGATCGCTTACCGGCAGCCGATTACCCGTGGCGAAATCGAAGCCGTGCGCGGAGTGAGCGTCAGCAGCGGTATCATTAAAACCTTACAAGAGCGTGGCTGGATCAAAATGGTCGGCCATCGGGAAGTACCCGGGCGTCCAGCCTTGTTTGCCACCACCCGCGCTTTTCTGGATTATTTCAACCTAAAGGGCCTTAGCGACTTGCCGCCGTTGGCGGCTGCGCGTGATGTCGACGCCCTGGGCGTTGCACTGGAGCGCCGCCTCGCTCTTCTCCCGGCACAGCCCCCTAGCTCTATGGAACCGTCCGATGGCTGAACGCTTGCAAAAATTGCTGGCTCGAGTGGGACTGGGTTCCCGTCGCCAGATTGAAGACTGGATTCGGGCAGGCCGCGTCACCGTGAACGGTGTGGTGGCGGAGCTGGGGGTTCAGGTCAACGGTGCCGAGAACATCCAAGTCGACGGCAAGCGGCTCCAGATTCGGCCGTTTGGGCAGCGGCGGCGGGTGCTGGCCTATTACAAGCCGGTGGGCGAGATGAGCAGCCGTTACGATCCCGAGGGCCGCCCGACCATTTTTGAGCGCTTGCCCCCCGTACATGATAGCCGCTGGATCGCGGTGGGCCGACTGGATCTTAATACCCAGGGTTTGTTGTTGTTGACCAACGACGGCGAATTGGCCAATCGGCTGATGCATCCTTCTTCCCGCATCGAGCGCGAATATGCGGTGCGGGTGATGGGGCAGGTGTCGTCAGACATGCTGCAACGGCTGCGCGACGGTGTGACGCTGGAGGATGGATTGGCGCGCTTTGATGAGGTCCGCGAAGCGGGCGGTGAGGGGGTTAACCATTGGTATCATGTCATCTTGCGTGAAGGCCGCAACCGTGAGGTGCGCCGCCTGTGGGAATCACAGGGTCTCGCGGTCAGCCGGTTGACACGGGTGCGCTACGGCTCGGTGGTGTTGCGGCGGGGCTTGCGGCCCGGCCATTGGGATGAACTGGACGAGGCGCAAATCCGGCTATTACTGGCTGAGGCGGGTGTTGCGCCGTGTCCATCGCCTCCCTCAGCGCCCGCCGCCACTCGCGGTGCGCGGCGGGCGCTTACACCGCGCCCCCAGGTTGCCCCCTGGCAGGGGGCGTCGGCTAAACCCAAGCGCACTGACACGTCGAGCCGAGCGGACCCACCCCGGATCCGCCCACAGCGGCCGTTTACTCCTGGGCGCGGAACGTCTGGCCGGTGACGCCTTTGCTGTCTGGCCCTAGCAGATACAGATAGCTGGCCAGGATCGTATCTGGATCTGCCCATTGCGTCGGATCGCGACCCGGATAAGCCCGCAAACTCAGTTCGGTACGCACCCGGCCTGGATCAATGCTATTCACGCGGATGGGGGTGTTGGTTTCCAGTTCGCTGGCCAATAGCTTCATCAGCGTTTGCGCGCCGCCCTTGGCGACGGCGTAAGCGCCCCAGTAAGCTTGACCGGCTTCGCTGACCTGATCGGTGGTGAACAGGATGGCCGCATCGGTGGAGCGGTTGAGCAGGCCCAACAGCGCCTGGGTGAGCAGAAACGGCGCATTCAGGTCGACTTGCAGAATCCGATACCACCACTCAATGTCGTAGTTGGCGATGGGCGTGAGGCCCGCAAACAGGGCGGCGTTATGCACCAATCCATCCAGACGCCCAAATTCTTGCTCTAAGACTTGCGCCAGATCCGCGTAATCCTTGGGCGTCGCCCCCTCCAGGTTCATCGGATAGATTGCGGGTTTAGGGTTACCAGCCTGCTCAATTTCATCGTAGACGCGCTCTAGTTTGCGGATGGTGCGGCCGAGCAGGATCACGGTGGCACCGTGGCCAGCCAGCCCGCGCGCGACGGTGCGGCCAACGCCGTCACCGGCTCCCGTTATCAGGATAATCCGGTTTTTGAGCAGATCAGCGGCAGCTTGGTAGTCTTTCATCGCAATACCTTAAAGGGCATAGAGTGGTGAGCGTCGCCATATTATCCGGTTTTGAGACGATCCTGATGGCGTTGTTTCTCCCGGCGGCGTAAGCGCCAAGCGAGCCACAGCTTGCGCAGCGGGGTCAGTTGGGTCTGTTGTTCCAGCAGCCGGTAGCCGTCCTCGGCGATTTCCGTAAGCCAGGCTAGGGCCAGCTCTACGCGGATCAGCAGACTGCACTGGGCATAGCGGTCGACCTCTGGTAGTGCAATCAGCGCTCTCTGTGCGTAGTCGTGAATCCGCTCGGCTTGTAGGGCGAACAGGTGGCGGACCCGCGCTGTGGTTTGCGCCGCCAGTAGATCGCCGGGCTGCACGCCGCAACGCTGCATTTCGTCTTCCGGCAGATAGCATTGTCCCCGTTGCGCGTCCTGGCGCACCTGACAGAGCCGGTCACATAACAACAGCAGCGCTCCGGCCTCATGCGCAAAGCGCGGTGTGGCGCGGCGATCCTGATAGCCGAGGACTTCCGCCGCCAATAAGGCTGGGAGACTACCGCGGCGGTGAACGTAGAGAGTCAATTTGGCGAAGCACGGGTAAGCATTGTAGTCCAGCTCCATCGCGACGCCATCCAGCAGCTCCTGCAAATACTCCAGGGGCAGGTTGAACTGGCTCAGATGCGGTTGCAGGGCGCAGCTCACGGGATGCTGCGGTTCGCCGCCCGCCAAGCGACCTACCTCGGCGCGCCACCAGTCCAATTTGGTCTGGGCAACGCCTGCATCGTGACACTCATGGACAATTCGCGCGACTTCCAGTTCGAAGGCGTGCAGCGCCGTGAGCGTTTGCCGTTGTGCAAGCGGCAATCCCAGCAGGCTATAGCGAAAATCCGCGCCCTGCCGCGCCGCTAAATCTTGACAATAATCATCAGGATTCATGGCGCTGGTGGCGTGCTGACGCGGCCAGGGTGTGGACATATCCGATCTTGGGCATAGGGTTTGCTTACCAATGAGGCGTCCGTCATGTAGATTTTCCAGCACAAGGACTTATGACTATGACCAGTCGTAATATTGAAAAGTTACCAGAAAGTGAGCGGGCGTTGATCCGCGCCTCCCATAATTATTACCGCGCACTGTTGCAAGGGGCGTCGGATGCTACGCGCCAGCAGCTGCGACGGGTCTGGTTAAACGAAGTCCAGCGTTGTTGGCCGGATACCGTGCGCTGAGAGGGTGTCGTGGTTACGGTTGCGGTCGCCTGGGGGCGTTCCGCTGTTGTTCCAATAGCAGTTGCCGTTCGCCCGTGCGAATTTGGGTTGAGCGAATGGTGGAAAACGGGGTGTCTTCTTCCTTCAGCTCTCTGACAGCGCTGTTGGTGGGCGGTCGCGCGCCATACTGAGTCTTGCCCTCGGCATTGGTCCAGGTGTAAATGCGTTCGGTCGGTTGTACCGTAACCGGCTTGGCGTTGAGCTGAACCGGCTCGGCTGCTTGACCTTCCGGCGGCTGCGTACCGTAATGAACCCGCCCACTCCCATCGCGCCAGGTATAGACCTCGCCATCCCCAGCTACCGCCACAGTGCTGGCGAGCGCCGCGAGCAGGCAGCCGCCCCACAGGTGGGGCCACCGCGCCGCCATGCGGCCATCGGAGGCACCAATTAGACGAGGGGTTGCGCCCATTGCGTTTCAGGCGAGTCCGCTACCGGGACGATCAGTACCGGGCGTTTGGACAACAGAGTCAGTCGGCGCGTGGTCGAGCCAATGAAGGTGGCGCGCGGCGTAGAGCCAGAGTGAGCGCCCACCACGATCAGGTCCGCATCGCAGCGGTCGGCTTCTTCCAGAATCACCTCGCAGGGTAAGCCATTGACTACGCGAATTTCTGCTAGGGTGGTCGTTTGTTCCAGCGTGGTTCCCAGCTCCTCCACGCAAAACGCTTCCAGGCGTTTGTGAAATTTTTCCAGGATGCCGCGGGTGGCTTCGTGTTGGAGTTCACTGGCCTTTTCCGGCGACAGATAATTGTCAATCAGAAATCGAACATTATTGCTCAAGGGTTCGACGACATGCAGCAGCACCATTCGGGCGTTCTGCTGCCGGGCCAGGTTAACCGCGAAGCGAAATACCGGCCGTGTATGGGGGCCGAGGGCTGTCGTATACAAGATGGTCTTGATCTGAGGAGACATAAGTGCGTTCCGCGCTCGGGGTGGGAAAGGGTCGCAGGCTGGTCTTCGACTCCATGAAGTATCTTTCCTGAAGAATCTTTATTGTAGTGTAGTTGCTCACATTTGTCGGCGATGCGCTGCTTCCGGGCTGGACTGGATCGACTCGGGAGTGAGGCGAGCCCCAGGGCAATCGGCTAAGAGAGCTGGCGGTGACCCTGAGGGTCCACGTCGATGTGAAATACCTGCCCCGAATGCCGGACATCGCTATCTACTCGCCGCTATCGACCGGCCCAGCCGCTGGGTCTACTTTGAGATGCAGCCTGACAAAACCGTCGCCACCGCCGCTGGCTTCCTAGAGCACTTGTGGATCAAAGCCCCGTTTCGCATTCGCGCCGTGCTGACCCACAACGGCAAGGAGTTCACCGAGCGCTTTTGTACCACCGGCGAGTGTGAGCCGACCGGTCGCCTTCGATCAACCCTGCGCCGTGCACGGCATCCAGTACCTCCCGGTCAGGCCCAAACACCCGCAAACCAACGGCATGATCGAGCACTTCAACGACCGCGTCGCCGAGGTGTTGAAAACGACCGCGTCGCCGAGGTGTTGAAAACCACCGCCTTCGCCTCCGCTCGCCACCTGGAAACCACCTTGCAACGCGATCTCCACCTTCACCTCTATAGTCAACACCTCCCCCAGCAGAATCTCGGCCAGGTCATCCTCGTCGCTAAGCTTAAGGAGTACTACCGGGCCAAACCCGCTCTCTTTCAAAAAAACACCTATCAATCCTCCGGGGCCTGACAGTTCTACGGTATGCTGGAATGGATTGCGGTTAAAGCGATTATCCACAGCCGCCATCCCTCTTGGCTCCATTTCTGGCGACCACAATGGCTAAGAAATGACATATTTCTTGGTGGGTTTGCCTGGCTAATACATCGCGAGAGAAATACGACGAGTCATGGACCTGGCCAAAATGCAGTTCGACATGGATAGGCGGCTCCCCCAGCAGCCGCCACAGATGCGGCAAGAGTGCAGCGTCACCGACGAAAGGCACTGAAGGGTTGGTTCCTTGAGCATGTGGATAATGCAACGCGATGGCCTGCATCGAACAACGGGCTAGGATTGCAGCTTTGAATAGGCGGGGATGAAACCGCCTGACGGATTCACCGGTGGTTGAGGTGCCTTCGGGAAACATCAGCACGCGCTCGCCTTGGCTGAGGCGACGCGCCAATTGCTCGGTCGCCTCGCTTGCGCCACCCGCGCCGCCGCGCCGGATGAAGACTGTGCCGGCCCGACGACACAGCCAACCGAACAGCGGCCAAGCGGCCACAGCTTGCTTGGCCAGAAAATGGGTAGGGCAGACCGCTGCGATGCAGAAGATATCAAGCCACGAGATATGATTGGCCACGAAGAGGGTAGCGCCGACATGTGGGGTTCCGCTTACCTGTAATCTCACCTCCAGAATCCAGCACAAGCCCCGGCTCCACCACACCAGGGGGGCAGTGGAGCGATAATGGCGGTCGCCACCTATTCCAAGCGCCGCGGCAACCAAAATGCCTAACAAAACATGCAAGCCCAGCAACGGCGTCCGCAGCACCCGCCGCCCGCTCCGCGCCAGATGGCTCCAGCCACTATCGTTCATTGCTCCCGTTCCAGAAAATGCCGAGCGTAGCGCCGTTCGATGTGGCGGGTGGAAAGCAGAATCAACACGTCGGCGACGTTGAAATCTAGATCAAGACAGGGTTCACCGCCGATGCGTGCCCCCAGCCGCAGATACGCTTTCAATAAAGGTGGCATCGGTTCGAGAGCGACCGCCAAGCCGTCATGGCATGGCAAGGGATGGCGCGGTTGTACCCGCAAAGCCTCTGGAACCAGATACCGGCGCGCCAGCTCGGTATAAAGCGCCCGCGCCGCACCGCCGTCTTCACCCAACGGCATGCTGGCACAACCGATTAAGTAGTCGACGCCCCGCTCGGCGATAAATGCGGCCAAGCCCGACCACAATGTGCCGATGGTCGCACCGTTGCGGTAACCGGAATGTACACAGGTTCGACCGACTTCCATAAACCGCCCTGGCAAGGTCAGCACCGGCGTCAGATCGAATTCGCTTTCTGAATAGAAACCGCCTGCGGCCCTGGCGGCTTCAGCAGTCAGAATGCGGGTGCAGCCCACCACCTGACCGACTCCGTTGCGCACGATCAGATGTTCGCAATACGGATCGAGGCGGTCGTGATCCAAGCCGGGCCGCCAATGATGCAGTTTGGCTCCCATTTCGCTGGCGAAGACCGCATAGCGTAAGCGTTGCGCCGCTTGAACGGCTTGGCGGGTACGCGCCAGCTCAACCGAGAGCGCGCGCGCCGCGCTTAGGACTCGCGATGGCGCGGTTGGCATCGGCAGCGGGGTTAATTCAGAGGTGAGGGATGATTCAGCGCTCAAAAGAAGCTCCAGGAAAGACGGCGAATAGCACGATGCTGTCAAGCCTAGAAACATCCTGTTGCGACCGCTTTACCGGCGCATGAAACCTAGATGAACGAACAGTGTAGGGCTAAGAAAGCCACGCCCACGCCCAGTACCGCGCCGGCGAGCACGTCGCTGGGATAGTGCAACCCCAAAATGATCCGTGATAGCACCACTAAGGTTGCAAAGGGGACCAGCAACCCGCTTAACGCAGGATAGTGATAGACCGCGATCAAGGTAAACGAAACGGCGTGCAGGGTGTGGCCCGACGGAAAACTGTATTTATCCAGCGCGGGCGCGCGCAGCTGGATTTGGTGGCTGCGCGCACAAGGGCGCGAGCGGGTGGTGCGGGCTTTCAGCCATTTGTACAAAATAAGACAAACCGCGCCCGCCAGCAGCATTCGGGTAACCACTGGCGCAGCCACCGCCCCATGGACCAGCAGCAGCATAGCCATCAGGCCGTACCAAAAGAGGCCATCGCCCAATCGGCTCACCACAACGAACACCGCAATGACTAGACGATGGCGGACCAGTTGTTGGGAGCGCAGGCACCACGCCAGTTCCCGGTCCGTCAGCTGTAACCAGCGTTCGGACCAGGCTGGCGAGGCTTTGCTCAAACCGTTTGACAGGCTTTCGGACACGGCGATTCTCCTTGCATGACTCGCAAAAATGCAGCCTCCAACCGATCGTAAATCCGCTCGCTGTCCAGATCCGCCACCGCATGGCGAGCGGCCTGTCTCAGGCTTTCGAGTGTATGGGGTTCGTGCGCCAGCGCGCCGGCGGCACCGACAAACGCGGCCGCGTCACCGAACGGGACCAGACAGCCGCTGCGTCCGGATTCCAGGTGGGCGCGGGCGGCCGCATAATCGAAAGCCACGACCGCCAGACCGCTGGCCATGGCTTCTAAAAGCACGTTACCGAAGGTTTCGGTCAGGCTGGGAAACAGGAACAGGTCGGCCGACGCATAATGCGCAGCCAGCGCCTCGCCCTGCTGCATTCCGCAGTAAATAAAGGCTGGATGGCGGGCACGCAGCCCGGACGCCAGCGGTCCATCGCCGACTAGAATCAAGCGTGAGTCAGGTTGCAGCCGGTGAATGGCTGCAAACGCTTCGATGAGAAGCTCCAGATTTTTCTCCGCCGCCAGCCGCCCGACATACAGTACGGCCAATCCGCGCGAGGCGAGTCCCCAGCGTTGGCGCAGCGCCGGATTGCGGCGGTTCGGCGAAAATAGCCGCGTATCTACTCCCCGCGCCACCACCTGAACACGCTGGAAACCGTGCGCACGGAGCTGGCCAGCCAGCTCCTCGGTGGGAACCAGCGTTTGCAGCGCCCGGTTGTGGAAATGCCGCAGATACGCCGTGATCGGGGCGGACAGCCAACCGAGATGATAATGACGGCTGTAGTGCTGGAAATGGGTGTGGAAGCTGGTGGATACCGGAATCCGCAGCCGCCGCGCGGCGCGTAGCGCCGAATAGCCCAGCGGCCCTTCAGTGGCGATATGCACCAAATCGGGACGCTGCCGCCGCCAGTGCCGCAGCAGCGCATTGTATGCTGGCCAACCGATACTGACTTGCGGGTAACCGGGAAATCGGAAGCCGGGAAACCGTACGGTGGCTAGCGCATCCGCCGATTCTGGCCAATCGCCCTCTGGTCCGACGCGAATCAATGTCGTGTGGTGGCCGCGCCGCCGCAGCGCTTCGACCCAGCGGGCGACCGTGAAGGCGACGCCGTTGATATCCGGTGGATAGGTTTCGGTGACAACGCTCATACCAAGACGCTGCTGGGGCGCGGACAACCCAATAACTTTCGACATGCGCCCGATTGTCAGAACCCCCCGCAACAGGCTGATGACGGTTCGATGAAAGAATTATGACGATCGAAGAGTTGAACAAATCCTGCCTATTCTATCCACAATATCCAAACCAGAAGTCAGATGTCATTGCATTGTCATCAGTCGGTAACTTCGGTCCAGGAAGATAAAAACTTCATCAAACCTTGCAAATTTTATGGTGGATTTATGAAGGCGAGACTCTGGGGGATCGGATTGTTATCGGCGTTGGGACTAATCGGTTGCAACGGTGGCGACGACAATGGCACTCCAAACGCAACGATCAAGTCGGTGGAATTTACCAGCACGCCTGCGCCCGCCACTGCGGAGGAAATGGCTAAGACCTATAGTCGATCAGTCGCCAAGATCAGCTATCAGGATGGGCGTGTTGAAGAGAAGCCGCTGGCCTACAACGTCCTATTCAGCGTTAAAGACCCAGTCGCAGAGCTTAACGGCCAGAAACATCCCGCCGGCCAGCTTTACAACTATAAAATGGAACCCTTGCTCGACCCGCTGGGCAATCCGGTGGTGGCCGAAACGCCGGACGCTAACAGCCTACTCAACATTGATGGCAAGTTGTTTCTGGTGACTCATTACGAGTATGACTGGATTTTGAGCGACGGCTCAGTGGCTTTCACCGCGCCGGGCTGGTACACCCGCATGCCGATGTCCATGACCCTGAGCGACATCGCTCAAGCCGGCGACGGCAAGCTGACCGCGACCAAGGTCAGACCCATCGACTTCTCCGGCGTCAACGGCATCTGGATTCCTTGTTTCGGATCGCAAACGCCGTGGAACACGCATCTGGGGTCCGAAGAAGACTACGATCTGATTTATAACCCGCTCGATTCCAAAAACTACGGCACCACCGCCGCCGGCCTCAAGGCGATGCGCGAGCTGTATTTCAAAGGCGAGCGCGAGGCCAATCCCTATCACTACGGCCTCATTCCCGAAGTGACCGTCAAGGCCGACGGCTCCACCAGCGTGGTCAAGCATTACGCCATGTCGCGCGGTACTTGGGAGGTGGCCAAACTCATGCCGGACGGTCGCACCGCCTATCTGGGCGACGATGGCGCGCATGTGCAGATGACGATGTTCGTGGCCGACAAATACGGCGACCTGTCCGCCGGCACGGTCTACACCGCCAAATGGAATCAGACCAGCGATCAAAACGGCGGCAGCGCCGACCTCACCTGGATCAAGCTCGGCCACGGCACCGACGCCGAGATCAAGGCGCTGGCTGAAAAGCTGACTTTCAACGACATCTTCAGCCCCGTCGCGCCGAACAACGGTCAATGCCCCGCCGGTTATCAGCGGGTGCGCGCCGGTTCCACCGCCGACGAATGCCTGACGCTCAAGCCCGGCATGGAGAAGGCGGCCGCCTTTCTGGAAACCCGCCGCTACACCGCTTTGTTGGGCGGCACCACCGAATGGACCAAGATGGAGGGAATCGCGGTCAACGGCAAGGACAAGAAGCTGTACATGGCCATGTCGCGCATCGAGACCAGCATGCGTTCCGACCCCACTGAGCCGGCCGATCACATCAAACTGCCGGAAAACAAGGCGGGTGCGACGTACACCCTGGATTTGAAATCTGGCGGCAAGGACAGCCAAGGGAACGCTATCGATTCCGAGTGGGTGGCAGTCCGCATGTACGTCGAGCCAAAACTGCTCGGCAAACCCATGGCCACCGACGCGCTCGGCAACACCGCCGAGGTCGACTCCATTGCCAACACCGATAACGTTTTTTTCTCCGAGAAGATGCGCACCCTGTTCATCGGTGAAGATTCCGGGATGCATGTCAACAACTTCATCTGGGCCTACAACGTGGACACCCAGCAGTTGAGCCGCATCTTGACCGTGACGGCCGGCGCGGAGACCAACGGCTTGCAGGTGGTGGAGAATCTGAACGGCCATGCGTACATCATGGCCAACTCCCAACACTGGGGCGACTTTATCAGCACCACCAACGCCGATCTCAAGGCGCGGCTCAATCCATTGATCGACAAGTTTTACGCGCCCGTCGGTTACATCGGCGGCATACCGGGGCTGTGATAGCGGCTTGACGGGGTTTGAGAAGCTGACGTTGCCTGACTCAGCTTCTTCTTTTTGTCATCAGCTTCCGCTTTTTGGGGACAGCCTGTGAATCGTCAACGATTGACCTGGAGCGGCGTAGTGGTTGCCGTCTTGACCGCCATGCTGGCGGGCTGTGGCGATCACTTGCCGCCGGCGACCGCGGCCAACGCCGCGTCCGCCGCCGTTGCCGGTTTTCCGAAAGGGGATTACCGCAGTCCCTTGACCTTCGCCAATCCCTACGCCCACATTCCGGCGCAGTGTTATATCGAAACCTCGCGCGGCGCGCAAAACGCCTGTCTGTTCTGCCACGCCAACGGCGTTTATAAGGCCGGATTGGGCAACAATTTTCCACAGGCCGGCGCGGAACCGCGTTTGGGCAACTTGCAACTGGAATATTCCTTTACCCCGTTCAATCCGTTCGCCGCCTCGCCGAGCCGCAATCCGTGGGAAAACACCCTGACCCCGGAAAAACTGCGGGAGGCGGTGGCCGCGCTCGGCCTCGATCCCGCCGATTGGGATATGGAACGTACGATCCGCCAGGACAACTGGCGGGCGGCGTTCGCACGTCGCCCCGGCGACCCGCGCGCCTGGGACGGCGGCGGCGATGAGGACCCGTTTCGGCTGTTTCCGGGTCTGGACCCGGCCGATCTGCCCGCCGACGCCGACGGTTTCGTCCGTTCCAGCAGCGCGCGCAACGGCTTCTTTCAAGGCGGCGACGGCCGCTGGCTCACTGGCTGGCGGGCGGTGAATTTCATGCCTTACGGCCTTTTCACCCCGATGACCGGCTCGGTGTCCGGCATCTATCTGCGGTTGCCGCAACATTTCATGCGGCGGGAGGACGGGACCTTCGATTTGGAAATTTACCGCCAGAATCTCGATCTGCTCGAACGCGCCATCCAGGATCGGTTGCGCCCCGAGGACGGCGGGACGTATCGGGGCGCGGCCCGGTCGGTGGTGGTCGAGCGCGGTCTGTACCCGGTCGGCGCGGAATTCGCCCATCCCCTGCATTACGTGGACGTGGCCGCCGATGGCCGCGATCCGGCGATCAGCCCCTATCCGGGCGCGCGCGCCCGCCGGGTCAAGGAAATCCGCTATCTGTTCAAGTGGAAACCGTTTTATCCCAGCCAGTTCCGGCCCGGCGTCAAGGAGGAAGGCGCGCCGCTCTACGGCAACGACCGGCAAGGCTGGGTCGATAACGGGGTGGGCTGGTATTTGGCGGGTTACATCGAGGACGCCGGCGGAGAACTCCGGCCCCAGAACCGCGAGGAGCTGGCGCAGTGCATCGGCTGCCACAGCGGCGTCGCCAACACCGAGTTCCCGCAATTCACGTCGGGAACCGGCAACACCGTCGATTCCACTTGGGCGCTGCCGCGCAAGTTTGCCGGCGACCTCGGTTGGCGGGAGATGGATTATCTGGGCTATCTCGCGCGAGCGGACGCCCAGCCGGACGCGACGCCCGGTCAGGCCCGGCTGGGCGATCCACTGAACCGGGGCTTGCAAAAAGGGGAATTGCGCCATTTTTTGGATAACGTGGTCGGCGTGAGTTTGTATGGCGACCTGCCCGCCGCCATCGAGCGCTTTCTGGCCGATGTCATCCGGCCGGAGCGCGGCTATGCCGCCGTCTGGCCGGCGCTGGACACCGCCAGCGCGGAAGGTTTCCAGCACAGCCAGGCCGTCCGTCAACAGTTGCTGCGCGAGCTGACCGCGCGGGGCGACTATCTGACCGCCGAGGGCGCGATTCGCGGCGAACTGCTGTATCCACCAAAAGACGACGTGTTGGCCGCCGCCCGCCGCTACCGACAGGTGGTGGTCACCCAGCGTTATGCCAAGGGCAAGGATGTTTTCGCGGAAACGCCGGTGGCCTATCGCTATTTCCGCAACGGCGCGGAAGGCTTCCGCCATCAGGACGGCGCGCCCTATCAGCTTGGGGAGGTGATCACCGACCGGCCGGTGGATGCCGAAAACCCCGCTTCGATCACCTACAGGATCGGCAACGCCGCCACGCTGGTCGATCCTGACCGACCGTTCGCGGCGGGAGGAACCTATTTCCCGGACTACGCGCCGTTGCTGGCCGAACCGTTGCGGTTCGAGGCGGCCGGGCGCTAAACCGCGTTCGTCGCGCGACCCGGTTGCGAGCGGCACCGCGTCAGACCGGTGCCCAACCCGGCTCCGGCGACGCGGGCAGGCGTTTCGGCTCGCGGGCGACGACCACCGATTGCTGCTGCGTCCAGCGCAGGATTTCCAGCGAGCCGTCAAAGCGTTCGACCAGCGCGGTGCAGCTTTCCACCCAGTCGCCGTCGTTGGCGTACAGCACACCGTGCAACTCGCGCAAGCCGGCGTGGTGGATATGGCCGCAAATCACGCCGTCCAATCCCCGCCGCGCCGCCTCGCGCGCCGCCGCGTCCTCGAACCGGGCGATGTAGGACGCCGCCCGGCCGATGCGCTGCTTGAGAAAATTGGCCAGCGACCAGTAAGGGTGGTTCCAGCGCCGCCGCCAGCGGTTGTACCAGCGGTTGATGAACAGCAGCAGATCGTAAGCCCAATCCCCCAGACCGTTGAGCAGCGGCCCGCCGCAGCGCACCGCGCCATCGCACTCATCGCCGTGCAGGACCAGCAACCGCCGACCGTCGGCGGTGGTGTGAATCGCGTCGGGGACGATTTCAATGCCGGCGACGCACAGGCCCAGATAGTCACACGCCACCTCGTCATGGTTGCCCGGCACGTACCAGACGCGCACGCCGGCGCGGGCCTTGGCGACGATGGCTTTCAGCACCTCGCCGTGCATCGCTGGCCAGCGCCCGCCCTTTTGCAAACTCCAAAAGTCGATCAGGTCGCCGATTACATACAGCTGCTCGCAGTCGCTCTGCCGCAGGAAATCCAGCAGGAAGTCGGCCTTGCATTCCTTGAAACCGAGATGGATATCGGAAATCCATAGCGTGCGGAAGCGGGCGGGCGTCATGGTCTCATCCGGGCCGTGCCGATCAGGCTGAAATAGCGCCAGACACCGCCATAGGCGGTTTCCATCGTTTGAACCACCGGCTGGCAACGCGCGGTCAGGCGCGGCAGCAGATGCCCGTCCATGCGCACATGGTTGAAACCCATCCAGCGGCGAAAACCGGCAAAGCGGGTGTCGTGAAAATCGACCACCGCCAGTAAGCCGTCGGGTCGGAGATCGCCCAGCGCCGCTTCCAGCGCCTGCTCCCAGCCGGGATCCATCGACAGGCAGTAGGAGAATACAACCAAGTCGAAGGACGGTTCGGCGGCGAGCGGCCGGTCGTAGCGATGTTGCCGCAGCGTGACCGCCGACGGACGCCCCGCCAATTTGCGCCGTGCCCGCGCCAGCATGTCGGCGGATAAATCCAGGCCGGTGATGGCGGCGTTGGGAAACCGCCGGCTGAGGCGCAACAGGTTCGCGCCGGTGCCGCAGCCGATTTCCAGAATACGGCGCGGCTGTCGGTCAGTGGCGATGGCCTGGATCAACTGGGCGCGTCCAAACAGGAAGCTCCAGCGGGTGGCGTCGTACAGCCGGGCGTGCCAACGGTAGTAACGACTTAATGGATCAGTCTGTCGCTCAGTAGGCCACCACAACGGCTCAGATTGGTTCATGCCACCTCCGCGAAATGCAGGCTGCCGTAGGTGCCGACTCGATCCTGCTGGTGCAAGGGTTCGGTGCGGTTCGGGAAAAAGTGCAGTGCCCGCCGGGTCCATTCCGGCAAGAAGCCGAGATCGTTACCCGCCGAGCGTAACAAGATCCGGCTGCCCGGTCGGCTGTTTTCCAGAATCAACCGCCATTCTTCTTCTAAAGCTTTTGGCTGATGCCAGGCCAGCCAATCCTGATGATCGAGCAGCACGAAATGGCTGTATTCGCCGGGATGGGTATGCAGAAAATCACTGACTGTGGCGTTATGGGTGTGGATGCGACCGAAATCGGCCCGCAGGCGGGAGAAGTGTTCCGGCAGCAGATAGTTGGGGCAACAACGTTCGCTGTAGGAACCGGTCAGGTAGGCTCGCCAGAAATAGTTGTCGTGAATCAGTACTTCAGTGAGTACATGCCGCAGCTTGTCATTGACATAACCGACGATACCACCGGGATGGCGCTGCTGGATCAACTGAATCTGCGGGCGCGGCACGCCGAGCATGGCCAGGGCAGTCGGCTGGCGCAGTAACCAGGTACTGAAACGGCTCCACAGCGCCGGTTCGATGCGGGCGTACAGCTTGCGCTGCTCGTCGAGGTTTTGCGCGTCCAGCAGATCGAACAGGTAATCGCGCAGCTTGCGCCCGGATTTGAGCAGCCGCCGGGTCACCAGCCACGCCACCGCCCCGCAGGTACCCCGATAATAAAACGAATGCTTGGGGTTGCTTGGGTCGAAATAGCTGATTTTCTTATCCCAGAACGCGGCGGCGTAATCCGGCAAGCGTGGGCGCACGGCCTGGTACAACTCTCGGAAACGGGGATGCGCACCGCGCCGGAACATCTGTTCCAAATCGTCGAAATCGCCGCGTTCGATCAACGCCAGCTTGAGTTGCAACAGGGCATTTTGGCGGGGATTCACGTCCACGGCATGAATTTCGGCCGGGCCGTCCAACAAATAATCCAGCGCGTTGCAACCGGCGCTGGTCAACACCACCAACTTGCTGCTGCCGTCGAGGCCCAACAGTTGCCGGTCGATGCGTGGGTCTTCCCAGCACATGTTGTAGATCAGATAGCGCCGGTGAACCGTTTTGAACAACAAGTCATGGGCCTGATGGCCCAGGGCGGCGCCCAGTGTTTTGACCATGCGACTTCAAACCCAATCGTGAAAGAGACGATGAGTTGGGCAGTGTGGGAACCCTCCATAACAGCGACATGACGCGACCATGATCGTTTGATGACGGTCGCCTGGGATGCAGGGCGAACAATACCTGTTTCTCATTCCCATGCTCCGGCGTGGGAATGGGGTTGACCGCTCCAGCAGTTCGGCGGGACGATGGCTCCCACGCTGGAGCATGGGAGCCAGCTACATCATCGTTTTGTCACCAGTTTGTCATAATCCTGACATTGCATTGCAACATTGACCCGTCACACTGATTTTCTCAAACCATTTCCTGTGTAGAGGGTTATTTGTGAGAAAGCCATTTCTGACCTCCGCGATGATTGTCTTGCTCGGTACGGCCAGTATCGCACCCGTTTCAGCGCAAGACCTGCGCCTGACCGGTTCTGGCGCGAGTTTTCCGTTTCCGCTCTACTCCTCGTGGTTCAAGGATTTCAGCAAGCAGACCCAGGGCGTGACCGTTGACTATCAGGCCAAGGGTAGTGGTGCGGGTATTCAGGATTTCACCAATAACACGGTCGATTTCGCCGCCAGCGACGCGGCCATGTCCGATGAGGAAATCGCCAAGATCAAGCAGGGCGTGGTGTTGCTGCCGATGACCGCTGGCGAAATCGTGATGTCCTACAACCTCGAAGGCGTCAAGGAACTTAAGTTGCCGCGTGAGGTGTATCCCGATATTTTTGCGGGCAAAATCACCCAGTGGAACGACCCGAAAATCGCCGCCGCCAACCCCGGCGTCAAACTGCCCGACCAGAAAATCACCGTGGTGGCCCGTTCCGATTCCAGCGGTACCACCTTCGTGTTTACCGGCCACCTGAGCGCGATCAACGATGCCTTCAAGAGCAGCGTCGGCCACGGCACCACCGTGCAATGGCCCACCAGTTTCGTGAAAGCGCCGAAAAATGACGGTGTGACCGCCACCATCAAGCAAACGCCGGGTGCGATTGGCTATATCGAATACACCTTCGCCATCGCCACCAAACAGCCGATGGCCGTGCTGCAAAACAAGGCCGGAAAATACATCGCTCCCGGTGATGAAGCCGGCAAAGCCGCCCTGGCCAGCGCCGAGTTTCCCAGCAAGACCCTGCCCGGTTCCGACGCCCCCGACCTGCGGGTTTGGCTGTTCGACCCGGCCAGCGCCCAGGCCTATCCCATCGCCACCTTCACCTGGATGCTGTTCTACAAGGAGCAGGACGACGCCAAGGCCAAAGTGCTGCGCGAACTGGTCGAGTACGGCTTGACCAAGGGTCAGGCAATGGCCCCGAAGATGGGCTACATCCCCCTGCCTGAGAGTGTCGTGGCCCAGGTCAGAAAAGCGGCCGCACTCATCCAATAATACGGCGATTCCCCGACAACCGGCAGCCGCGTGATGTTAAGCGCCTGCCGGTTTCCGAGTTTTTGCGTCTCTCAACCCTGCGGAAGTTCCGGTGATTCATGGCTGCACAACCTTTTGAACATTTAGCGAAATCCGGTTCGGTGTCCGGGCCGCCCTCCGGGGGCGATTACGTCCTCGACCGGACCTTTCGCGGCGTCGCCTGGTTCAGCGCCGCGCTGATTTTGGTGCTGGTGGCGTACATTGTTCTCGAAATCGGCGGCAAGGCGCTGCCCGCGATGTCGCGCTACGGCCTCGGCTTTCTGACCTCGACCGAATGGAACGTCCAGACCGAACAATTCGGCATCCTGCCGCAAATCTGGGGGACGCTGTACAGCTCCTTTCTGGCCTTGCTGCTCGGCGGTTTGTTCGGCATCGCCATCGCCATTTTCCTGACTCAGGATTTTCTACCGCCCCGGCTGGCGGCGATCTTCCGCACCATCATCGAATTGCTGGCGGCGATTCCGTCGGTGGTGTTCGGCCTGTGGGGTATCTATGTGCTGATTCCGCTGCTGCGGCCGGTGGCGAACTGGCTGCATGAAGTGGCGGGTGGCATTCCCTTGTTCGGCACCTCCTTGAGCGGCCCCGGACTCGCGCCTGCCGCGCTGGTGCTGGCGATCATGATTTTGCCGACCGTGGCGTCGATCTCGGTGGATGCGCTGCGCCAGATTCCCTACAAGGTCAAGGAAGCGGCCTACGGCATGGGCACCACCCGCTGGGAAGCGATTTTAAAAGTGATGCTGCCGACCGCTTCCTCCGGCATTTTGGCCGCGCTGGTGCTGGGCTTCGGTCGGGCGCTGGGCGAAACGATGGCGCTGGCGATGCTGATCGGCAATTCCAACCAGATCAGCCTGTCGCTGTTCGCACCCGCCAACACGCTGGCGGCGCTGCTGGCCTCCAGCTTCCCCGAAGCCGGGCCGGTCGAAATTCAGGCGTTGATGTACGCCGCGCTGGCGCTGCTGGCGATTACCCTGATCGTCAACGCAGTGGGTTTGGCGGTGATGAAATTCGCCACCCGCAAATTTGAGGCCGAACGATGAGCACCCCTGATCTTGCCTTGGAATCGGCACTTCGCCAGCAGGAACGTCCGCCTGTTGCCCGGCTCAGCCTCCAACGTTCACCGCTGGAAGGGCGGGCGCTGAAAAGCGGCATCCTGACCGGCCTGACCTGGCTGGCCGCCTTGATTGCGGCGGTGCCCTTGTTTTCGGTGATTTACATGCTGTTCGTGGAAGGCGGCTCCCGCCTGAGCTGGGAGACGCTGACCGCCCTGCCGCCCTCCGCCTTCGATCTCGGCGGCGGCTTCGGCAACGCCATCGTCGGTACGGTGGTGATGGTCGGCCTCGCCACGCTGATTAGCGTACCGCTGGGCATTCTGGCCGCCGTCTATCTGGCGATTCTCGAACCCGATAGCCGCCTGGCCGACACCGTGCGTTTTCTCGCCAAAGTGCTGACTGGCTTTCCGTCGATTCTGGCGGGCGTGTTCGTCTACGCGGTGATGGTCGTCACCATGAAAAGCTATTCGGCGCTGGCCGGTGGCGTGGCGCTGGCGGTGTTGATGCTGCCAACCGTGATTCTGGCGGCGGAACAGGCGATGGCGATGGTGCCGAAGAAGATGAAAGACGCCGCCTACGGCATGGGTTGCACCCGCACCCAGGTGATTTTGCAAGTGGTGTTGCCCACCGGTGCGTCGGGCATTTTGACCGGCGTGATGCTGGCGATTGCCGGGGCGGCGGGCAATTCCGCGCCGCTGCTGTTTACCGCGCTGTTCAGTGATTACTACCTGAGCAGCCTGACCGAGCCGACCGCATCGCTGGCGATTCTGATTTTCAACTTCTCCGGGATGCCCTACGACAACCAGATTCAACTGGCCTGGGCCGCGTCCCTGGTGCTGGTGCTGATCGTGCTGGTGTTCAACATCCTTGCCCGGCTGATCGGGCGGCAAAAATACTGAGTGCTTCGAGGTTCCAACATGCCTGTAAATTCAGAAACGACAGCGGCGGGTTCATCCTCCGCACCCGCACACAATGGCGTGGTGATGGATTGCCAGCTCCAGAAAGTCTTTTACGGTGATTTTCTGGCGGTGCGTGACAGCACCTTGCCGCTGGAAAAGAACAAGATTACCGGCTTCATCGGCCCGTCCGGCTGCGGCAAAAGTACGGTGCTGCGCAGCCTCAACCGGATGAATGATCTGATTCCGGTGTTCCGCTTCGAGGGCAAAGTCACCTACCACGGCCAGGATATTTACGACGGCAAGGTCGATCCGGTGATCGTGCGGCGCTACATCGGCATGGTGTTTCAGCAGCCCAACCCCTTCGCCATGAGCATCTACGACAACGTGGCGTTCGGGCTGCGGCTCAACGGCTTCAAAGGCAACATGGATGAGCGGGTGGAAAAGGCGCTCAACGGCGCGGCCATCTGGAACGAGGTCAAGGACAAGCTGAAGAACAGCGGCCTGTCGCTGTCCGGCGGCCAACAGCAGCGCTTGTGCATCGCCCGCGCCATTGCCACCGAGCCGGACGTGCTGCTGATGGACGAACCCTGCTCGGCGCTCGATCCCATCGCCACCCGGCGAGTCGAGGAATTGATGGTCGAACTCAAAGAGAAGTACACCATCGCGCTGGTCACCCACAACATGCAACAGGCGATGCGGGTAGCCGATACCACCGCCTTTTTCGGCGTGGACATTTCGCAAGGCAGCCGCACCGGCTATCTGGTGGAAATGGGGCCGACCAAGCAGATTTTTGAGCAACCCGCCCAACAACTGACGCGGGAATACGTCCGGGGCGAATTCAGTTGAAACGGGACGGAGGCGCCATGTATCTGCGTACTTTATTGGCCGCCCTCATCGGCGGGGTCAGCCTGATGTCCGTCGCCCTCGCCCAGACGCCCGCCGCGCCGGTCACGCTGCACGGGGCTGGGGCGACCTTTCCCGCGCCGCTGTACCAGAAATGGATTGAGGTTTACCGCAAGGCGCATCCTGAAGTCGCCATCGACTATGAGGCGGTCGGCAGCGGCGAAGGCGTCAAGCGCTTTCTGGATAACGCGGTCGATTTCGGGGCCAGCGATTCCGCCATGAGCGATGAGCAAATCGCCAAGGCCAAAGCGGGCGCGGTTCTGGTTCCCGCCACGGCGGGAGCCATCGTGTTGGCTTATAACCTGCCGGATGTGGCAGGAACGCTGAAACTGAGCCGGGAGGTCTACGCCGATATGTTTCTCGGCAAAATCCGCCATTGGAACGACCCGCGTATTCAGGCGCTGAACCCGGAGATCAAGTTACCGCGGCAGACCATCGCGCTGATTGCCCGCCAGGACAGCAGCGGCACCACCTACGCCATGACCCAGCATCTGGCCGCCATCAGCATGGACTGGCGCAACGGCCCCGGCATCGGCAAAACAGTCAACTGGCCCGGCGTTTCCGCGACCGCACGCGGCAACGAAGGCGTCGCTGGCCGCATCAAGCACAGTTGGGGTTCACTGGGCTATGTCGAATACGGCTTTGCCAAACGGCTGGGCCTGCCGATGATTCATCTGCAAAACAAGGCCGGTGTATTTATCGCGCCGGATTTCGCCAGTGCCCAGGCGGCGCTGGCGGCCAACGTCGGGCAGATTCCGCCGAACCTGCGGGTATTCCTGCCTGATCCCGACGGTAAGGACGCCTATCCCATCGTGACCTTTAGCTGGTTGTTGCTGCGTGGTCAGTACGCCGATGCGGGCAAGCGCGATGCACTCAAAGGCTTCGTGAACTGGGCGCTGGCGGATGGCCAGCAGCACAGCGCCGCCGAGGGCTATATCCCACTGCCCGATGGCGTAGCGACGCTGGCCCGCGCCGCAGTGGAGCGCGTGCAATAACGATGGGGCTGTTGAATCTGCCCGCTATCGAAGCCGCGCTGCGCCGGGTGCAACGCGAGTTTCCGGCCATCAACCGACGGCTGAGCGGGCAGCGCGACCCGATGAGCGATGCGGTGATCGAGAACCTGCTGGCGGGTTATGGCTACGTCGATGTCCTCGTTGAGTGGGACATCGACGTTTTTGCGATGGGCAAGCATAAATATCTGCTTGAACTGAACAATATCGTGCTGTGTGGGCCGGATCAAAGCAGCCGGGCCGAATTTTCCCGACACATCGAGGCCACTAAAACCCGCTTTTACGAAGAACCGGAAGGCGGCATCGAGGATTTGGTGGAATGGCGTGCTCGCCATCTGCACGAATCGGTCTGGAAGCTGGCCGCTGGCGTGTATGTGCGTTCCATGAGCAAACCCCAACTTTTCATCGAAGGCAACCACCGCACCGGCACGCTGCTGGCCAGTTACATTCTGCTGCGCGCCGGCAAACCGCCGTTCGTGCTGACGGTAGATAATGCCGTGGCCTACTTCGAGCCTTCGACGGTGATTCGCAACACCAGCAAACTGGGGCCGATGGGCTTATTTCGGCTGCCGGGCATCAAAAAACGCTTCGCCAAATTTCTGGAGGGCCAGGCCGACGAGCGTTATCTGCTGTCCTCCACAGTACGGGCGGCCCCTGGGCTGTGAGAGAATAGCCATTCCCTGTCAAATCACTAACAAAACGGCGATTGTGTGCGTATCTCTTTCGATATTGATGACACTCTGATTTGTAATCCGGCAATTCCCAGTGAACAACATCTCGGTTGGTGGCGACGCTGGCGCTATCCTGAACCGTTGCGGCGCGGCACCCGTGCGCTGATGGCCGCACTGATCCAGCGACAATGCACAATTTGGCTTTATACCTCGTCCTGCCGTTGTCCACGTTATCTAAAGGCGTGGTTCGCCAGCCTGGGCATTCCCATCGAAGGCGTGGTCAATCAGGCTCGCCACGAGCATCTGATGGGCTGGCGCGGGCCATCCAAATTTCCACCGGCCTTCGGGATTGACCTGCATGTGGATGATTCCCTGGGGGTGGCGATGGAAGGTGCGGATCATCGCTTTGCGGTGCTGATGATCGCGCCGGAAGACCCGGATTGGGCGGAAAAAGTGCTGGCTGAGGTGGATCAACGAAGCCGCTTAAATCCTCACAGGCCCATACGGCGATCTGCTTCAGGGCGGCGTTTCGACATCCATGCACTCCGAAAAGCTTCCAGTCGGCTGAAACTGGCCGATTACCCACTCCCGGATTACGCGGTCGGTGCGGTCAAACCTGATCTGGTGGGGTGCCGAAGAGGAAGCGCGACCGGGAATCATCATTAAGAGCGGCGCGGTGTTTGCGGCGATGGAGGCTATTGCGGGGCAGGCCATTGTGGCTCAGCAGGTTGAGGGTCCTGCGACGCATCAGGGCCAGGTTTTGGGCAGAATGGTCTTTCCGGGTTCGGCAGGCATCCCCGCCAAAGTGCACGTCCAGGATCCAATGCTGTGGGTTTTCGATTCCCCAATGGCTGCGGACGGTGGTTGCAAACCGGTCGCGATCCGGGAACGAGCACAGGAAATAATGGCATTCTGTGCTGGTTTGGTCGTCGATGCTGCGGGTGGACTCGACCCGCCCAACCGCCTGGAGTCCGGTCCAGTCCGGTTTCGCCTCCAGCCAGTCGATCCGGTCGCCGAGAGCGTAGCGACGGATTTCGCTCCGACTGCGGCCTTCTCCACCGTTTCCAGAACGGGCAGCCGACCGCAGGCGACTTCGGCATCGAGCTACAGTCGGGTGTCTTCGCACAAGGTCGGATGGTTGTCCTTGAGAGTTAGGATGTAGGCACCTCCCGCGTCCACGACCGAGCAATTGGGGCCGCATCAATTCTCTCTACAAGATTAACCTCGCTCCGTTACCCTGGCGGTCAGCCTATTGTCAACCCCCCCATATAGCGCGATTGCCCTGAGGCGAGCCCCAGAGCCGTTTTGTCGCATCCACAAAGCGATTAGACTACGGTATTAGTAATCAAACCCAGAATTCGCTTTTTCTGTTTCAATAAAGCCTAACAGAGGTTTTTGCATGGATATCACTCCTTACCTCAAACTGATGGTCGATAAAAGCGCTTCCGATCTTTTTTTCTATGTGGGCGCGCCGGTGAACATCAAGATTGGCGGTGTGGTGCGCCCCATCGGCAATAAGGTTTTGATCCCTGGTCAGGTGCGTGAGATCGCCTACTCGGTGATGAAAGATGACCAGATCAAGGAGTTCGAGCATGAGTGGGAACTCAATTTCGCTATCCCGCTGCACGGTGTCGGTCGGTTTCGCGCTAACGTGTTTAGACAGCGCGGCGAAGTGTCGATGGTGATTCGCTTTATCAGAGGCGACATCCCGCAGGTAGAGGATCTGGGCTTGCCGAGCTTGCTCCGGCAACTGGTCATGGAAAAACGCGGCTTGATTTTGCTGGTCGGTGCCACGGGTTCTGGCAAATCCACCACGCTGGCCGCGATGATCGACCATCGCAACTCCACCGCTCCGGGTCATATTCTTACGATCGAAGACCCCATCGAGTTTACCCATCAACACAAGAAATCCGTAGTGGGCCAGCGCGAAATCGGCATCGATACTAAAGACTACGAAAACGCCCTGCGCAGCGCCATGCGTGAAGCTCCGGACGTTATTTTGGTGGGCGAGGTGCGCGCGCGCGAGGTGATGAAATACGTGCTGACCTTTGCCGAGACCGGCCATCTGGTGCTCTCGACGCTCCATGCCAACAATGCCAACGGTGCGCTAGAGCGTATTGTGAACTTTTTCCCAGAAGACGCACGGCCGCAGTTGCTGATGGATTTGGCCCTCAATCTCCGGGGTATTGTTTCGCAGCGACTAATCCGTTCCCTGGATGGCGGCTTGGTGCCGGCGGTAGAGGTATTGCTGAATACGCCCTACATTGCTGATTTAATTCAAAAAGGCAAAATCGATTACGTCAAGGACGCCATGGAGCAGTCCACGGAATCGGGCACTCAGACCTTCGATCAAGCCTTATTCGCGCTCTACAAGGAAGGCAAGATTTCTAAGGACGAAGCGATCAAGAACGCTGATTCCAAGAATAACGTCGGCCTGAAGATCCGGCTGGCTGAAAGCGCTGAAGCTACCAGCAGCGTTCAGCAAGCGGCCAATTTGGCGGATCTGGCGATTCATGATGAAGAGGAAGACCAGGGGCGGGCATTTGGACGCTGAAGTCGACCGACTATGACAAGTTCCAGTCGCCGCATGGCGGAGATCGCGCCGTTTCACGTTATGGCGTTGTTGGCCCGCGCCAAGGCCCTGGAAGCGGCGGGACACGCCATCATTCACATGGAAATCGGCGAACCGGATTTTCCGACCGCCGCGCCGATCATTGCCGCTGGCCAGCGGGCGTTGGCTGAGGGTCGCACCCGCTACACGGCCGCCGCTGGTTTGCCAGAATTGCGCCAAGCGATCGGCGATCATTACCGCCTACGTTACGGTGTTGCGGTTCCAGCCCGGAGGATTCTGCTCACGCCCGGCGCGTCCGGGGCCTTGCAGTTGGCGACGGCGATTCTGGTTAATCCCGGCGAACGGGTGTTGCTGGCCGATCCGGGTTATCCCTGCAACCGGCACTTTGTGCGCTTGGTGGAAGGCGAGGCGGTGGGCATTCCGGTTGGGCCGGAAACCGGCTATCAACTGACCGCCGCGTTGATCCAGCGCCATTGGGACGAACATACTGCGGCGGTGTTGGTGGCCTCGCCCGCTAATCCCACGGGTACGATGATCGCACCGGATGAACTGGCGGCGATCATTGCGGTGGTTGAGGCCCGGGGTGGGCGCGTCATCGTCGATGAGATTTATCACGGCCTGACTTACGGTGCGCCGTTGCAAACGGCGTTGGCTTATTCCGAACAGGTTTGGGTGGTCAACAGCTTTTCCAAATACTACGGCATGACCGGCTGGCGCTTAGGGTGGTTGGTTGCGCCGGAAGACGGCATCGATGATGCTGAGAAACTGGCCCAAAACCTGTTTCTGGCCGCATCCACCCCGGCCCAGTATGCAGCTCTGGCGGCCTTTACCCCAGAAGCACAGGCGATTTTTGAACAGCGTCGCCAGAAATTCCACGCGCGGCGTGATTTTCTGCTGCCGGCTTTGCGGACTTTGGGATTCCAAATTCCAGTCACGCCCGACGGGGCGTTTTATCTGTACGCGGATTGCAGCCGCTTTACCGACAACAGCTATGGCTTTGCGCTGCGCTTGCTGGAAGAAACCGGCGTCGTCATTACGCCGGGCGTGGATTTCGGCCATCATCAGCCTGAACGGCATGTCCGCTTTGCCTACACCAATGCCATTCCCAAATTAGCTGAGGGCGTGGAGCGGCTGAAGGTAGCGCTGCATACCGATTTTGGAAATTCTTGATGAAGGCGCTCTATAAATATCAGGTATGAGGGAGCGGCTCTGGAAGACTTTCTCAGCACTCTATACCAAACCGGAATCACCTTATTGCTCGACATTCGGGAAATTCCGCTCTCTCGCCGAAAAGGGTTTTCCAAACCCACGCTTAAGCAAGCTGTGGAAGTACTCACAATCGAGTATCGGCATGAAAACGTCTTGGCTCGCCAAAAAACATCCACGATCAACTGCACCTCGACCAAAATCACGATACCTTCTTCGCACGTTTCCACAATTTAGGAGTCACGCAGTTGAAGTTCTATGATTTCAATTTTTATTGAAATACACCCATACGCCATATAATAATTATTTGTTATATATCAATATTTTTTTATTTGTGTAACTCCTAAATTGATTATTGATCACATTGTGCCTGCATCATCGCAACAAAATCCGCCAGCCGTTGCCCGGGTAGTTCTTCAAAAGTTTGGCTCAGTGTTTCCAATTTTAGGATGCGGTCAAGACGAAAGGTGCGGAAACTGTTGCGCAGTCCGCACCAGGCGGTTAATGTCCATACCCTGCCCCAGAAAAACAGTCCCAGTGGTTTGACATCGCGCTCGCTGTATTCTTGGTCAGCACGCTGGTATTTCATGCGCAGCATGCGACGTTTGGCAATAGCATGTCGGCAAAGATCTAACGTCGTTTCAATATCTTCACGCACGCCAAAGCGCATGGCAAACAGGCGGCTTTCCTGCAAATGGCGGTGCAATTCGGTCGGGATGACGGCGTGTATCTTGTCGAGCACGGATTGCGCACTGCTCCCCAGTTCAGCTCCGCCCCATGCTTTGAGCATCCGCGCTCCGACCACCAGGGCTTCGATTTCGGCAGTGGTGAACATCAGCGGCGGGATGTCGAGTGAATAGCGCAAGTGGTAGCCGACGCCGGCTTCGCCTTCCACCGGTAAACCGGAGAGGCTCAAGTCTTGGATATCACGGTAAATAGTGCGTTCGGATACTTCCAGCCGTTGCGCGAGTATGCGCGCCGTGACCAAACGTTTATTCCGCAGTATCTGTACGGGCTGGAACAAACGGTCGGCACGGCGCATGGGGTTTCCCTTAGGCCATGGAGTGTAGGCCGATCATGTTACCCTCAGTATCGTACACGAGGGCAATGAAGCCATGTTCGCCGATGGATATTTTCTCCTTAAAAATGTGGCCACCGTTTTTAGCCGCACGGGCAGCTTCTACGGCGCAGTCTTCGCAACTGAAATAAACTAGCGTACTGTTACCTGCGGAAGGCATGCCCGCCATTTTTACCAGTGCACCGGACGCGCCATACCCTTCATGAGACATAGGGAAGGTCCGCATTTCTAAACCAGGGAATTGCTCTGCATCAGGGTTTAGCAGCTTATCCAGCTTTTTTTGGAGCATGGCCTCATAAAAGCCGGTGGCCCGCATCATGTCCTGCACATAAATCTCAAACCAGCCAACAGGGTTGCTCATGATATTTCTCCTTGAATCTTCGATTGTGGGTAGAGCCGTCACTATCAACTGGTACTCCTGACAGCATTGTGTCAGGAGCTTGAGCATAAGGTTGCCCGGACATTTCTCACTTGTCCTGGAATACCTCCAGACGACCGGTCTTAAGGCGGTTCCGTTGTGTGTTAGCGGAGGCGACGGAGTTCTGGTAATCTTGGAGGTGGATGTTGACCATCAGGGCTCCACGCATGATCGACTGCAAAGGCTACCGGCTCTTCTCAGCTTTCAAACCTTTGCTTCCGCCCGCATCACCCTCCAAGTCATCGAATTGCTGTACAGGATCAAGAAGGATCAGATGCGCAATCCTCACGGTCTGTCAGCCATCAACTAGTTCTATTCCCTAGCAGCCTGATTGTGCCTGATGCTAGGGTATTCTCAGCCAGTATCTGTTTGCCAGAAATTAACGTAACGGCATCCTTTCCGCCGCCGCCACATTGGCCCGCAGATGATCGCGATTCAGCGTGCCGACCACTAAGCTACTCACCCCCGGCTCGGCGTAAATCAAGCGCAGCGCCGCCCAGACTGGGTCGGCGACGCTTGGATCGAGATGGCCACTCGATAAACCTTTCTTAATCAAGACCCCTTTACCAGCAGCCTGGGCGGCGCGAATCACCGGCAGTTCCTCCTGGTGGGCCAGGTTATAAGTCACCATCACTATATCGCAGCATTCCACCGCGCGTCGGCCGCCGGCCACGGTTTTGGTGGACATGCCGACAGTGCGCACCCATCCCGCCCGCTGCAAGTCCCGCAAGGTTGGCAGCACCGCTGCCTGTTCTAAAATGGGCAAATCATCGCCGTTGGAATGAATGAGCACTGCATCTAGCGTTTCCACCCCCAAGCGGCGCAAGCTGCGCTCGACGCTAGCGCGGGTAGCAGCGGCGGAAAAATCGAAACGCGATACGCCATTGTCGAATTCCTCGCCCACCTTGGTGACGATCACCCATTCGCGTTGGCATTGCCGCAGCAGCCGACCTAGTCGCTCCTCGCTCACGCCGTAAGCGGGCGCGGTATCCAGTAGATTGACGCCCAGTTCCCAGGCCAGATTGAGCAAGGCTAAGGCGTCTTGATCGGAGGGAAGGGTGAAGGAGTGCGGATAGTTCACGCTCTGATTGCGCCCGAATTTCACCGTACCCAGTCCTACTGGGCTGACCTGTAAGCCAGTCGCGCCCAAAGCTCTCAACTCCATGCTAAATTCTCCCAATCCCACGGCGGCACGGCAATGGGTGGACGCGGCCAGTCGGCCAGCGCACTGTCAGCCAGCGGCTGTGGGGTGATTCCCAGTTCGGCCAGACGCTTTTCGAGATGATCGGCCAGCATCGGCGCTAGCGCGAGCTTGGTCGGCCAGGCCGCCAGACTGCGGCCGTGCATTTGCACCTCCAGGCTGTCCGGTCGGCGACCTTGCGCCTGGCGCGGTTCGGCGCGGGCGACAGTGAAGCTGGCCAGTTCCACCCGCGCCCAATCCACCCACGGCAGCAACGCGGCCAATTCCCGTCGGGCGGCGGCGATTTGGGTCGCGTGATCCCGGGTAACGCCTTCCTCAGCCAAGCCACCGCCCAGATACCAAATCAACCGATCCTGAGCATCGCTATGGCTGGTGATGGTCAGGCGCGGCGTATCGCTGGTTCCCAAGCAGTGGGCGTAAAGCGGACCGGGCAGCGCCGGACCGCGCGCCAGCACCATGTGTAGAGGCCGAGATTGCGAGCTAACCCACGGCAATGCCGCGTTGCCCGCGCCTGCGGTGAAAATGAGGCAACGGGGTCGGAGCGTCAAAGACGATTGGCCGGCATAGCTCAAAGTAAGCTCGCCCGCGGAGTCCGGTAGCAGTGCGCCCTCATGCCGCATCATCGCCTGCTCATGCGGTGCGGCCAGCGCCGCCAGCACCGAGGCCACATCTACCACCGGTTCCTCCAGCCGATAAACCACGCCCTGAAACTGGGGGAAGCGCAGCGCAGGCGGATAGTCGGGCGGCGCGATTTTGGCCATCCGCGCCCGCATCAGGCGGCTGGCGAAGAAAGCGGTCAGTCGCGCACCTGGCGCACGCGGTGCCCACAGATATTGATGATCGCTCAGGAGACGGGCGGCGCGTAGATCAACATCGCCCGCGCCGCGCAGGCACTGTCGCCAGCGGGTCGGCATAGCCGCGATGGCGGTGGCTAAGGCGCTTGCCTGAACGCCGAGATGATATTTCGCCCCACCGTGAATGATGCCTTGGGCACAGAGGGTTTGGCCCGCCCCCAGTTGCCGATTTTCGATCAATAGCGCGCTATAGCCTTGCTGCCGCAAGCGGGCCAACAGCCACAGCCCGGCGATACCGCCACCGATAAGCGCGGCATCCACTGGGAGCGGCGTGGTCCGTATGCTCATGGTCGCCGCAAAATGCGGGCAATGGTGCTGGTGGTAGAGCAGCCTTCGATATAGTCCATGACCACGACCTGGCCGCCTGCATCCCAAACGCACTGGTTGCCGGGAATCCGGGCCGGGTCATTGTCGCCGCCCTTGACCAGATAATCCGGCTTGACCGCGCAGATCAGCCGTTCCGGGGTATCCTCGGCAAAGGGGACCACCCAATCCACCGCCGCTAATCCGGCCAGCACCCGCATCCTTTGTTCCAAAGGATTGACCGGTCGATCTACCCCCTTGAGCCGCCGTACCGTGGCGTCGGTGTTAACCGCTACAATCAGTCGGTTACCCAAGCGCTTGGCCTGCTCCAGATAGCTGACGTGGCCGGCGTGCAGAATATCGAAACAGCCGTTGGTCATGACGATGGTTTCGCCATGCGCTTTAGCGTCAGCCACTACGTGCAGCAATTGCGCCTCGTCCAGTGCGCCGCGCGGCGGTTCGTCGTGTGCATACAGCGCCCGCTGTAGTTCGGAAACGGTGACGCTGGCCGCGCCCAGCTTGCCGACTACCAGGCCCGCCGCCAGGTTGGCCAGCACTGTAGCGGCGGCGCAATCCAGGCCCGCCGCCAGGCCGACGGCCAGCGTGGCGATCACCGTATCGCCTGCTCCGGTTACGTCATAGACCTCACGGGCGCGCGCCGCCAGATGCAGCGGTGCGGCCCCAGTGCGCAGCAGAGTCATGCCCTGTTCGCCGCGCGTGATGAGCAGAGCGTTCAGCGCCAATTCCTGGCGCAAGCGCTCGCCCCGCTCAGCGAGAACGTCGGGATCGGGGCAAGCGCCCGCAACTGCCTCAAATTCGGCCAGATTGGGCGTCAGCACGGTCGCACCCCGATAACGGCGGAAATCCTGGCCCTTAGGATCCACCAACACCGGTTTAGCAGCGGCGCGGGCGGTGGCGATCAACTCTTCAATGGCGCGCAGCGCGCCTTTCTGGTAATCAGATAGCACCACCACATCGCTGGCGGGCAGCGCGGCGCGGAAGCGTTCTTGCAAAGCGGTCGGCGCAAAGCCAGGAAAGCCATCCTCAAAATCCAGCCGCAATAATTGCTGATTGCGGCTGAGCACCCGCAACTTGGTGATGGTGGCTTGACCCGGTTGGCGGATCAGCTCACAAGCCACGCCCAGCCGACCCAGTTTGGTCTCCAGCACCGTAGCGGCCTCATCGTCGCCGGTGACGCCAAGGACCCGCACCTGCGCGCCGAGCGCGGCGATATTAGCCGCGACGTTAGCCGCGCCGCCAGGACGTTCCTCAACGCCTTCCACCTTGACCACTGGCACCGGCGCTTCCGGTGAGATGCGGCCACAGGAGCCAAGCCAATAACGATCCAACATCACGTCGCCCGCAATCAGCACGCGAGCCGTTTCAAAGCAGGGTAAGGATGGTTTCATCGGAAATGAACTGTGGTTTAAAGTCTCCCCGTTGTGGGGGAGCATCGTGCATGAGAGCGGCCTAAGCTCGTCGCTGTTGCGTCAGATCACAGGCGCGGCTTGGAACATCGACCAGAACAGCCAGGTTTCCAGATGGCGGCATGATAGCATGGGGCCTAAAGGCCCAAGGCCCGGAACGTAGCCGCCGGGGCCTTCTCCCCGTTCTTCCTTGCGCGCTGTGACCGATGAACAGTCAGGGTTTATATCTGCGGTTGCTGGGTTATGTGCGACCTTATCGCGGTATGTTCGCGCTGTCGCTGCTGGGCACTACGGCCGCCGCCATCACTGAGCCGCTGATTCCGGCCCTGATTAAACCGCTCCTGGATGGTAGTTTCGTCGCCAAGGATCCTCAGGCCATCCGCATGATGCCGCTGTTATTGGTAGCGGTCTTCATCGTGCGCGGTCTAGCTGGCTTTATTGGCGCGGTGTCCATGGAATGGATCGCCCAGCGGGTGGTGATGGATTTACGCGATGCCCTGTTTGGACGGCTGCTGACCCTGCCGACCCGTTATTTTGACCATCATTCCACAGGTAGCCTGCTGTCCCGCCTGACCTACGATGTCAACCAGGTGATGATTGCGACCACCCAGGCGCTGGTCACCCTGGTCAAGGATGGCTTGGCGGTGGTCGGCCTGTTGGGCTGGATGCTGTATCTTAACTGGAAGCTCTCCTTGCTGGCGTTTCTGGTCGCGCCCGGCGTCGCCCTGATTCTGCGTCTGGTCAGTCGGCGTTTGCGCGGCTTGAGCCGGGAATTACAGGAATTGATGGGTGAGTTGACCCATATCATTGATGAAGTGTTGCAGGGCCATAAGGTCATCAAGATTTTTGGCGGCCAGGATTACGAACGGCGACGCTTCCATCGCATCAACAACCGGGTGCGCCAGTTCAACCTCAAACTGGCGGCCATGTCGGACGCCAGCGGGCCGCTGGTGCAGTTGCTGGCGATCGCCGCGCTGGGTGCGATGATCTATTTCGCTGCGCTGCAATCAGCCGCCGACCAAATCACCGTAGGCGGTTTTGTATCGCTGTTTGGGGCCATGGCCATGCTGCTGGCACCGATCAAGCGCTTGACCAAGGTCAACGAACAGTTGCAGCGCGGGCTGGCGGCGGCGGAGACCATTTTTGCGGTGCTGGACCAGCCGCCGGAACCGGATCGGGGTACCCGCGCGCTCGGTCGCGCCCAGGGCCGGGTTCATTTTCGGCAGGTGGCTTATCGCTATCGGGACGATGGCCCAGAAGTCATCCGGGGCTTTGATCTGGAGGTGCAGCCCGGCGAGACTATCGCGCTGGTTGGCCCTTCGGGCAGCGGCAAGACCACGCTGTTGGCGCTGCTGCCGCGTTTTTATGAGCTGGAATCCGGGGATATTTTGCTGGATGACGTACCGATCCGCGAGGTGCGGCTGACCGACCTGCGCGCCAACCTGTCGTATGTCAGTCAAGACATTGTGCTTTTCAACGACACTGTGGCCGCCAATATCGCCTACGGCGCGGGTTTTCAGGCCAGCGAGGCTGAATTGCTGGCCGCTGCTGCGCACGCCCACGCGCTGGAGTTCATTCACGAGCTGCCGCAGGGTATGCAGACCTTGATCGGCGAGAATGGCGCGCGGTTATCAGGTGGCCAGCGCCAACGCTTGGCCATCGCCCGCGCGTTGCTTAAGAATGCGCCGATTCTGATTCTGGACGAGGCAACCTCAGCGCTGGACACCCAGGCGGAACGGCAGGTACAGCAGGCGCTGGATACCCTGCGCCAGGGCCGCACCGCCTTTGTCATTGCCCATCGCCTGTCCACCATCGAAAGCGCGGATCGCATTGTGGTGCTGGAGCGTGGCGCTATCGTCGAAATCGGTACGCATAGCGCCTTGTTGGCGCGCAATGGTCTGTACGCTAGCCTGTATCGGCTGCAAGACCATGGTTATTAAGCAACAAAGTTGTATTTCGAATAAAAATAGTTTCAAATGAGAAACTCTTTGTGCGGAGAGGCTCCAAATCCATGTGGGTGTTGGGCTACGAACCTGAATTTTGTGACCATGAACGATGTATGGCGATATGAAAACTTCCAAAAAACTGGCGCCGCTGTTGCGTCAGGCCTTCCGACAGGGGATTGAGGCGGCGAGCCAGGGCCAGGATCGCAACCCTTATGTCCCTAACAGTTATCTCTACCAGGCGTGGAGGGCGGGATGGGCAGCGCCTGCGCTTGGCTGGGATGAAGTGGAGGACGCGCACCGCGCTTGAGCAGTTTAGAATGGCGCAACCACGCCGGTTGCGCAGGGGCGCGATCCGGGAGAGAGGAGTCCATACGTGATGAACACATCGTCTGAGCCGCCCCAAGGTCATCCGTTGGTTTTGGCTTATCACCGAATGATGGAACGAGTGAAACTGCGGCTGGAAGCGTTGGAACAGGCCGAGCAGGAAGCGCTGCCCCAGTTGCGGGCCAGCATTGAGCACGCTGCGGAAAAAGCGGTGGAACTAGGCGAGCTGAGCCGTGAAGAGGCGCGGCTGATCGGTGGCTATCTGAAGCGCGATTGGGAGGATGCGGGCCACTACCTGACGACCACGGGACGCAACTTGCGGGACTGGTTGCGTTTTGACGCGGGCCTGTTGGAAGATCGACTGTTGGATTTTTTCCAGCGCGGCGTGGATCAATCGCGCCTGGAACTATTGGCGTTCACAGTGGCGGGCGCGCGCGGCGAGTTGCTGGAATATCACAGTGGTGAAGTCACCGGGCCGGGCGCTTTACAATGCGCTGCGTGCGGTGAGGCGCTGATTTTTCACGTCCCAGCCCTGATCCCGCCCTGTCCCACCTGCGCCGGACTGGCTTTCGTGCGGCTTAGCGATGAGAGGTAAGGGAGCTCAATTAGGTAAAAACCCTGATTTGAATGTAAATCTTCCCGATTTACCTGCCGAGTGAATTGGCGTTAACTATGCACCAGCTTGAGCTGGTTTCCACAGCAAAGCGTGTTTTAGCTCAATATCCTGTACTTAACCGCCAGCCGGACTTGCTGGCGGTTTTTTTATGTCGCTGATCCGGCTTCGGGCTTCCGGCGCGGGAAGCGAACTGCATAGGTCGCGCCTTGTCCGCGTGATTCATCAATGCGCAGTTTGGCCGCGCAAAGGCGCTCCCGCCAGGGTTGAGGATGGGCGCAGGCCAGTTGTGCCCAGAAGCGTTCAAACAGCAGCCGGGCCAGGTTTTCAGCCGTGATGTTGTCGGTGGCCAGGACCGCCACCTCGTCGGCGGGTAGCACATAGCGTTTGCCGCACAGCCGAAACGCGCATTCGTCCGCTGCGCCGGGTAGCCATTCCAGCCAAGGGCTATCCGCCGCGATCAATACCCTCTCATCCCACTCCGCGCAGACCACGCGCAGCGCCTGCTTGAACAGCTCGTAGCTCAGCATCCGCGCTAAGGCGGGCGGCTCGGCTAGCTCCACATCCAAGTGAATCTGATAGTTATGACCGTGCAGGCGTTCCTTGCGTCCATCTGGGAACACGGTCATGTGCGCTGCCGAAAATTTGAGGTTGTCCTTGCGGATATGGAGAATCCAACTGGGTTGGCCGTCGGCTCCGCTCATGGGGTTGTCTCGGTCAGGTCACGGGCCTTGATCGGTCGCACAGTCGGTTGCGGCGCTGAGGGAGCGGAGAGCAACCGCACGGCTGGGGTTGCTTGTTCCAACATCTCCATGCGGTTGCGTGGTTTCCACTGGTCGTTCAGGCTGCTACGCTCCGTTCTAGGATAGTGCGGCTGGCGAGCAGATCAATATCGCCGTGTTCGCCGAGTCGGGTCAACTGGTGCCGCTCCAATTGCGCCACCAAAGCCGGCACCGCATCGCCACCGATGCCGTAGTCGCTCAGATAAGTGCGTACGCCCATCCGCTCGAAAAACGCGCGGGTTTTGGCAATGGCCACGTCAATTCGTTCGTCCTCACCGCCGTCGTGCACCGCCCAGACGCGCGCCGCATACTGCAACAGTTTGGCTCGCTTCTGGTCCCGTTTCGCCGCCATCACACTGGGCAGCACAATCGCCAGGGTTTGGGCATGATCCAGCCCATACAGGGCAGTGATTTCGTGGCCGATCATATGGGTGGCCCAATCGCCGGGTACGCCCGCGCCGATTAAGCCGTTCAAAGCCAGTGTGGTGCACCACATAATGTTAGCGCGCACTGCGTAAGCATCCGGTGTGGCCAGCGCTTTGGGGCCTTCCTCAATCAAGGTCAGCAACAAGCCCTCAGCGAAACGATCCTGAATCGGCGCGTTGACCGGATAAGTCAGATACTGCTCCATGATATGAGTGTACGCATCGACCACGCCGTTACCGATTTGCCGGGGCGGCAAAGTAAACGTGGTGGCGGGGTCGAGCACCGAAAAGCACGGATACACCAATGGATGCATGAAGGCCAGCTTGTCATCGGTGGCGCGGCGGGTGACTACCGCGCCGCTGTTCATCTCCGAACCGGTGGCGGGTAGAGTCAGCACTGTACCCAGCGGCAAGGCGCGCTCAATGCGGCCGCGCTTGACCAGAATGTCCCACGGTTCGCCCGCAAAGGGTACGGCAGCAGCGATAAATTTGGTGCCGTCGATCACCGAGCCGCCGCCGACCGCTAGCAGGAAATCCACCTGTTCCCGGCGAGCCAGCGCGACCGCTTGCATCAGCGTTTCATAGGTTGGATTTGGTTCAATGCCCGCGAACTCGAACACGGTCCGCCCCGCCAGCGCGGCCATCACTTGATCGTAAACGCCATTTTGCTTGATGCTGCCGCCGCCGTAGGTCAACAAGATGCGCTGATCCTGGGGGATTTCTTTGGCGACGGCGGCAATCTGGCCCGCGCCGAACAGGATTTTGGTGGGATTGTAAAAGCTGAAATTAAGCATGATGAGGATCCTAGCTTGTGGCTCGATTCGATGCGCGAAGGGTGGGAAGAGCTTGCTGTATGGCTTTTAGAGTCGGTAGGAGGCGAATGTTTCAGCAGCCCTAGGCAACAATTCTTTACCATAGCCGGATAAACTGTTGCTTGCTTAGCGACATTCGGCAACCATGCACACTACTTACCATTCTGCGCTGCCGGGGTCATGCTGTGCGTTCCACTCCGCCCGTGTTGTATCGACAAAATCTCCACCACGCAGCATACATGCAGCATAGCGTTATTTTCATTCTGCTGGTGATAGCCGTGGCGCTGGTCGCCTGTAAGCCGTCGGAGCAAACGCTGACCACGCCGACGGTACGTCCGGTCTTGGTGCAACGCCTGACGCCGACAACCGCCCAGCCCGTGATTTACTCCGGCGAAGTGCGCGCCCGGCATGAATCGGATTTGGCGTTTCGGGTCTCTGGCAAGATCATCGCCCGCCTGGTCGATGTCGGCGCGCGCGTAGAGCGCGGCAAAGCTCTGGCGCGGCTTGATCCCGCTGATTTGCAACTCAACGCGCAAGCGGCCAAAGCGCAATTGGCGGCCACCGAGAGCGATCTAAGGTTGGCTGAGTCCGAACAGGTGCGTTATGCCGCCTTGCTAGAGCGCAAGCTGATTTCGCCATCGGCGTATGAGGCCAAGGCCACGATTTATCAAGCCGCCAGGGCCAGGCGCGATCAAGCCAAAGCGCAGTTAACGGTGATTGGCCACCAGGCCGATTACACCACCCTGACCGCCGACCAAGCCGGGGTGGTGACAGCCGTGCTAGCGGAAGTCGGCCAAGTGGTTAGCGCTGGCCAACCGGTTATCAAGCTGGCGCGCCCTGACGAACAGGAGATCGTTATCAGTGTTCCCGAAGGGCAGGTGGCCGAACTCCGGCAAGCCACCGGCATGACCGTGACGCTCTGGGCGCAACCGCAATTGCGCCTGCCAGCGGAACTGCGCGAGCTGGCCCCAGCCGCTGACGCTGCGACCCGCACCTATGCCGCCCGCATCCGGTTGCTCGCTGCCGATCCAGCAGTACGGTTGGGCATGACCGCACAGGTGCTGGTACAGCCCGCCGCCGCCGCCGCCGATCTGGTGGCACCGCTGACGGCGGTGGTGGACCAAGGCGAGGGGCCAGCAGTCTGGGTGGTGGTTGAAAACCAGGCCCAGCGCCGACCGGTTGCCATCCGCCAATACCGCACGGATGGTGCGGTGCTGGCTGGCGGCGTCCAAGCTGGGGAACTGGTCGTGACGGTCGGGGCGCACAAGCTCATCGCCGGGCAAGCGGTGCGGCCGATCCTTCAGGATGCAGTCTCTACTGGAACACAGCCGTGACCGGCTTCAACCTGTCGGACTGGGCCATCCGTCATCGGGCGCTGGTCGGTTATTGCATCGTCGCCGTGGCGCTGATGGGGATTTATGGTTACCGCCATCTCGGTCAAGCCGACGATCCACCGTTTACCTTCAAGGTCATGGTGGTGCGTGCGCTGTGGCCAGGCGCGACCGCGCAAGAGGTCGAGCAGCAGCTCACCGACCGCATTGAGAAAAAATTGCAGGAAGCGCCCGAAGTCGATCGACTGGTGAGTTATTCCCGGCCCGGCGAAGCGGTGGTGCTGTTCGTGGCCAAGGATTCCGCCCCGGCCTCGGCGATTCCCAACGTGTTCTATCAGGTCCGCAAGAAAATCGGCGATATCCGGCATACCTTGCCGCCCAACGTGTTGGGGCCGTTCTTCAATGACGAGTTCGGCGATGTGTACGGCAATATCTATGCCTTGGTGTCGGACGAGTTGAGCTACGCCGAGCTAAAGACCTACGCCGACCGAATTCGAGATCACTTGTTGCGGCTTGGACAAGTCGCCAAGGTCGATCTGTTCGGCGAGCAGGATGAGAAAATCTACCTTGAAATCGCCAACGCCAAGTTGGCCACTCTCGGTCTGGATTTCAACACGGTGCTTCAGGCCTTGGCGCGCCAGAATGCGGTGACCGGAGCGGGCTTTTTCGAGACGGGCAGCGAACGCATTTATTTGCGCCCCAGCGGCAGCTTTGACACCGTGGCTGATGTGCGCAATACCGTGATCCGGGTTGGTGGTCGGCCGCTACGCATCGGCGATATTGCAGAAGTCCGGCGCGGTACGGTCGAGCCGCCCGCGCCGCGAGTGCGTTACGGTGCTCAGCGCGCCATCGCTATTGGCGTGGTGATGACCTTGGGGGGCGACATCATCCAACTGGGCCACAATCTCCAGGCGGAGATCGCCCGCCTGCAACAGCAATTGCCGCTTGGCGTGGAGTTGCGGGAGGTTGCTAGCCAACCGGCGGTGGTGAAGCGTTCCATCGGCAATTTCGTCAAGTCCTTGGCCGAGGCGGTGCTGATCGTGCTAGCGGTGACCTTTTTCAGTTTAGGTTTGCGCACTGGCATGGTAGTGGCGCTGTCGATTCCGCTGGTGCTAGCCGCCACCTTCTTACTGATGTGGTTATTCAATATCGGCTTGCACAAGATTTCGCTCGGTTCGCTGATCCTGGCGCTGGGTCTGCTGGTGGACGACGCCATCATCGCTGTGGAGATGATGTGGGTCAAAATGGAGGAGGGCTGGGAACGCGCCAAGGCCGCCGCCTACGCCTACACCAGCACCGCCGGGCCGATGCTCTCGGGTACGCTGGTCACCGTGGCTGGCTTTTTGCCCATTGCCACGGCGCGCTCGTCCACCGGTGAGTACACACTTTCCATTTTTCAAGTCAACGCCATCGCGCTGCTGCTGTCGTGGCTGGCGGCGGTGGTGGTCATTCCCTGGCTGGGCTATCAGATGCTGCCGGACCCACGCGCACCACGCCAGCACAGCGTGTTAACACGCTGGTGGCGCGGCGCGCGCCATCAGTCCACCGATGCGTCGGTATCCAGCGTTCACAGTGAGTACGAGGTGTATCACACACCGTTTTACCACCGGTTTCGCGGCGTCGTGGGCTGGTGCGTATCCCATCGCTGGGTTGTCATCGCGACTACCATCGCTTTGTTCGCATTAGCTATTGTGGCGTTTGGCAAAGTGCAACAACAGTTTTTTCCGGTTTCGATCCGCTTGGAACTCATGGTGGATTTGCGCTTGCCGGAAGGCTCTTCGCTTAAAGCGGTGGAGGCGGAAATCCATCATTTAGAGGAGCTGCTGCGAAAAGAATCCGGGATTGATAACGTCGTGGTATACGTTGGCTGGGGCGCGCCACGCTACTATCTAGGTTTAGACCAACAGTTGCCAGCGGCTAATTACGCACAATTCGTGATTCTCACCGAGAGCGTGAAGGCGCGTGAGGCGCTACGCCTACAGCTCATCCACTGGTTCGAAACCGACTTTCCCAGTGTGCGCGCCAATGTGACCCGCGTTGAGAATGGACCGCCCGTGGGATTTCCAGTGCAATTTCGGGTGTCCGGTCAGGATATTGCCCAATTGCGCCGCGAGGCCAACGACATCGCGGCGATCATGCGTAGCAATCCCCATCTGAGCAATGTGCATCTGGATTGGGAGGAACAATCCAAGGTGGTTGGCATCGAGATCGATCAGGATAAAGCTCGCCTGCTGGGCGTGAGCAGCCAAGATGTGGCGCAGATGCTCAATACCTTAGTGACGGGGATACCGATCACCAGCTATCGCGAACGGGATCAATCCATCGATGTGGTGTTGCGGGGCGATTCCTCGACGCGCGCGCAACTGGCGTTGCTGAGTGATTTAATGGTACCCACGGCCAGCGGGAAAAGTGTGCCGCTGGCGCAAATCGGCCGGATTCAATACCGCTTTGAGCCAGGAGTGATCTGGCGGCGCGACCGGCTGCCGACCATCACCGTGCGCGCCAATGTGTATGGCACCATACAGCCGGCTACAGTGACGGCGCAGATCGAACCGCTGCTCGCGCCGGTGCGCGCTAGCTTGCCGGAGGGGTTTCGGCTGGAAACCGGCGGTGCGGTGGAGGAGTCGGCCAAGGGACAGAAATCGGTTATGGTCGGTATGCCGCTGT
>JBATSQ010000177.1:0-9267 GCA_049293375.1 Candidatus Contendibacter sp.
TGTACGACGGCAATTTCTTCCCCGAAGAAACGCTGGAGGCGATGAAAGAGTTGGTGGTGTCGATCAAAGGACCGTTGACCACGCCAATCGGCGGTGGCTTCCGGTCGCTGAACGTGGCGCTGCGCCAAGAGCTAGATCTGTACGCCTGCGTGCGTCCGGTGCGCTACTACCCCGGCGTGCCCTCGCCGATGCGCCATCCCGAAAAGGTGGATGTCATTATTTTCCGCGAGAACACCGAGGACGTGTACGCCGGCATCGAATACAAATCCGGCACGCCCGAAAATCTCAAACTGGCCAAGTTCCTGCGTGAAGAGATGGGCGCTGAGTTCTTTGAAGAGGCTGGCATTGGCGTCAAGCCGATTTCGCCGTTCGCGTCCAAGCGCCTGGTGCGCAAAGCTATCCAGTACGCCATTGACCACAACCGTGACAGCGTGACCTTGGTGCACAAGGGCAACATCATGAAGTTCACGGAAGGTGCGTTCCGCAACTGGGGTTATGAGTTGGCGCGCGATGAGTTCCCGGATCACACCATTACCGAAAACGATCTGTACAGCGTGTACGGTGGCAAACAGCCACCTGGTAAGGTGGTCATCAAGGATCGCATCGCTGACATCATCTTCCAGTTGCTGCAACTGCGTCCGGAAGAATTCTCAGTGCTGGCCACCATGAATCTGAACGGCGATTATCTATCCGACGCGGTCGCCGCCGAAGTAGGTGGCATCGGTATCGCGCCGGGAGCCAATATCTCCGATCATGTCGCTGTGTTTGAAGCCACCCACGGCACTGCGCCCAAGTACGCCAATCAGGATAAGGTCAATCCTGGCTCGTTGATGCTGTCGGGCGTGATGATGCTGCAATACATGGGCTGGACCGAGGCGGCCGAGCTGATTGAAACGGCGCTAGCCAGAGTCATTGCCGACAAGACCGTCACCTACGATTTCGCCCGGCAGATGGACGGCGCTACCGAAGTCGCCACCAGCAAATTCGCCGATCTGCTGATCGCCAAGATGCACGAGCAAGGCCCCGCTCTGCGCAAGGAGATCGAAAATCGGCGTCGTGCCCAGGAGGAAGCGCGTCAAAAGTTGGAGGCTGCCCGCGTAGCGGATCCGGTGCAGGCGATGATCGCCTCAGGCCGGGTTCCGAATACGGTGGGCAGCATCATGTCCCCGGTCGTGACCGTCAAAAATGAGGATCAGGTCAATGTCGCTATGCACCTGATGATCGAACAGGGAGTTAACGCGGTGATGGTGGAACCAGACGCCAGCGGCCAATGGGGCATCATGACCGATCTTGACGTACTGAAGAAGGTCATCAGCGCCAGCCGTTCCCCGGCGCGGGTCAAGGTGGGCGAAATCGCCAATCGGCCGCTAATTACGGTCAAGCGCGAAATGTCGCTGGCGGAAGCCTCGCGGAAAATGGCCTCGGCCAATGTCCGGCGGGTGATTGCGGAAATGGACGGTAAACCGGTCGGCATGGTGACCGATCATGATCTGTTCCGTACTGTGGAAGTCTTTGGCTGGGGGCCGGAAACCTAAACTCCCCTAGTCATTACCCGTAAGAACGGCGCTCCGGTCATGGCCAGTCGGCCAATCGGGAGCGCCGTTTTTTTGAGTGGCTGCTGATGCTGCTGCTGAGCCTGGCGTTTGGTTGCATGATTGGGTTTGTGCTGGGCCTGACCGGTGGGGGCGGCGGCATTTTTGCGGTGCCGTTGCTGGTTTACGGGCTGGGTGTGCCAACCCACCAGGCCATCGTGATTTCGCTGGCGACGGTCGGCCTCACTGCCCTGAGCGGGGGCTTGTTGCTCCTGCCCGGTGGCGAGGCGGAAGGTCGCACCGCGCTGATTTTTGGCCTGTCCGGGATTCTCGGCGCACCGTTGGGTGCTTGGGTGAATCCTTATCTTCCCGCAACCGGCTTGCTGAGCGGATTTGCTTTATTGATGCTGGTGGTCGCATGGCATCTGTGGCGACAGGCCACCCAGCGCCCGGAAGAAAGCCGAATCATGTTCGGTGCTAGCGACCCTGCGCTTGATGAATCCGCCGGGCCTGCCTGCCGTTACGATCCGGGTGGTCGGCTGCAATTCACCTCGCGTTGCGCGCTACGGCTGGCGCTGACCGGTTCTGCAACCGGGCTATTGTCCGGTTTGTTCGGCGTTGGCGGTGGTTTTTTGATTGTGCCGGCGCTGGTGCTGGTTGCGGCGTTGCCGATACGGCGGGCGGTCGCCACCTCCTTGTGGGTGATCGCCATCATCAGTAGCATCGCTTTGCTGACCCATCTTCTCGCTGGCCATCGCTTGGATTTCGGCCTGACCGCTGGTTTTGTACTGGGCGGCCTGGGTGGCATGGGCTTCGGCATCGCCCTGGGACGCCGCATCGCCGGACCGCAGTTGCAAAAAACTTTCGCCAGCATGGTGGCAATCGTAGCGGTGTTTATAATGGCTCGATTGGTTATTGATCGCTAAGCCTGTGCATACGATGTGATGTAGTTTTACTTCCGGGGCAGTATTACGATCAAGAGTCGAACCTGCACTACAACTACTTTAGAGATTACGATCCCCAAACGGGACGGTATGTCCAGTCCGATCCGATTGGACTCTGGGGCGGTGTGAATACGTATGCGTATGTGGGAGGGAATCCGATTTTCTATTCAGATTCTCTAGGTTTAATACCTCCAGGAGCCGACCCTGAATGTTTTAGGCGTGGAGAATGCGTCTGTGCTACTCCGGCATGTTCTGCGGGACTGCCTCCCCCAAATCCACCGAGGGCTCCAGATTTTGTCAATGTTCAAGTTGATGCTTACGTCGTTAGTTTTTGGGGAACTTTTAGTCGAGATGGTGATTCTTTTGCTGGCTGTGGATTTAATAAAACTTTTCCAAGTATATTGAATCTTTCTGCCAGTTTCACAGGTGGTTGGATCAATAAGCCATATATATTTCCTGGCGAAACTAATAATTTTTTGAATGGATTTGCGGGTAGTACTGGTGCCGCATATCTTGGATTGGGGGGAGGTGTAGCCTCATCTCCAGGTAATGGTGATGCGATACTTTTTGGATTTGGAGGAGGCTATAACTTGGGACCTAAAACAAAAGCGAGTGGTAGCTTTGGCTCTGGGCAATCTTATAATCAAGGCTATACAGGATTTAAATGGTAATGTTCACTATACCTGGACGAGAGAATCCTAAAAAGATAAGGCCGTGGCTTATATATTTTTTAATTGCTTCTTTGATAATTGGAATTTTTCTTTTAATTATTAAAAATAAGTACTCTGTAACTGGTAGCCAGCCAGTTAAAGTAGGTACTGCCCACTGCTACCCAATGGAGTCGCCTTGTACGGTTTTCCGTGTGCATCCATTATTGCTCACTCATCCCTTACAAACCCGATCTGTCGTTTTTTGGGGGGATCGGGAGACAACATCAGTTGACGGATGGCCTCGAAGACCTGCTTGAAGCGGGAATCGGTCTTAGCTTCCAGCTCCTCCAAGCGCTTGGCCAGCACCCGATGCGAGGCCAGCAGCTCCCGCAACCGGACGAAAGCGCGCATGATCTCGATGTTGACGGCGATGGCTTGGGGGCTTCGCAAGACCGAAGACAGCATCGCCACGCCCTGCTCGGTGAAACGCATAGGGCCGATAGCGCCGCCCGCCCCAACTTGAGGTCACAGATTGTGACCTCAAGTCGTCGAACTCCTCGTCGGTCAACTGGAACATGAAATCCTCCGGGAACCGCTCCTGGTTGCGCTTGACCGCTTGCAGCAGGACTTTGGTCTCCACGCCGTAGAGGGCGGCGAGATCGGCATCCAGCAGCACCTTTTGTCCTCGGATGGCCTGGATGGCTTGAGCGATGTACTCGGTCGGTATCATTTCCGTGTCGTTCCCGCCGTCCGTGCCGCCTGGCGCAACATCGACTGTTTGGCCTGATGCTTCAAAATCAATCCTTCCAGCAGCCCGCGCGCCAGTTCTTTGTCCTCGGCATCGAACTGGCTGACCGCCTCAAACTGCAAGCGCAAATCCTCATCAGGACCGCGTTCGCTCTTCCCGAAAATAAGCTCATCCGCCGAAATGGACAGCGCCATCGCCAAGCGGCGCAAGGTGTCGAGCGTCGGCTGGCTATCGCCGGTTTCGTAGCGGTTAACTTGGGTGATATGCAAAGACACGCGGTCGGCCAACCCTTGCTGGGTCAACCCTCGCGCCTTGCGCAGCGCGGCCAGTCGTTGCGGGAAGTCCATCGGGAGCCACTCGACACGATTGAGAAGGGACACCATCTTAACTCCCGGTTGCAAAGAAGCCGGACAGATATTAGCATATGATCTAATATAAAAATAGATTATCAGCTTATTGACAGGTTTTTGGAGGACTTTCCGATGCCCCGCATTCCCGACGCCGAGTTAGAGCGACTGAAGTCCGAGGTCTCGCTAGAGCGGCTCATTGAGGGTCGGGGCATTGTGCTGAAGAGCCGAGGCGCGGATCGGGTCGGGTTATGCCCGTTCCACGAGGATCGGGAACCGTCGTTAGTGGTGACGCCAGCCAAAAACCTCTGGCACTGCTTCGGCTGTGGGCTGGGCGGCGGGGTAATCGATTGGGTGATGAAGAGCGAGGGCGTCTCGTTTCGTCACGCGGTGGAGCTGCTGAAGGAAGGTCTGCCTGGTTTCGCTGCTGGAGCATCGGCGGGTCTTGATCCACCCGCGTCCTCCCTGCTCTCCGCACCCTCCATCCCGGTTCAGCGGGCCACCGTGCGCAAGCTCGACTCCCCAGTGAGCCTCGATACCGACGACCAAGCCCTGCTCGATCAGGTGATCGACTACTACCACGCCACCTTGCAGCAGAGTCCCGACGCGCTTTCTTATCTCGCCGAGCGCGGGATCGACTCCCCGGAGGCCATCGAGTGCTTCAAGCTGGGCTACGCGGACCGGACGCTGGGCTTGCGGCTACCGGCAAAGAACCGGAAAGCTGGGGCCGAGCTGCGCAGTCGGCTGGTGACGGTGGAGATTTATCGAAGGCCAACAAGATCGCTTCGTGCCGCTGGGACCACGGGCGCTGGCCTGGATCGCACGTTATCGACAAGAGAGCCGTCCACTCCTGCAACACGATCCCCACAAACCCGCGCTGTTCCTCACCGCTCAGGGAACTCGCTTCCGCAGAAGCGCGCTCTCGGCACGGGTCAAGCGCCTGCTGGAGAAAGCGGGCATCGAAAGACCCGGTTCCTGCCACCTGTTCCGTCACGCCTGCGCCACCCACATGCTAAAGGGCGGGGCTGATATCCGCGTCATCCAGGCCCTCCTCGGTCATCAAAGCCTGGAGACCACCCAGCTCTACACCCACGTCGCCCTCGATCACCTGGCCAAAATCCATGCCGCCACGCATCCCTTGGTCCACGTTGAAGCCGAGGCCGCGCCGACGGCTACGTCCGCTCCTGAAACCCGCCGCTGACCCCGTTCCAACGCCTTCCTGAGCCGCTCAAAAAGGTCGATCCATCCGCCTCTTGACGGATCGCCCACCGATGCCGACACTTCAAATATCGTTCGTTCTTTAAAAACCCGTTCCCATCTCGCCCGCGCGGTTCTCCAAACCGCCTCTGGCTTCCTCTCTCTATTGTCGCCGCTGGCATCCGAATAAAACGCGGCTAGTGAACTGAAGGCATTGGGAAAATCGGGAAAAGTATGACCGAAGGTCGGCGGATGCCCGCTTTCCGGGGCAGTATTACGATGCCGAATCGGGACTACATTACAATTACTTCAGAGACTATGATCCTCAGACGGGACGCTATGTTCAGAGTGATCCGATTGGGTTGAGTGGGGGGGTTAATACGTATGGGTATGCGGAAAATAACCCCATCCTGTTCTTTGATCCTAATGGTCAACAGGCAGTCATTCCATGGGGTGGAGCTGGCACTCAAGCCGGAGCTGGGAGTTCTGCTGGGGCGGGTGGTGCGGTTATCGGGGGCATAGCGCGTTGCTTGGGTGCCTTAGGTCTGCTTCTATATCCTACTGCGTTAGGTGATGGAACACTGAATTGTGGCGGTGGAGGCAGTAGTGGTGAAAAGGGCAATTGTAATGGTGATGATGACAATTGTGATACCCTTCTAAATAATCAAGAGATAAAAAGATTGAAAAAATTTCTTGGTGGAAGTGAAGCTCTTCATGCAGAAAAAGAAGGATACGGTGGCCCACCAAAGCTTTTTGATCTATACAAATGCCGTAATGGGGATATTGTAGTAAAAAGAAAAGGCGGTGGACCAATATTAGGTTATACAGGTTTGAACATAAACGATATACCATGAATAGTTACATAGAGCTTTATTTCTCAATAAGAAGTGATGAAACAACGCCAGAGTTTATAACTGATTATTTGGGGTTAACGCCGAACTTTTCACTTGTCAAGGGAGCAGCTAGAAGAGAAGGTCAGACATCTGCCAAAGAAAATGTTTGGACAATAAAAGCAATAAATTCTAAACAACTTAATATGGAAAAACAGGTTCAAGCTTTATTGGAGATTTTAATGCCAATTAAACAAAAACTTATAACTATTTCGCATCAATGTAGTTTTGATGTTGAGTGTGTGATCCATCTGAATGGAAACCCAACATCCCCTGACATTAGTTTTAAAGTAAATGCTGTACGTTTTTTTGCGGAGGTCGGTATAGAATTAGGAGTTGATATATACAGCTAATGATGAGCCCGGTAGCCAGCCTGGTAGGTGGACATTGCCCACCTTCATGGTCGAGCCGACGGCCCGTAGGACGGATGAGCGCAGCGTCATCCGCCGGAACCGAAATTTCCCTTGCAAAGACCTAAAGTCGTCGCGCGTGATTTCTTTCGAGGGATGGTGATATTCACAGTACAGGTTCAATCCTTTACTCCCACGGTTTCGGATTAATCCTCTCAAAATCCCGTCTTCCATGGATGACAGCCAACAGGGTGACCCGCTCACCGTCGGTCCAATAGATAAGACGATGTCCCTGGACGATCAGTTCGCGGATCTCCTCGCGGTGGGCTTCTCTCACCCGCCGACCCCGACGGGGAAAAAGGGCCAAGGTTTCGGCGCTGTTGAAGCATTCTTGAACAAAGCGCCTGCCCGCGGCGGATGAATGTTGGCTCAGATAATCCCGAATCGCGGCCAAATCGGCCAAGGCGGTTTCTGCCCAGCGCACCTCAGCCATCCAGCAAACGCCGTTTTGCATCCTCGTGGGCGACAGTCTTCCCTTCGGTCATCGCCATCAAGCCGGTTTCGATCTTCTGCTTGACGTACAGCTCATAGAGGATGTCCTCCCAACTGGCCTGATCGGGCAAGCGGTCAATCACCTGTTTAGCGACTTCTTTTGCAGTCTGCATTCGGGTGTCCTCGGTTAAGGCTAGGGCAACGGTCGTTCGACGAGCTGACGGAGCTGATCGTGGCGGACGGCCAAATCCAGGAAATGGCAAATCACGTCTTGATCCTCGCTTTTCAGCTGATCGACCCGCCGACACAACTCCTTCAACTTGCGGTTGCGGATATCTGGCGCGATCAGCGCGACGCCCTCACCGCGCAACAACTGGTCAAGACTAACCTCCAGGACATCCGCCAGTTTCAAGAGATAATCAAACTGCGGCTTGCCCTGACCCTGTTCCCAGCGGCCCACCAAGCGCGGCTGCACATCCAGCAAATCGGCCAAGTCTTGTTGGGTGAGTCCGCGCGCCTTGCGCAAGGTCACGAGCTGTTTAGCGAAATCAGTCATGGTCCACGGCCCGATCGAACGATACGAAAGGCTCATGGTAATCCTCCTTTTTTGACCGGGCTTGAATAGGACTATTATATCCTATATAAGTTAGGCTAACAATGACCTTGACGCTTGTGGGAGAAGAACCCGATGCCCCGCATCCTCGACGCCGAACTCGACCGTCTCAAGTCCGAGGTCTCGCTAGAGCAGCTCATTGAGGGTCGGGGCATTGCCTTGAAGCCACGCGGGGCCGATCTCGTGGGGCTGTGCCCGTTCCACGCGGACCGGGAGCCGTCGTTGGTGGTGACGCCTTCCAAGAACCTCTGGCACTGCTTCGGTTGCGGCCTGGGCGGCGGGGTGATCGATTGGGTGATGAAGAGCGAGGGCGTGTCGTTCCGCCATGCGGTCGCGCTGCTCAAGGAAGGTCTGCCTGGTTTGACCGCGATTGTCGGATCGGCGGGTCTTGATCCATCCGCGTCCTCCCTGCTCTCTGCACCCGCCATCCCGGTTCAGCGAGCCACCGTCCGTAAGCTGGATTCCCCCGTGCGCCTGGACGCCGACGACCAAGCCCTGCTGGATCAGGTGATCGACTACTACCACGCGACCTTGCAGCAGAGTCCCGACGCGCTCGCGTACTTGGCCGAACGGGGGATCGACTCGCCGGAGGCTGTGGAGACCTTCAAGCTGGGCTACGCGGACCGGACGCTGGGCTTCGGCTGCCGACGAAGAACCGCAAGGCGGGAGCCGAGCTGCGCAGTCGGCTGGTGACGGTCGGGATTTATCGGGAGAGCGGTCACGAGCACTTCAACGGCTCGCTGATCGTGCCCATCTTTGACACGCAGGGCCAAGTGGTCGAAGTCTACGGCCGCAAGCGCCGGGATGATCTGCGACCGGGGACGCCGAAACATCTGTACCTGCCCGGCCCGCATCGCGGGGTGTGGAACCTTTCGGCACTCCAAGCCAGTTCCGAGATTATCCTCTGCGAAGCCTTGATCGACGCCCTGACCTTTTGGGTAGCGGGCTTTCGCAACGTCACCACCAGCTACGGCGTGCAGGGCTTTACTGAGGATCATCTAGTGGCCTTCCAGCGCCACGGCGTGCAACGGGTGTTGATCGCCTCACCCAAGCCACCCCACCCCCCGCCCTCCAGCAAACCCCCGAACGTCCCCAGGGCCTCCCACTGGAGCGCTACAGCTACGACGCCGTCCACAACCGCCAAAGCAGCGCCCACCAACCCGGCCCCTGGAGCTACAACGCCGATAACCAACTCACGCAACACGGCCAAGGCGACACCCCAACCACCCACACCTACAGCCCCACCGGCCAACTGACCCGAAAACAACGCCCCAACCACCACACCGACTACACCTACGACGCCGCCGATCGGCTGCGCCAAATCAGCCAAGACGGCCAAGAACGCGCCACCTACCGCTACGACCCCTTCGGTCGGCGCATCGCCAAAACCGTCAACGGCCACACCACCTACTCCCTCTACGCCAACGAAGGGCTGATCGCCGAACTCAACGCCCAGGGCCAACTCACCCGCGCCTACGGCTGGCAACCCGACACCCCCTACGGT
>JBATSQ010000178.1:0-5535 GCA_049293375.1 Candidatus Contendibacter sp.
ACCACCACGCCGGGCAAGACCACCACCAAAATTACGGCTGAGAAAACCGTGGTGGAAAAAACCGTGACGGAGAAAACCGTAACGGGCAAGACAAACACTACCCAGTCTGCGCGTGAAAAGACGCCGATCGGCAAACCGGTGGTTGAGAAGACTGCGCCCCCCAAGGTCGGTGCGCCGACCGCAAAGCCAGTTATCGCAAAGTCGGCTCAAAACACGCAACCACCGCCCAGGCCATTGACGACCAATAGCGCTTCAAAGATTGTGGTTAAAGCAGAATGAGACCCGCTTTTTCGCACGTCCCGCAGTATTTCCGGTCGCTGTCCAATGCGCTTGCCTAATTGTGTTCGCGCCTACCTGGATCACCAGCAGACGCCTTATAAGACCATCTCCCATTCTACCGGCGAAACTTTACCGCAACTTGCCAGCGCTCTCGGTATTCCGTTACAGAGCCTGATGCGCGCCGTTTTGTTGAAAGACACCGCCGGGCTGGTAATGGTGGTGCTTCCCTGCACCCACATTCTGGATTTTTCTGTTTTGTGCCGATTATCGCAGCGCAACCTGCAACCCTTATACGGCGTGGAAACCGCGCATTTTTTCCAAAATCATGGTTGTGTGGCCAATTCCTATCCACCGTTACCAGAAGCATTCAACCTACCCGCGTTGGTCGATAACAGCCTGAATCAGATGGGCGATGGCGATGTTTATTTTGACAGCGGTAGCGGCGATCTCCTGATTCAAATGCGACTCGCCGATTTTCGGGTGCTGCTGAAGTCAGCGCGCTGGGAGCAGTTCGCAGTACCTGTGGATTATCTTGACACGTTGCTGGGCCAACAGGAGGCCACCCCCGCGCACCTGATCAGTTTCGCCAACCGCTATACGCCGGCCCGACTGCGCGAGAGCATTGAGACCATTACGGAGTTGCCAGTCATCCCGCCCATCGCGCAGCAAATTCTGACGCTGCGCGTTAATGTAAACGTGGCTGCTAGTGATATCCTCAGTATCATTGAGGATGATCCGGGTTTGGCCGCCCAGGTGGTGTACTGGGCGCGCTCCTCGTTGCACGGTCGGCAACCAGTGGATTCGTTGGAGGCCGCTATTCGAGTCCTGGGGCCTGAAAGCACGCTCAATCTGCTGCTGGCCTCTACGATCAGCCAGGTTTTCCAGGTCCCAGCCGACGGCCCGGTGGGCTTGCGGCTTTTCTGGCGACGCAGCATTTATAGCGCCGCTCTGGTGGGTGAGCTGGTCAAGATATTGCCTGAATCGGTCCCCATCCATCCAGGGTTGGCCTATTTGGGCGGCTTGTTGCACAACTTCGGTTTTTTGGCGCTGGGCCATTTATTCCCAGCCCGCTTTTTCCTGTTTAATCGCTTTTTAGCGGTCAATCCGCATGTAGTGCCTGATATGGTGGAGCGCTATGTCTTGGGGACCGAGCACTGGCAAATCGGCGCTTGGTTGATGCAAGCGTGGGCTATGCCGGAGCCAGTGATCGCAGCGGTGCGCTGGCATCACAACGAGGATTGCACGCAGCCTTACGCCGAATACTCCAATCTCGTGTTGATCGCCAACCGCTTATTGCACCAGATTGGGCTGGGCGAAGGGCAAAATCATCGCTTGCCCACCCTTGCGCTGTTTACCCTGGGGCTTAATCACGAGCAAGCGCTGGAAGCGCTGGCGCGCGTACAAGCCAGCAACGCCGAACTGGACGCGCTGTCCGAGGTGTTACGCTTAGCCGGTGACGCTTAAACCCAGCGTGCCAGTGGCTCCAATTAGCGCAGCATCAGCAGTAACTCGCCCTGACCGCGTCGCAGGGTGAGCACCAACCCCTCGCTCTGCCTAGCGATCTGGCGCAGTTCCTCGGTGCTGGTGATGGGGTAGCGATTGACTGCCACGATCACATCGTTGCGTTGCAGACCGGCGCGCGCAGCGGGACTGCGGGCGGCTAACTGGGCTACGATCACCCCCCGGATACCGCCGCCCGCCAAAGGCGAATTGGGTCCGATATCCTCAAAAGTCACACCAACCAGGTGCGGATTGATAGCCTCGCCGTCCGCTTTGGTCGGGACATATTCCCCTACCTTGGCATCCAGGCTCAGCGGTTTACCCTCGCGCAAGATTTCAATCTGGGCTGCTTCACCCACTTCCAGCAGGCCGATGGCGTTGCGCAGGCTGGCGCTATCGCGGATCGGCTTGTCATTGATGCGCAAGACGATATCGCCTTGCTTCAAGCCTGCGCGGTCAGCAGCGGAGCGGGGGCTTACTTGGGTGATAACCGCGCCCCGGTCAGCGGCGATTGCGAAGGCTTGCGCCAGCTCTGGGGTCAGGTCTTGCGCCGCCACGCCCAACTGACCGCGTCGTACCGCGCCATGCGCCACGATCTGGTTCATCAACCGTGACACCATATTGGCCGGAATAGCGAAGCCGATACCGACATTGCCGCCGGTCGGGGCTAGGATGGCGGTGTTGATTCCGACCAGTTCGCCGCGCAGGTTCACCAGCGCGCCGCCGGAGTTGCCGGGATTGATCGAAGCGTCGGTCTGAATAAAGTCCTCGTAGCCCTGGATGCCCAGTCCAGTGCGCCCCAGCGCGCTGACGATACCCGAGGTGACGGTCTGCCCGAGCCCAAAGGGATTGCCGATGGCCACGACGAAATCACCGACTCGTAACTGGTCAGTGTTAGCCATTGGCAGGGCGGTGAGATTACCGCCGGGAATCTGGATCACGGCAACATCGCTTTGCGGATCAGAGCCGATCACCTTGGCTTTGAGCTTGCGACCATCGCGCAGGGTTACAGTAATGGTGTCGGCTCCATCGACGACATGATGATTCGTGATAACGTAGCCGCGGCTAGCATCCACCACTACCCCGGAGCCGACGCTTTGCGCCTTGCGCTCCTGGGGCTGATCGGGGATGTTGAAGAAATGCCGGAACACTGGATCTTCAAGCAGGGGATTGCGCCGCAAGGCGATCCGGCTTTCCGTGGCGATATTAACCACCGCCGGGGTGGCGCGCTCCAGCATCGGGGCCAGGGTGGGCAGGGGTTGGCCGTCGACCAAAGACGGCAAAGCGGCAAGGGTTGGTAGGGGAACAATAACGGATAGGCTTAGCGCTAGTACCAGGCTAGGCCATAGGGAAAGTCGCGTACGCATGAGTCGGAAAGCCTCCTGATCACAGGAATAAAACGCCGAGAAATTTGCTTTCTTGACCGGCTGGATGAGGCCAGGGTTCCTTCACGCTAAAAATTTCAGCCTAGGCGCGCCAGCGCGCGCGTGGATCGAAGGGCAGTTCCCGCGCCATCTGTTGAAACAGTGCGCGGGCCGCCTCGCTAGCGACCGGTGGATTGACGATGCGCAGCACCGCAAACTGATCGCCCGGCGGCTGCCCTGGTAAACCGCGCCCACGCAGACGCAACCGCTGGCCGTTATCGGCATTGGCAGGAATATTCAGCGTGACCGGCCCACCCAGCGTGGGCACGTCAATCTTGCCGCCGAGAGCGGCTTCCCACGGCGTCAACGGTACTTCCAGGGTGAGGTCGCGACCATTCACCTGATACAGCGGATGCGGTTTGATGCTGACTTGCAAATAAAAATCACCGTTGGTGCCGCCGCCGCTTCCGGCAGCCCCTTGGCCCACCAGCCGGATTTTTTGGCCGGTGGTCACGCCCGGCGGAATCTTAACGTTTAAGGTGCGCGCGGAGGCGTGCGGTTGCACCGAGCGGTGGCCGCCGTGATAAGCTTCTTCCAGGCTGATTGCCAAGGTGACGGTCTGGCTTTGACCAGGCTTTTGAAAGCCGCGCGCGCCGACAAAGCCCGTTTGGCCACCGCCCATCTGGCTAAATAGGCTTTCGAAAAAATCACTGAATTCGCGGCCACCCAAGCCACCACTAAAGGGATTACCGCCCGCGCTACCCGCGCTACCCCGCCAGCCAGGTGGTGGGCGAAACTCCTGACCGGCTTGCCAGTTGTTGCCGAGCTGGTCATAGGCGGCGCGCTTTTCCGAGTCGCGCAGCACTTCATAAGCCTCGGCTATCTCCTTGAAGCGTTCTTCAGCGCGTGGTTCCTGGCTGACATCGGGATGATATTTGCGCGCCAACCGGCGGTAGGCGTGCTTGATGTCTTCTTCCGAGGCGCTGCGCGCCACGCCGAGGATTTGATAGTAGTCCTGATATTTCATGCCGGTTCCACATGAGCTGAAGGAGCAACCGGCGACTGGAATCCGCCGGTTGTAGGCGGTCTAGCCTTCGACCTTGATCGTCCGCGACAAGGTGTGGGTTGCCTTGGGAATGGTGATTTCCAACACGCCCTGGGCGCTGCGCGCGGCGATTTGGGCCAGATCAGCGCTATCGGGCAGGCTAAAGCGGCGGTAGAAGCTGCCACAGGGCCGCTCCACGCGGCTGTAGCCCGCGCGGTTGTCGCTGGTTTCGCCCGGACGATGACCCCGCAGCGTGAGCATCCCGTTTTCAGCGATAATCTCAATGGTGTTGGGATCGACACCGGGAAGGTCAGCGTGCAGGACATAGCGCTCCTTTTCTTCCTTGATGTCCACTAGCGGGATCCAGTCACAGGTGGCCACGCTGGATTGATCGTCACCCGTGGCGTAGGGTTCAAACAGCCGATCCAGCTCGTTGCGCAGATGGCGCATGTGGCGCCAGGGTTCGTAGCGGCTTGGGTTCATTTGCAAGTCCTCAGATACGTGTGAATTGATCTAGCACATAGGGTTGCCGCGCCTGATTTCAAGCCGGATCCGCACCTTTTTCTACCGATCAGCAGAGAGCAGCGTATGAGCCAAATCCACAGTGAGCGGGAATTTTGCCCGTTATCCATCGCGGTGCTAACCGTTTCTGATACCCGCACTATCGCGGAGGATGGATCGGGCCAAATCCTGGTGGAGCGCCTGACCGCAGCCGGTCATCAGTTAGCGGAACGTGCGATCGTTCCCGATGATCGCTATCAAATCCGCGCCGTGGTGTCGCGCTGGATCGCCGATTCGGCGGTGCAGGTCGTGTTGGTGACTGGTGGGACCGGTTTGACCGGTCGTGACCGTACCCCGGAAGCGATTCAGCCATTATTGGATACAGAAATCCCAGGGTTCGGCGAGTTGTTTCGATGGGTATCCTGGGAGGAAATTGGCGCAGCCACGCTCCAGTCACGAGCACTGGGTGGGATGGCCAACGCTACCTTTGTATTCTGCCTGCCAGGCTCGAGCGGAGCGTGCTACACCGCTTGGGATCGCATCCTGCAACCACAACTGGATGCCCGCACCCGGCCCTGCAATTTTGTTGAGTTGATGCCACGGTTACGGGAGCGCTAATGGCGATGGTGACCAGGGCAGAAGCGGTGAGCATGGCTGACGCGCACCCTCCCAGGCTGGGGATTGCGCTGGGTAGCGGCGCGGCGCGCGGCTGGGCGCACATCGGCGTGTTGCAGGCGCTGGCCGAGGCGGGCATCGTTCCCGATGTGGTGTCCGGCACCTCTATCGGGGCGATGGTTGGAGCTGCTTACGCCAGTAGCCGCCTGGCGGCGTTGCAGGAATGGGTAC
>JBATSQ010000179.1:0-16599 GCA_049293375.1 Candidatus Contendibacter sp.
TGCGGCTCGAGCGCCAGGCGCACCGGATGGTTGCGGAGTGGCTGCTCCAGCAGGCGTAGGGCCGATTCGAACACTTCTTCCAGCGATTGCCAGTCCTTGCGCAAGCGAATGCCGCCGGTTTGCAGCCGGGCCATATCCAACAAATTGTCAGCCAGCAGCGCCATCTGCACCGCCTGCTCGCGGATGTCCGCCAGCGCGTTCTGATGCGGCGATTCTTCAGCCGCCATATCCAGCGCCAGGGTTTCGGTCAGACCAATTAAGCCGGTCAGCGGGGTGCGCAAATCGTGGGAGAGCGCCGCCAGCAGGGAATTGCGCTGCCGTTCGCCTTCCATCTTGACTAGCGTATTGCGGGCGACGTCGACGAAATGCACCCGCTCCAGGGCAATAGCGACCAGCGCGGCGAAGGTGTCGAGCAAGCGGCGCTGTTCGGGCACCAGCAACGAACGCCGGTGTTCGGGGGCCACGGCCAGCACCCCGCGCATCCGCAGCGGGGCCTTGAGCGGAAGATAGAGCGCCGAGGACGCGGGCAGCGTGTCGGTGCCGAGACCGGCCGGACCGTTGTGGTCGAAACTCCATTGGGCGATGGCGGTATCCACCTTCGGTTTACCCGGCTGCACCGGCGGCGCTTGTAGGCGGTCGTGGTTGTCGGGCAGCAGCAAGTGCGCTTTGACCCGGAAGCTGGCCTCGACACACCGTTCGCTAATCTCGACGACCTGCGCGACGGTCAACGCCCCGGACAGCTCGCGGGACATTTCATACAGATGGCGGGCGCGTACTTCGCGGGCGTTGGCGACATACGCCTGATAGCGAAAACGGGCGGTCAACTGGCCCACCACCAGTCCGACGGTCAGCATCACCGCAAAGGTCAAGGCATACTGGATGTCATGCACGGCGAAGGAGAAACGAGGAGGGACGAAAAAGAAATCGAAGGTGAGAACATTGACGATGGCCGCCAGCACCGCCGGGCCGCGTCCGTAGCGCACCGCCACTACGACCACCGCCAGCAGAAACAACATGACGATGTTCGCCAGGTCCAGGCGATTCAGCAGCGGGGTTGCCGCCAGCGCCGTTGCCAGACCGATCAACAGCGTCATGCCGTAGGGACGCAGAATTGCCGCCAGGTCGTCGGCCTGCTCCCGTTCGGCGGCGCTCCCCGCTGGCGGCGGGCGTTGCGGGGCAGCGTCCCGCGCCAGCACCAGCAAATCGAGTTGCGGGGCCTGTTGCGCCAGTTGACCGGCCAGACCGCGCCGCAGACCGCGCCAGCGCACCGTCGGCGGGCTGCGACTGACCACCACTGTGGTCAAATGATGATCCTGGGCGTATTCGATGAGGGCAGGCGCGACTTCGGCGGCGGCCTTGGTGGCGGTGTGCGCACCGAGGTCTTGGGCCAGCTTGAGGGTGTCGAGAATCAGCCGCCGCCGTGCTCCCGGCAGCCGTTGCCAGGTGGGCGTTTCGACATACAGCGCGTGCCACTCGGCGTCCAGCTTGCTGGCAATGCGGCTGGCGGCGCGGATTAGCGCCTCCTCGCCCGGTTCCGGGCCGATGCAGACCAGCAGCGCGTCGCGGGTGGAGAGCGACGGGCCGCCGGTCAGTTGCTGATAGTGCTCACGCTGGTCGTCCACCCGGTCGGCAGTGCGCCGCAGCGCCAATTCGCGCAACGCAATCAGATTGCCCTTGCGGAAGAAATTCTCGATGGCGCGTTCGGCCTGCTCCGGCAGATACACCTTGCCTTCCTTCAGCCGTTGCAGCAACTCATCCGGCGGCAAATCGACCAGCACCACCTCGTCGGCCTGATCGAACATCCGATCCGTCACGGTTTCCCACACCCGAATACCGGTCAGACCGCCCACCACGTCGTTGAGGCTTTCCAGATGCTGGACGTTGATGGTGGTCAGCACATTGATGCCGGCATCCAGCAGTTCCTCGATGTCCTGCCAGCGCTTGGGGTGGCGGCTGCCGGGGGCGTTGCTGTGCGCCAGTTCATCGACCAGAATCAGCGCCGGTCGCCGCGCCAGCGCCGCATCCAGATCAAATTCCCGCAACGTCCGCTCCCGATAGGACACCTCTTTCAGCGGCAGTTGTTCGAGGCCCTCCAGCAAGGCGGCGGTTTCCTGGCGGCCGTGGGTTTCGACCAGGCCCACCACCACATCCATGCCCTGCTCGCGCAAACGACGGGCGGCTTGCAGCATGGCGTAGGTTTTCCCCACCCCCGGCGACGCGCCGAAAAAGATTTTCAGCTTGCCGCGTTGGGAATGCGCCTCTTCCTGCTGGATGCGCTGTAACAACTGGTCGGGATTGGGGCGGGCGTCGCTGGCCTGACCGCTCATGGCGGGTTCTTCCTCGGCGGGGGTGGCCACCAAATACGCAAAAAGACCTGCGTCCGCTGCCACCAGCTCAGGTCGCGGTCGGCCAGCGCCTCCAGAAAATCGGACAGCACCTTGGAATGGGCGACCGCGTAGTTGACCAGCAGGATGCTCGGTGTCAGCACCGCCCCAAAAATCAGCGCTTTAACCCAAGGTGATTCGCCGGTGAAGTCGAATAGATTCATGCCGAGAAAGCCGGTGGAAACCGTGGCGATCAGACCTAAAGTCGTCACCACCGTCAGCCGAACCACGGTATTGGCCTGGCGGCGCTGGCTGTCGCTGTCCAGATACTGGTTCATGTCCTTGACCGACGCGCTGACATCCTGATAAATCCGGTCGGTGTTGAGATGATGAGTCAGCAACCGAAACAAATCCCGGACTTGCGCCTGATTGGACACTTCGTGGAACCAGTAGCGTTCGGTGAAGCGCAGAAACGTGGCCAGAATGCGGCGGATTTCGCGCTTGAAGTCCCGCACCGAATCCAAATCGTGGACGTGCAACTGGCTGATGGCCACCACCAGCCATTCTGAAAACAGCATCAGGGCCGCTTTCTGGAAATGCGCAATCAGGTTGATCAGAAAATACTGGTGACGGAACTGACCCAACAGGCCGGTTTCGGCATTGACGAAAAAGGGCTGGCTGGCCTTGCCGACCACCACAAAGGCGTGGCCGCAGCACAGGTAGCGGCTGGTCAAGGCCGGATTGCCCGGTTCCCAAAACTTGTCATAGCAATAGTGATGCTCGAAGCGCCGCAACTCCTTGGCCGAGTACGGCAAGGCATCGGACGGCCCGGCTTTGGTGATCAGCGCCAGCCGGGCGAAATCGCCGCGCGTCAGTTCCTCCGGGTCGTTGAAGCTGAGATACGCCAGCAGCGGCATCCGGTGATATTCAATTTGCCGGTAGGCGATCAGGCCCTCCCGCTCACCGTGATACAGGGCCAGCGGTCGCAACAGATACTCCCAGTGGGCGCAGATGTTGGGCGAACGGTGCTCACAAGTGAAGGCAAGGTACTTTTCCCGATTCTCGTAATCGGACACCGCCAGCGTTTCACCGGACGCCCCCAGCCATTCCACCCGGTACGGGCATTGTCCGCCCTGGCCGTTCGCCTCCCAAAAGCCCGGATACGCCCGCCCAACTTTGAACAGCACATCCTCGACCAGTAACAGCGGCAGGTCGTTGGCAAAAAATTCCACCACCAGGATGATGATGTCGATGTCGTAGAAAAAATACAGATCGACATGGGCCAGTTCCAGCACCAGCGGTGGGGTGGTGGTATCGAGCTGAACCCGCATTCGGGCGATGTCGCTACGCCGGAAGACGCGGATCGGCGATTGGCCGTAGCCGATCTGGCCGTTGCGGCTGGCGCTCTCGCCGTAGAGAAAGCGCTGGACGTAAGGCAGAAAGGTGATGAATTCCTTGTAATGCCGTTCCTGGAAATTTTGCGGGTCGCCGAATTCATCGACGACTTGCTGCCACGGACAGCCTGCTCCCGGATTTTCCAGCAACTCCCAGTATTTGGCGCTGTGTACGGCTTTGCTCTGGCCGATAATCCGCAGCGGCCAGAGCAACATCTGGCGGAAATGGCGCACGAGCGGCGTGGTAGCACCGGTCGGGGAAGTCTCGGCGGTCGTTGTGGCGGGGAGCGGGGCGTTCATGGATTTTTAGTGAGCGGCAGATGATCCAGGGCGAGGTTGAGTTCGAGCACGTTAACGCGCACTTCGCCAAGAATACCCCACTGGCGGCCTTGTGTCTGTTGCGCCACAGCATCGCGCACGACGGCCGGCGATACGCCACGGATGCGGGCGATCCGTGCCACCTGATATTCAGCGGCGGCCGGGCTGATATGCGGGTCAAGACCGCTACCCGACGCCGTGACCAAATCCACCGGCACCGGTTGGGTGTTGCCGGGATCGGCATTGCGCAACGCCTGAACGCGCGCCGCCACCACGTCTTTCAGCGCCGGATTCAATGGGCCAAGATTGGAGCCGCCAGATGCTGCGGCATTGTAAGGATAAGGTCCGGTGGCTGAGGGTCGGCCCCAGAAATAGTTGGGGTCGGTGAAGTGCTGGCCGATCAGCCGGGAGCCGATGAGTTTGCCGTCTTGTTCGATCAGGCTGCCGGCGGCCTGATCGGGCAACAGCAGTTGGCCGATGCCGGTCACCAGCAGCGGATAAATCAGGCCGGTGATGAGCGATAGCAGGATGAATAGCGTCACTGCGGGACGAATCAAGGTTTTCATGGTGCGTTACTCTCCCTAAAACTCACGCCCAGCCTGCGAGCGCAATCAGCCAGTCAATCAGTTTGATGCCGATAAAGGGGACGACCACCCCACCCAGACCGTAGATCAGCAGATTGCGCCGCAGCAGCACCGCCGCGCCGAGCGGCCGATAGGGGACACCCTTCAGCGCCAATGGGATGAGAAACACAATGATGAGGGCGTTGAAAATCACCGCCGACAGGATCGCCGAGGCCGGACTGGCCAGGCCCATCACATTGAGCGCCGCGAGTTGCGGATAGGTGGTGACGAACGCCGCCGGGACGATGGCGAAATATTTGGCGATGTCGTTGGCGACGCTGAAGGTGGTCAGCGAGCCGCGCGTCATCAACATTTGCTTGCCAGTTTCGACAATTTCGATCAGCTTGGTCGGGTTGGAATCCAAATCGACCATGTTGCCCGCTTCCTTGGCCGCCTGGGTGCCGCTGTTCATCGCCACCGCCACGTCGGCCTGGGCCAGCGCCGGGGCGTCGTTGGTGCCGTCACCGGTCATCGCCACCAGCCGCCCCTCGGCCTGATGCTGACGAATCAGCGCCAGCTTGGCCTCCGGCGTCGCTTCGGCCAGGAAATCGTCCACCCCCGCCTCGGCGGCGATGGCGGCGGCGGTCAGTCGGTTGTCGCCGGTAATCATCACCGTTTTGATGCCCATGCGCCGCAATTCGGCGAAGCGGTCTTTGATGCCGCCTTTCACGATGTCCTTGAGTTCGACCACGCCCAACACGTTCGCGCCATCGGCCACCACCAGCGGGGTGCTGCCGCGCCGGGCCACCGTGTCGATAGCGGTGCTCACGTCCGCCGGGAAATGGCCGCCTTGCGCCTCGACGTGGGCGCGGATGGCGTCCGCCGAGCCTTTGCGAATTTGCCGGCCATTCAGGTTGACGCCGCTCATCCGGGTCTGGGCGGAAAAGTGAACGAAGGTCGCGCCGAGGGCGTGGATGTCGCGCTCGCGCAGGTTGAACTTCTGCTTGGCCAACACCACGATGGAGCGGCCTTCCGGCGTTTCGTCGGCCAGCGAGGCCAGTTGTGCAGCATCGGCCAGCGCCGTTTCGGTTACCCCACTGGCGGGTAGAAAAGTGCTGGCCTGCCGGTTGCCGAGGGTGATGGTGCCGGTCTTGTCCAGCAACAGCACGTCCACATCGCCCGCCGCTTCCACCGCCCGCCCGGAGGTGGCGATGACGTTGGCCTGCATCATCCGGCTCATCCCCGCCACACCGATGGCCGACAGCAAACCGGCGATGGTGGTCGGAATCAAGCACACCAGCAGCGCGACCAACACGGTGATGCTCACCGGCGAACCGGATTGAGTGGCCGCGACGCTGAACAGTGAATACGGCAGCAAGGTCACCGTCACGCCGAGAAAGATGATCGTTAAAGCGACCAGCAGGATGGTCAGAGCGATTTCGTTGGGGGTTTTCTGCCGTTTGGCCCCTTCCACCATCGCAATCATCCGGTCAATAAACGCTTCGCCCGGATTGACCACGATGCGCACCACGATCCAGTCGGACAATACGGTGGTGCCGCCGGTGACGGCGCTGAAATCGCCGCCGGATTCGCGGATGACCGGCGCGGATTCGCCGGTGATGGCGCTTTCGTTGACCGAGGCTACGCCTTCGATTACCTCGCCGTCGGCGGGAATCATGTCGCCCGCTTCCACCAGCACCACGTCGCCCTTGCGCAAGTCGGTTCCGGCCACTGTGTCTGTGGCCGCGCCGTAACGCGGCTCGCGCAGCTTTTTCGCCATCACGGTTTTCTTGGCCCCGCGCAAGGACGCCGCCTGCGCCTTGCTGCGGCCTTCCGCCAGCGCCTCGGCAAAATTGGCGAACAGCACGGTAAACCACAGCCATAGGGTGATGGCGAGAATGAAACCGGGCGTGGTTTCGCCCTGGTCGCCGAGCGCGTGCAGCCATAGCGCCGTGGTCAGCAGACTGCCGACATACACCACGAACATGACCGGATTGCGCCATTGCAAGCGCGGATCGAGCTTTTTGAAGGAATCGACGATGGCGGGTTTCACCAGCGTCGGATCGAACAGGGTTAAGGTTTTACGCGACATCGGTTGTTCTCCTTAGCCTCACCGGCCAGCCCACAGCAGCAAATGCTCGACCACGGGTCCTAGGGCCAGCGCGGGCACGTAGTTCAACAGCCCGACCAGCAACGCCGTACCGACCAGGAGCGCCACGAACAGTGGCCCGTGCGTCGGCAGGCTGCCGGAAGTTTCGGCCAGGCGCTTTTTCGCCGCCAGCGAACCGGCCATCGCCAGCACCGGCACGATGACCGCCAGTCGGCCCAGCCACATGGCGATGCCGAGCATCACGTTATAAAACGGCGTATTGGCGGACAGCCCGGCAAAGGCGCTGCCGTTGTTGTTGGCCGCCGAGGTGAAGGCGTAGAGAATTTCCGAGAAGCCGTGCGCGCCGGGATTGAGGATGCCCGCCTGGCCGCCGGAGGTCATCACCGCGACCGCCGTGCCGCCCAGTACCAGCAACGGCGTCACCAGAATGGCGATGGCCATCATCTTCATTTCGTAAACTTCGATTTTCTTGCCCAGATATTCCGGGGTGCGCCCGATCATTAATCCGGCGATAAAGACCGCCATGACGGCAAACACCAGCATTCCGTACAGGCCGGAGCCGACCCCGCCGAACACCACTTCGCCCAGTTGCATCAGCACCAGCGGCACCATGCCGCCCAGCGGCGTGAAGGAATCATGCATGGCGTTGACCGCCCCGCAGGACGCGGCGGTGGTGATGGCGGCAAACAGACCGGAATCGGCGATGCCGAAGCGGGTTTCCTTGCCTTCCAGGTTACCGCTCGCCGGATCGACGCCCAGAGCGGTGAGTAAAGGATTGCCCTGCTGCTCGAAGTGCATCGCCGCCACCGCCGCGACCACGAACAGCACGGTCATCGCGGCCAGCACCGCCCAACCCTGGCGGGCGTCGCCGACGATCCGGCCAAAGGCGTGGCACAGCGCGGCGGGAATCAGGAAGATCGCCAGCATCTCCAGAAAATTGGTCAGCGGCGTCGGGTTTTCATACGGATGCGCCGAATTGGCGTTGAAAAACCCGCCGCCGTTGGTGCCGAGCATCTTGATGGCTTCCTGCGAGGCGACCGGCCCCATCGCCAGGGTCTGGGTCGGCGTGGTCGCCGGTTCGGTCACCGTGTTGCCCTGTGCGTCTTTCAGCGGCTGCCCGGCGGCGTCGAGTTTGGGTGCGTCGTAGTGCGTGACTTCCAGCGTCGTCACGTCCTTGTAACCGTCGAAATTCTGAATCACGCCCTGGCTGACCAGAACGACTGCCAGCAACAACGACAGCGGCAGCAGCACGTAGAGCGTGATTCGCGTCAGATCGACCCAGGCGTTGCCGATGCCGTTGACGGTGCGCCGGGCGAATCCGCGCACCAGCGCCACCGCGACGGCGATGCCGGTGGCCGCCGACAAAAAGTTTTGTACGGTCAGCGCCAGCATCTGGGTCAGATAGCTCATCGTCGTCTCGCCGCCGTAGCCTTGCCAGTTCGTGTTGGTGACGAAACTGATGGCGGTGTTGAACGCCGAATCGGGGCTGACGTTGCCGAGCTGCCGCGGGTTGAGCGGCAGCCAGAGTTGCAGCCGTTGCAGGGCGTACACCGCGAGCAAACCCAAGCCGTTAAACAGCACGAGCGCCAGCGCGTAGGTTAACCAGCCCATTTCTTCGGCGGGCTTGACGCCACACAGGCGATAAATCCCCCGCTCCACCGGCCCGCCGATGCGTCCCGCCCAGATGGCGCGTCCTTCCACGACCGCCGCCAGATACTGGCCGAGCGGCCAGGCCAGCGTCAGCAGAACCAGCAGATACGCTCCTAGCAATAGCCAAGCGTGCGTGCTCATAAATCCTCCGCGTCGAGCAGCGCGAAAATCAGATAGCCCAGCAGTCCGACGGCGATCACTCCCGCCAGCAGGTAAATACCGCTCATGACCCACCTCCGAGCCTGGCGCAGCCAACCGCCAGACCGTTGACCAGAATAAAAAGCAGGGACAGCCCAGCCAGATAGGCGAAATCCATTAGATTTCTCCGATAACTAACGGACAAATATTAAAAATTTTTGGGAACAGAGGAACGTCAGCGCCGATGCGTCAGCCAGTTGCATAATCTGATCAACAACGTCATCAATAGAAAAAATCCGAGCATGATGCCGAGCATGAATAGATCGTCCACGGCGCGTCCCCTCAAGGTCGTTCCAGTAGAGCGTATTGTGCGGAGAACGGTGCAAAGATGGTGTAAGGAATGCGCCGGGGTTTGTTAGGAAGTTGTAAGTTTTAGGCTGGATACTTCGGTATGAGCGAATCGCGGGCGCGGCAAATCGCCAACGAGAGCGTTTCAGGCCTCATGTCGTGAGCGCGGCGAGATTCCACGGCCGCAGCGCGCTGATTCGGTTGGTCGGACGCCCGACGCTTAAGATCAGCACCGTTTGCGGCTAGGCGTTGGGGTCGAGTGCGTTACGCTGGGTGGTGCCGATTCAGGTGTCGAAGGCGGCCCGCGCGCCGCGCGCTGCCAACAGCGTAACCAGTGTGGCCAAAGTTTCCGGCTGCTTGAGTCTTCCAGACCGCCAGGGACAGACGATCTGTCTTGTTCGCGTTATGCCATCATCCGCTCCATGGCCGTGCGCAAGTCCCCTTCTAGTAAAACGGCCCGTTCGTTCCGCGTATCCACAATCACGAAAGTCACATCCGCATCAGCGATGGGCGCACCCGTCTCCTTGAGGGTGACGACCTGGCGCATAACGCAACTGCGAGCGCCAATGGATTTCAGCGTGGTAGTGATTTCCAGCAACTCGCCCATGTACGCTGGACGGCGATAGTTGATGTTGATATTGACCACAGCGAAGGTATAGTCCTGCTCTTCGATGATCCGCAGATTCTGGGTGGTTTCCAGAAAGCTCCAGCGGGCTTCCTCCAAAAATTCCAGATAACGGGCGTTGTTGACGTGGCGGAACAGGTCGAGATGATAACCTCGCACCTTAATCTCAATGGCATGACGCATAGGGCGCTCCGTGGTTAAACGGCGATGGCGGGCAGGATGGATGAGCATTGACCGGATCACAGCGATGCCAGACCGGCCAGTTTGTCCTAGTGTAAAGAACCCGTGGCGCGCACGCATGCCGAGCGAAGTTTCCGGCCCGCTTGACCGTTTTGGTCGGCCTTGATGGGCGATCAGCCAGAAGCGCAGCCGGTGGACTGGCCGGAGCCGACCGTCTGGCCAGCCTGGCCCGCCGCGACCATTCAGGTCTGGTTCGCCGCTTTGCAGCGCCCGCCAAACCAATTGGCCCGCTTGGCGGCTACGCTGACGGTGGCGGAACAAGCCCGCGCGGCGCAATTCCGCCATCCCGACCAGCGCGCTGGCTTTATCGTTGGGCGTGGCGCGCTCCGGTGGCTGCTTAGTCGGTATGTAGGTTGGCCCGCCGCCGCGCTGCGTTTTGGCCAGAACACCCAAGGCAAGCCGCTGTTGGTTGGTGTCGCCGCCGAGGCTGGGGTGCATTTTAATCTATCGCACAGTCGCGGTTGGGCGCTGTACGCCATCGCCCGTTGTGAGGTCGGCGTCGATTTGGAGCATCTTGAGCGCCGCGTGAGTCTGGTGCCACTGGCTGAGCGGATTTGTACGCCACGGGAGTGGGTCGCCTTCCAGGCCGTCCCAGCGGAACGGCGCACGCAGGCCTTTTTTCGTTGCTGGACGCGCAAGGAAGCCAGCGCCAAGGCGGTAGGCGGGGGATTGGCGAGCGGCTTACGGCATTTTGAGGTTTGTGGCCCGGAGCTCAGTGGCGCGGATGAACGAGGGTACTGGACCGATTCCCAGGGCGACGCCTGGAGCGTGTTGAACTTAAGTCCCGCACCCGGCTGGATGGGCGCATTGGCGGCGCGGGGTAGGGCGTGGCGCTGGCAGGGTTGGCGATTGCAGGATCACTGGTTCGATACCTACCAAGGCTAAGTCTATGGAACCTTCCTTCTGGCACGAGCGCTGGGAACGGGCCGAAATCGGTTTTCACCAGCCCGAGATCAACGCGCATCTCCAAGAATTTTGGCGCTGTCTGGCGCTGCCCGTCGGACGGCGGGTTTTTGTCCCGCTGTGTGGCAAAAGTTTGGATTTGTTGTGGTTGGCGGGTGAAGGGCATCCGGTCACCGGCGTGGAAATCAGTCCGCTGGCGGTGGCGGCGTTCTTTGCGGAAAACGGCCTTCAGCCGCTGCGCTGGCGCGAGGAGCCGTTCGGGATCTGGCAAGCTGATGAAATCCGCCTGCTGCTGGGCGATTTCTTTGCCTTGCAGCCGCACCATCTGGCCGATTGCAGCGCGGTCTATGATCGGGCGGCGCTGATCGCGCTGCCGCCGCCGATGCGCGAGCGCTACGTTCAGCATTTAGTGACCCTCCTGCCGCCTGGCCTACTGATCTTACTGGTGACGCTGGAATACGATCAGGCGGTGCTGTCGGGGCCGCCATTCGCGGTTGCCGAGGACGAGGTGCGGGCGCTGTATGCGCCGACCCATCAGATCGAGCGGCTGTACACCCGCGATGCCTTAGCCGAGGAATCGCGCTGGCGGGCGCGGGGTTTAAGCTGGTTACTGGAGAAGGTGTACCGTTTGACGCCTCTTCATCCGGTGGGTCCGGCGTGAGCGCCCGCGCCGTGCTGCCCGCGTCGCAGCTCGTGCTGCGGATTTTTCTGCCGTTCGCCGCCGGTTATTTTCTGTCCTATCTCTATCGCACCATCAATGCGGTATTAGCGCCGCATCTGGTGGCGGATTTGGGGTTGGACGCCAGCGCGCTTGGTTTATTGACCAGCGTTTACTTTCTGACCTTTGCCGCGTTCCAGTTGCCGCTGGGGGTGTTGCTGGATCGTTTTGGGCCACGGCGGGTGGAGGCGGTGTTGCTGCTGTTCGCGGCGGCGGGCGCGGGCTTATTCGCGGCAGGCCACAGTGCCACCACGCTGGTCGTGGGCCGCGCCTTGATCGGCTTGGGTGTGTCGGCCTGTCTGATGGCCAGTTTTAAGGCCTTTGTGCTCTGGATTCCTGCGGCGCGGTTGCCGGTGGTCAATGGTTGGATTCTGGCGGCCGGAGGGTTGGGCGCGCTGGTGGCGACCGCGCCGGTGGAAGCTGCACTGCATTGGATGCACTGGCGGGGCGTGTTTGTCGCGCTGATGACCTTGAGCCTGATCGTGGCGGCGGCCTTGTGGTTGGCGGTGCCGGAACCACGCCGTGACGACTCCCCAAACAGCGATTGGCGCGAGCCGTGGCGTGGCGTGGCGATGATCTTCCGCAGTGCGATCTTCTGGCGGATCGCGCCGGGCAGCGTGATTTCGCAAGCCACGTTCCTGGCTATTCAGGGCTTGTGGGCCGGGCCTTGGCTGCGCGATGTGGCCAGGCTGGATCGACCCGCAGCGGCGCAATTGCTGCTGTGGGTGGCGGCGGGAATGGTGGCGGGTTTTCTCGGCATGGGGCAGTTGGCCTATACGCTGTCGCGGCGCGGTATTCCGCCGCTGGCGGTAGCGGCGGGCGGCATGGTGCTGTTTATGCTGATCCAGTTGGCCCTACTGTCGGGTCTGGGGCCGTTGCTGCCGTTGTGGTTCCTGTTCGGTTTGTTCGGCACCGCCGGGACCCTGACTTACGCGGTGCTGACCCAGCAGTTTCCAGCAGCGTGGGCAGGTCGGGTGAATACCGCCCTCAATCTGTTGGTGTTCGTGGTGGCATTCGCCACGCAATGGGGTATGGGCGCGATCATCAACGCCTGGCCGGGTGCGGCGGGGGGTTATGCTGAAGCGGGCTACCAGTGGGCCTTTGGCTTGGCCCTGGTCGGACAGGCGCTCACTTGGGTGTGGCTGCTGACCGGCTTGCGGCGGCCATGAGGCTGGGGCGCGGCATAGCGCGGCAAAAATTCGCGCCTTAAGGAGTGTCCTGCGGTGGTGCAGGGACAAAGCCTGCGCCGACCAGAAGGCGATGCGCGCCGTAGGCTAACACGCCGCAACTGGCGATGATCGCCGCCATCGGCAACGCCGAGCCATGGCCCGCCAGCCCGACCAGGGTGCTGGCCACCGTAGCGATGCCAAACTGCAAGGTTCCCAGTAGCGCTGAGGCGCTGCCCGCACGTCGGCCTTGATAAGCCAAGGCGTTAGCCATGGCGTTCGGCGCGGTGAAGCCCAAGCTTACGCTGTAGCCGAACAGCATTAGCAACAGCAGCGGCAAGCCGCCCCAGCCGCCGGCGGCGACCGTGACTAAGCCCAAGCCCAGTCCGGCCGTGGCGCGGTTGGCCCAGCGCAAGAGGGTGTCCGCAGAATAGCGCTGTAACAGGTGGCGATTGACCTGGGTGCTGGCGATCAAACCCAAGGCATTGAGGCCAAACAGCCAGCCGAACTGTTGCGTCGGCACGCCATAGACTTCGATGAACACATGCGGCGAGCCGGTGATGTAGGCGAACATACCCGCGTGTGCCAGTCCACCGGCCAGAACGTAGCCGGTGAAGCGGCGGTCGCCCAGCAAGTCGCGATAAATCCGCCAGGCCTGGCCGAGGTTGGCGCTGGCAATGGTATCGGCTGGGCGCGTCTCGCGCAGGATGCGCCAGACCGCAATCCAGCAGCCTAACCCAAACAGAGCCAGCAAGACGAAGATGGTGCGCCAGCCGGCCAGCCACAGAATCCAGCCGCCCAGCAGCGGGGCCAGAATCGGAGCCAGCCCCATGATCAGCATCAACAGCGAGAATACCCGCGCGGCGGTATGAGCATCCCAACAGTCGCGGACGATGGCGCGGGCAATGACGATCCCAGCACAGCCACCCGCCGCCTGCACAAAGCGCAAGACGGTGAGCGTGGCCAAATTAGGAGCCAGGGCGCAGCCGATGGATGCGATGATGTAGAGCGTCAATCCCCCATACAAAGGCGGCTTGCGCCCGTAACGGTCGGCCAATGGCCCATATAGCGCCTGGCCTACCGCCAAGCCGATGAAAAAGCTGGACAGGGTGAATTGTGCGGCTGCGGTTGGTGCACCGAATTCGGCGGCGATGGTCGGCAAGCCGGGCAGATACATATCGATGGACAGCGGCGCGAAGGCGATCAGCGCGCTGAGCAAGAGCAGCCAGGAAAAGGGGGGGTTAGTCAAGGCCGCTGGGCAGGAAGGCGGTGCGTGAACAGGCGAATCAGGCGCGCCAGCTCGGCAGCAAGCTTAGCAAGGCGGTGCTAATCAGTGCGGTTTCCTCTGCATCCAGTCGGCGCATCAGCTTGCCGATATATTGCAACTGGCGTTTGCGGCCGCCGCGCTGGGCGATGGCTTGCGCGGCGTGCACCGCTGTCTGCAATTCCTCAGGCAGAGGGATGTGGCGCAGTTGCGCTGCGGTGAGTTTAACCAACTGCTCGCCTAAATCCTGCAAGGCGGTGGCTTCGCGCTTGCGCTGGCTTTTGCTGGGCGGTTCTGGCGTGGTCGCCACCGCGTGGCTGGCAGCGTCGCGGGCGTTATCGGCCATGGCCGGGACTCTCAGTCCGAGGATCCAGTGGTTTTAGGTTGCGCCACCGGACAAACCGTTCCAGATCAGCGACTTTGCATTCATCAAGAAAAGCCGCCGCCAAGGCGTCAGCATACTCAAATTCCGCTGGGGCAAGTACGTTGCGCGCTTGGTCGAGCATGTGGTCAAAGTTCCATGGGTGTCGTTTGAAGCCTTTTTGAATGAGGAATTTGAAGAACTGTTCCCAGCGCGCCGCGTCATTTCCTCGCATTTGCGTAACGAGCCAGAGTGAAAAGCAGGTTTCAGCGATATTGGCTACCTTGGATTGATTAGCATACTTGAAGGCTGAAACAAGCACCTGTTCTCCCTTCGATAATCGGCCCACACTCGATTTAGGATTTGTTTGATTATAGGCCGTTACCTCACCGGGTGGTGATGCCTAAAAAAACGCCCAAACCGGGCGTTTTTTTAGCTCAGTGCTGCCTCAATCGGTTCAATCCATCGCTTCATACAGCGGCAGGGTCAGGAACTCTGGATAATTCGGGTCCAGCGACATTTTCTCAAAGATACCCGCCGCCTGATCGTAAGTCGCGGTGTCCTCGCCCTGGGCGCTGACGGTCTTTTTGACCTTCGCCAGTTCTTCGGGGATCAGGCTGCGCACCAGATCAGCGGTGACTTTGCGGCCATCGTCCAGCGTGCCCTTGGGGCTGACCACCCACTGCCAGACCTGCGAGCGGGAAATTTCCGCCGTGGCGGCGTCTTCCATCAGATTATGAATCGGCACGCAGCCATTGCCCGCCAGCCACGAACCGAGATAGTGGATGCCGACGTTGATGTTATTGCGCAAACCGACCTCAGTAATCGGCGTTTCCGGCTGGAAGTTGAGGAAATCCTTGCCCGCAAACACTTCGGTACGCTGCTTCTGCCACTGATTCGGCTTGTCGCCCAAGACCTTAACGAATTCCTCGTGAGCAATCGGCACCAAGCCGGGATGAGCTACCCAGCCACCGTCGAAACCGTCATTGGCGTCGCGGGTCTTGTCATGACGAATACCGGCCAGCGCCTTTTCATTGGCGACCGGATCATCCTTAATCGGAATCAGCGCCGACATGCCACCCATCGCCGGGGCGCCGCGTTTGTGGCAGACCTTGACCAGTTGCAAGGCGTAGGAGCGCATGAACGGCACTTCCATGGTGATCGCGCCGCGATTGGCCAGACAGAAATCCTTGTTCTTCTTGAATTTCTTGATGCAGCTAAAGATGTAATCCCAGCGTCCGGCATTCAGCCCGGCGCTGTGCTCGCGCAGTTCGTAGAGGATTTCTTCCATCTCGAAGGTGGCGAGAATGGTTTCAATCAGTACGGTGGCCTTGATGGTGCCGCGTGGAATGCCCAGTTCATCCTGCGCCATGCAGAAAATCTCGTTCCACAGCCGCGCTTCCAGATGGCTCTCCATCTTCGGCAGATAATAGAACGGCCCGGCGCCACGGGCGATTTGCTCCTGGGCGTTGTGGAAAAACACCAGCCCGAAATCGAAGATGCCGCCGGAAACCCGCTGGCCATCGACCAAGACGTGCTTTTCGTCCAGATGCCAGCCACGCGGCCGAATCTGCAAGGTGGCGATATTCTCGTTGAGCTTGTATTCCTTGCCGACCTCATTGACAAAGCTGAGCTTGCGACGAATGGCGTCTTTCAGATTGACCTGGCCCTGAATCTGGTTGAACCAGTTGGGACTGTTGGAATCCTCGAAATCGGTCATGTAGGAATCAGCGCCGGAGTTATAGGCGTTGATAATCATCTTGGCTTCGACTGGGCCGGTGATTTCGGTACGACGACGCTCCAGCGCTTTCGGCAGCGGCGCGATTTTCCAGTCACCGTCGCGGACGGCTTTGGTTTCCGGCAGAAAATCCGGCATCTCACCAGCATCGATGCGGGCCTGGCGTTCAACGCGCTTCTTCAGCAATTCCTGACGGCGTGGCTCAAACGCCCGGTGCAGCTTCGCCACCAGGCTCAGCGCGTCATGGGTCAGAATTTCATCAAAACGGGGATGCAGCGGGGCGTTGACTTGCACGCCAGCAGGTAACTTGAGGCTCACGGCGGCTCCTTTAGAGAGAGGTTCGTTCAAAAGCGGCAGAAATTATTTTAGCGGTTTCCAATGGCAAAAACCCGGAGGGATTCTCCGGGTTCGCGTAGACCTCAACACCGCCTGCCGATAAAACGGCACAGGCGGCGGAATTGCGGGCTTAGTGGAATTGCTCTTCCTCGGTCGAACCGGTCAGCGCCGTGACGGACGATACGCCGCCCTGAATGATGGTGGTGACATCATCGAAGTAGCCGGTGCCCACTTCCTGCTGGTGACTGACGAAGGTATAGCCACGGTCGCGGGCAGCGAATTCGGGTTCCTGCACCTTCTCGACATAGGCCGACATGCCGCGCTTCACATAATCCTGCGCCAGATCAAACATGTGATACCACATGTTGTGAATACCGGCCAAGGTGATGAACTGGTACTTGTA
>JBATSQ010000180.1:0-24375 GCA_049293375.1 Candidatus Contendibacter sp.
AACCCACTGCCAACGAAATTTGCGCCCTCCATTACGGAGTATCTGCACGCGGCACACGCGCAGGAACGCAACGCGGCCATTGCCAGGATCAACCCACAGTTTTCTGATGGCGGGTCGGGCCTGACCAGGTATGGGTTGATGGGGGGCGCTGGGGTACCGCACCCAAGACCTGCGTGTGCTGCACAAGGATGTCCAGGGCGTGGTGCACGAACAGCGTGTTGCCGGTGGTGTTCGTACCGCTGGTGAGCGACAAGACCTAAATTCAACTGGTGGGCAGGGAAATCCCGGTCAGCTTTTTGAACAAGGTGACTGCATAAGAATCGGTCATACTGGACACGAAATCGGTGATCGCCAGCACCCGACGATAGGGATCGGCGACCGGTTCACGGCCTGGCCCGGCGAACTGTTCTGGGATGAGGTGCACCAGCATCCGGCTTTTGGGCGACGCCGCCGGGCCATGCGCGGCGATGTCGTTGACCGTGGTAACAAACGCTTCTAGCAGCCCGCCTAGCACTTCAAAACCCGCCGCCTCCACCTCCACCACCGGCCTGGATACGTAGACCTGCGCTTCGCCACACGCCTTGAGCGCGCGCATCGCGGCGGCGGCCGGGATCAAATCCAGTAGTTCCTCGGTAAAAGCACCCGCCAGGATGGCGTTTTCATGGGTCATAAAGCAATCGTGCACTTGATCGATGATCGCGCCGATGGCCTTGGCGCGCAGGTATTCGATGCGTTCCTTCGGCCGAGTGACCTGGAGCAACTTGCGCTGGGCGCTTTCCGGTTCTCCAGTCAGGGGCAGCAGCAGCGCGCAGACCTGATCGTAAGGTAGTTGTTGCAGGCGGAAGGCGTCTTCCACGTCGATAATCCGGTAACAAATGTCGTCGGCGGCTTCGACCACATAGGCTAGCGGGTGGCGGCTCCACGCCCCGGGTCCGACCGGTTCCAGACCCAGTTGCATGGCCACTTCGGCGAATAGGGCCAGATCATCCTGATAGAACCCGAATTTTTTGAAGGCGATGCCCGCTGGCGGCGGCATCGCCAAGGCCGAGGCGCGTGGATACTTGGTAAAGGTGCCCAGCGTGGCGCAGGTCAGTTGCATCCCGCCGTAATTGTCCGGGCTTTGCAGCCGAGTGATGATGCGAAAGCCCTGAGCGTTGCCCTCAAAGTGCAGAAAATCCTGACGCTGGGCTGCGGTTAACGGTTCCAGCGCCGCGCGGCCGGTCACTGAGGTGGTGAACCACAGCCGGATGGCGTCCTCGCCAGCGTGGCCAAAGGGCGGATTGCCAATATCGTGCGCCAGGCAGGCGGCGGCCACCACCGCGCCGAAATCCTGCGGATAAATAGCCTGCAAGCCATGGCGGCGTCGGACGCTGTCGCCGACCATCGTTCCCAGCGAGCGGCCCACGCTGGACACTTCCAGACTGTGGGTCAGTCGGGTGCGGACATAATCACTTTGCGACAGCGGAAAGACCTGGGTTTTATCCTGCAAGCGACGGAATGCCGAGGAGAAGACGATGCGGTCAAAATCGCGCTGGAAATCCGTGCGCGCCTCGCTGCCGGGGTGGGGATGCGACAAGCCCGGGCGGGCGCGGGACAGTAGGCGGTTCCAATCCATGCGGGAGCGTCGATAAGGGGGAAAGCAGTGCAAGCATAACGGATTAGCGAGTGACTTGCGTTGGGCGCATCGCTACAATTCATTCCCTTTGTCCACGCGGTGCGGATGGTGGCGACCATGCAGGAACTCAATCCCTATTTCCAACAGATTAGCGACTTGCGGGGGCGCTGCGCGTCTCTGAGGGGGTATCTTTGACTTTGAGTCCAAGCGCGAGCGACTGGATGAGGTGAATCGGGAGTTACAAGAAGCTGATGTCTGGAATCATCCCGAACGAGCGCAGGCGCTGGGCAAGGAGCGCGCCCAACTGGAAGTCGTGGTTTTTCAGTTGGAACGACTGGAACGGGGGCTGAGCGAAGTCGCCGAACTACTGACGTTGGCTGGCGCGGAGGAGGACACGGCAGCGGTCGTTGAAGTGGTGCGCGATTTGGAAGGCTATGCGCGTGTGGTGGCCGATTTGGAATTTCAACGCATGTTTTCCGGTGAGCTGGATGCGGTCAATGCCTTTGTAGATATTCAGTCCGGCTCCGGCGGCACCGAGGCGCAGGATTGGGCCGATATGCTGTTGCGGATGTATCTGCGTTGGGGAGAACGGCGCGGCTTCAAGACCGAGCTGCTGGATGCCTCACCGGGTGAAGTCGCGGGCATCAAAAGCGCTACGATTCGCTTGGAGGGTGATTACGCCTATGGCTGGCTACGCACGGAAACCGGCGTGCATCGGCTGGTACGCAAATCGCCATTCGACTCCGGCAATCGTCGGCATACCTCGTTCGCTGCGGTCTTCGTCGCACCGGAGGTAGACGATAGTATCCAAGTAGACATCAACCCAGCGGATTTGCGGGTCGATGTGTTCCGGGCTTCTGGCGCGGGTGGCCAGCATGTCAACCGCACCGAATCGGCTATTCGCATCACCCATCTACCAACCAACATCGTGGTGCAGTGCCAGAACGACCGCTCTCAGCATAAGAACCGCGCCACCGCCATGAAGCAACTCAAAGCCAAGCTCTACGAACTGGAATTACAGAAGCGGAACGCCAAAGCCCAAGCGGTGGAAGACACCAAGTCCGATATTGGTTGGGGCAGCCAGATTCGCTCTTATGTGCTGGATCAGTCGCGCATCAAGGATTTGCGCACCGGCATCGAAACCAGCAACACTCAAGCCGTGCTAGACGGGGATCTAGATGCGTTCATTGAGGCGAGTTTAAAAAGTGGCTTATGATTCCAGTGCGGAAAAGTTGGGTTTATTGACACGGAACGTTGGATAGCCCCAAGCTTCTTGGCGTAACCTCTCTCTGCTTGAGCCATCTACTCGGAGTTACAATGAAGCGTTTAGGCACCCGCACGGTGCTATTGGCTGCAACATTGGTTAGTCTTTTTTATCTGCCTCAAGCCCAAAGTGGCGATGCTCACACCGGCCATGGGATGGTGCCTGCAAACACTCCAGCAACGCAGGCATCCAGTCCATCTACCGCTGCTTATGAAGCGGCGAATGCAAAAATGCACCAAGGTATGGCGATCTCTTTTACTGGGGACGCGGATCGTGATTTTCTAGCGGGCATGATCGCTCACCATCAAGGGGCTATCGATATGTCCGAAGTGGTGCTAAAGCACGGGAAGAATTCCAAGGTACGGACCCTAGCAAAAACCATGATCCGCGCCCAGAAACAGGAGATTATGCAAATGCAGCGCTGGCTCGATGCTATGGAGCGGAAAGGAGAAAAAACTTCTCCGTAAACAGCCTGGTGACGGTTCAAGTTCGCGCCTTACAGGTGTATGCACTCACACCTGCATCATGCCCGGCAGGTGTGGGGCGACTCAAGCTTATCTCAAACCTAGCGGCTATGGTGCTGGCCGCGCAAACGGTGTTGAACCTCAGTCAGCAAATTCACGCTCTCGACCGCTTGCTACCCACTACCGAAGCATCGGCCTGGCCTGGCCAAGCGCGCTGGTTAAATGATGGGTTGAAGTGAAGCCGCCTCAACTAAAACCATTGCAAATCAGTGGGTAAAATAATGACTTCTGAAGAGTCCTTCGACGAAAACAAGCTGATCGCGTTGCGTCGGCACAAGCTCGGCGTACTGCGCCAGCAGGGCAACGCTTATCCCACTGATTTTCGTCGCGACGTGCTGGCCGGCGATCTGCACGCAGCTTATGGCGATCACAGCAACGCGGAATTGGAGGATGCAGCCATCCGGGTATGCGTCGCTGGGCGGATGCTGGCGCAGCGCATCATGGGTAAGGCCAGCTTCGTCCGCTTGCGCGATATGTCTGGTGATATCCAGTTGTTCGTGCAAAAGAATACGCTGGGCGATGCCGGTTATGCGGCGTTTAAGGAGTGGGATCTGGGCGATATTCTGGGTGCTGAGGGCACGATATTCAAAACCAAAACCGGTGAATTGTCGGTCAAGGTCGAAACCTTGCGCTTGCTGACCAAGGCGCTGCGCCCGCTGCCGGAAAAATTTCATGGTCTGGTCGATCAGGAAACCCGCTACCGGCGGCGTTATGTCGATCTCATCATCAACGAAGCGACCCGCGCCACGTTCCGGCTGCGCTCGGCCATGGTCGCCCAGATTCGCGCTTTTTTTAACCAGCGCGGCTTCCTGGAAGTTGAGACGCCGATGATGCAGCCGATTCCCGGTGGCGCGACGGCTCGCCCGTTCATCACCCATCATAATGCCTTGGATATGCCGCTGTATTTGCGCATCGCCCCGGAGTTGTATCTCAAGCGGCTGGTGGTGGGCGGTTTTGAAAAGGTCTACGAAATCAATCGCAATTTCCGTAACGAAGGCCTATCGACCCGCCATAATCCCGAATTCACCATGCTGGAATTCTATCAAGCCTATGCCGATTACCGCGACTTGATGGATCTGACCGAGGAGCTATTGCGGGGCATGGCCCAAATCCTGCTGGGACGCACCACGCTGACCGTTCAGGGCGAAACCATCGATTTCGGCCAGCCGTTTCAACGGCTGACAGTGACGGAGGCAATTCTGCGCTTTAATCCGACCCTAACCGCCGAGGCTTTGAGCGATTTAGACGCCGCCCGTGGGATCGCCGAGGGTCTGGGGCTGAAGATCGACCCCAGTCATGGCGTGGGCCGGGTGCAACTGGAGATTTTCGAGCAGACGGTCGAGCAACAGTTGCGCGATCCGACCTTTATTACCGCCTATCCTACGGAAGTTTCGCCGCTGGCTCGGCGTAATGACGCCGATCCCGACACTACCGACCGTTTTGAGCTGTTCATCGGCGGGCGGGAAATCGCCAACGGTTTTTCCGAGCTGAACGATCCTGAGGATCAGGCTGAGCGCTTCCGCGAACAGGCCAACGCCAAAGCGGCGGGGGATGCCGAGGCCATGCATTACGACGCCGATTATATTCGGGCGCTGGAGTACGGCTTGCCGCCGACGGCGGGCGAGGGGATTGGCATTGATCGGCTGGTTATGTTGTTCGCCGATGCGCCTTCCATCCGCGATGTGCTGTTGTTTCCCCATCTACGGCCGGAATGACCGACCGTCTGGGGCGGTTCAGGCCGCTTGGAACAGCAAGGGCATAATTGTCTCTGGCGGATTCGGCGGCAGCGGAGCGTTCACGATGGCGCTGCGCATCGGCACAATCAAGCCGTGTTCTGCGCATTCGGCCCGAAGCTGGCCAGGCTGCGCGACTACGGACCGCTTGCAGTGTGGGCAGACCGTGTGCACCTGAATGGAAATCGTCATAGCACTCTATCCTGTATGTTTGCTCTATCTGTTTGGCAGCAGTGTCGAGCATTTTGTTCCGCAACGCAACAAAAATTTGTTGCCACGCAACATAAAGTTGAGTCTTTGCATAGGGTGCGCTATCGGTAATGGCGGCCTTGGCGGGCCAGGGCCACAGCGACGGCGGTTTTGGCCTGGGATTGCACATGGACGGCGCTGGACCGGAGGAAGTGCGGGGAAGCCTTATCGCCGCTGCGTTGGTAATCTTTGGTCAGCGCTTCGCGCGCTGTCGGTTCATCCAGCGCGAGAGTGTCGGTCAACCCTTGATACAGCCAATCGAACAGCCGCGCCAAGGCAAACTGGTGGGTTTGGCCGGTGGCGGCGAACAGCCAATCGCTCAACGTCATGAACCGTTCGAACGGGTCTTCGCCCAGCAACAGCGGGCGGATATGGCGAAAGCGCCCGGAATTGCCGATCAAGTCCCAGTAACGGGCGAAGCGCTCCAGACGACGCAGGGTGGCAAAATCCAGCAGCTTCGAGCACAGTAGGTTATAGGGCGGATACGGGTTGTAGCGGCAGTCGAATTCGGCGGTATGTCGGCTGATCGGCGCCCCACGCAGCCGCTTGAGAATGCCGACCTGAATCTCGTGCGGATCGAGCGCCACCAGCCGGTTGAAGCCGACGGCGAAACTCGCCAGATCCTCGCCCGGCAGCCCGACGATCAGATCGGCGTGCAAGTGGGCGTGGGTGTGTCGGCGCAGCCAGACCAGGTTTTCCTCGGTTTTGCGATGGTCCTGCTTGCGGCGGATGAGCGCTTGCACGGTGGGATTGAAGGTCTGCACCCCGATTTCAAATTGCAGCGCGCCGGGCGGAAAGCGAACGATCCGCTCCTTGAGCGCGTCCGGCAGATGATCGGGGATGAGTTCAAAGTGCAGAAACAATCGCTTGTCCAGCCGCTCCAGAAAGAAATCCAGAATCCGCGCCCCGACGTTGGCGTTGAGGTTGAAGGTGCGATCCACGAATTTGAAATGGCGCACGCCGCGTTCATAAAGCCGTTCCATCTCGGTGAGAAACCGTTCTAACTCGAACGGCCAAGCGGTCTTGTCCAGCGCCGACAGGCAGAACTCGCACTGGAACGGGCAGCCGCGCGAGGCTTCGACGTAGATCAAGCGGTGGGCGATGTCTTCGTCGGTATAGAACCGATACGGCAGCGCCAGTTGAGCGAGCGGGGGAGTCGCGGCGGCGATGACCTTTTCGGCGGGCGGATCGTCGGCTAGCAGTCGCCGACAGAGTTGTGCGAAGGCGAGGTCAGCCGGGCCGGTGATGAGGACATCGGCCCGTTGGAAGATGGGTTGCTCCTCCCATTCGTGACAGACTTCCGGGCCGCCCAGCACGATGATGAGATCGGGCCGCACCCGCTTGAGCAGCGCGACGACTTGGGTGGTTTCCGCGACGTTCCAGATATAGACGCCGAAACCGACGATGCGCGGCTGTTCGGCTAGCAGCGCTTCGGCGATGTCCAGCGGACGCTGGCTGATGATGAATTCCCGGATGGCGGTATCCGGCTGCAACTCGCCCATATTCGCCAACAGATAGCGCAAGCCAAAAGAGGAATGGAAATAGCGGGCGTTCAGGGTCGAGAGCAGGATGGACGGCATGGCGGGTTGGGCGGTTAAGGAGTCGTGTATTGAGATAAGGCGTCGTTGCAGTAGGCCAGCGCGGCGGCTTCGGAATCTTCGATGGCGATTTCAACGGCGCGTTTGGCGGCATCGAGGAGTTGAGTGGCTTGCTCTCGTTCGGCAATTATTGATCGGACGGTCTTAACATAGTCATTAGCTTGCTCGATCAAAATGCGAGGAACCGGCAGGCGCAGTAATTCCTTCTCATCAAACCGTGGATGATTTGATCCGTCCTGAGACCACTTGAAAACCAACTGGGGAAGCAGCGAACGCAGATAAATCATCAATGCCTCGACGGGAAGCGAAGACATTGATTTGGGCCGAAGCACGATAAACTCGGTTGATGCGACCATCGGAATTTTGCTGCTAGGTTGAACGATTGCGATTTCCTTAAGGTAAGAACGGAGTCGAGAAACTACGAGATCGCCAGCCCGGATTTTCTTCTTGGTGCTTGCAATAGCAGCGCGTTCGACAGGTTCCTTAGCTGCATCCAGAAACGGGTTCAGTGCGTCGGTCAGGTCGTAATTGCGGACGAGATTGGTTGCGGGTGCGGGACCGTTGGTAGGTTGCCAAAGCTCGCGGATCGAGTCGAATATATCGCTAACCGTTTGATCGGATAGCTTATCTAAAGTTGCGAGTGCTATGGTTTTTGCAGGATGAAAGTACTCCGCATCCAGCCGCCCGGCGGCGAAAGCATCGCGGCTACTGCGGATGTAGCTCAGCGGTTCGGGGGCTTGCCAGTTTTCCAGGCCAAGGGCGCGGAGGAGGGTTGTTTCTGCTTGCTCAAATCGTTCAGCCGCAAACCGTAATTGCAGCGAAGCCGTTTCAACAGTTTTGGAAATTTTTTCTTGAAATTCTTTTGGCAGTAACGGTATTGGGAGTTCCCGAACCTTTACGAGCGAGAGACCTTGTTGAACCATGCCTGTGCTGTTTCTCGTGATCCAGTCTTGACCAAAGCGAGAGTTCAAATAGGTAAGCAAGTATCGTGGGGTGATGTCCGCATTCTTGGCTAGAACGATGCGAGCCACGTCTTGGTCAATATTGGACGGAAGTGCTTCTTTCTGAACGATAGCACATGCCCCAACTGTTCCTCGCGTTGATAGAATTAAGTCATCAATTTCCAATGACGATCTCAAGTTTGAATTGTGAGTATCGAGAGAAATCGTGTCAGCATCATTACGGTTGGCGAACCATTTCTTTGCACATTTTGCCGTAAGCATGGCGATAGGCGAATCCTCATCGACCTCGTGGTAGCCGTGTGGACCGTCTGTAATGAACGCTTGGTTTCCCAATGAAATGCTCTTGAAATGTCTACGACATTTATCTTCAAGCAAATAACGCTTCTGAAAATATTGGGAATCAAAGCGTAGCTCATCATTAAGATCGCTTCGCTGAAGCTCTACCGCTTCTAGCCCCTCCAACAAGCGCGTATACCGCGCTTCATCGAAGGGGCCTATTGAAAAAAACTGAGACCCTCTTTCTTGGCGAACTCGATGAACGCCTCCGCGATGCCGTCCTCGGTTTTGCCATCGTGGTTGAACAGGTCGTGCTTGACGATCAGATGGCCGTGTTCGTCGAGCAGGGGCGAGCCGTCGGCATCTTGGCGATAAATCTTGTCGCCGGAGTTGTCTTTGGAAGGCTCCCGCATCGTCGCGAAGAAGATCGGATAATCCTCCTTCCTCGGGCACAGCGGGCCGGCGGCGGGGTCGTCGTTCCACTTCTGCACGAACAGCACGCTGGTCTTGGTGCCGGTGTGCGGCTTGAAGACGTTGCCGTGCAAACCCACCACCGCCAGGATGCGGCAGTGCGCGGCGAGGTATTCGCGCAGGTCCTTGTCCGACGCATTGTTGAAACGGCCCTGCGGCAACACCACCGCCATGCGCCCACCGGGTTTGAGAAAATTCAAGTTGCGCTCGATGAACAGGATGTCGCGGCCCACGGTGTTCTGGTGCTTCACCTTCACCTTGCGGTACGTGCTATCCGCCATTCGGTAAATGACCTCATGGCTGGCGTGCAGGGCTTCGGGAAAGCTGGGGGCGCGGTGGCGGGAATCCACGATGTTCGGGTCCTGCGGGTCCACCTTGGCGATCTTGTCGAGGCTGACGCTCCGCGCCAGTTCGTACTTGGCCAGAATGCGGGTTTCCTTGATGTCGCCGGCGAAGGGCGGGTTGGCCATCAGCACGTCAAAGCCGAAATCGCGATTGCTGGTTTTGTCCAGCCGCAGCTTGCGCAGCTTTTTCCAGCCTTCGCCGTAAACGTCCGTCCAGGCTTCATCGCCGGTTTTCTCGTCCCAGCGCTCGTAATCCAGCGTGTTGAGGTGCAGCACGTTGGTTTGGCCGTCGCCGGCAATCAGGTTCAGCGTTCGACCCACGCGCACCGCTTTTTCGTCAAAATCGATGGCGAAGACCTTGTTGCGCACGTAGTCCTCGCAGCGGGCGGGCTTTTTCTCGGTGGTGAAGAGGTGGCTCTCGCTCAGGCCCTCCTCTTTCATAATCTGCTCCCACACATGGAAGATGCCATGGACCGGAAAGCCGCAACTGCCGGCGGCGGTGTCGATCAGGGTTTCGTGGTCCTGCGGGTTGAGCATTTTCACGCACAGGTCGATCACGTAGCGGGGCGTGAAATACTGGCCTTTCTCGCCCTTGCTCGACTTGTTGATGAGGTACTCGAACGCCTCGTCCACCACTTCCAAGTTGGAGTTGAATAGCTTGACCTTCTCCAGCGACGACACGCACACGGCCAAGTGGCTAGGGGTCAAATCGATCCGCGCGCCCTCGGAAAAAACGCCTTCCCACTTGGCGCGGGCTTTGTCGAAGAGGTGTTGAATCTTGGCCTTGAGTTCGGTTTCGGTGTCGCCGTAGTTCTTGAAAACGAGGTGGCGCTTCCGGTCGCGCCCGCTTTCGAGTTCATCGTAGAGCTTGGTGAAGACGAGTTTGAATAGCTCCTCGAAAACATCGACGCCCGCGTTGGCGAGCACTTCGTCCTCCATTTCCAGGATCAGATCCTTGAGCGATTTCTTCTCGTTGACCAGTTTGTCCAGCCGCACCAGATCGTCGATGGTCCAGCGTTCGGAGAGGATGTCGGACAGCTTTTCATGAGCTGACGGGATCGCCGGGATGTCCTCGAAGTAGTTCGGGTCCTTGCGGTGGTAGTGGGAGATTTGCTCGCCGTTAGTCCACACGCCCATGGGCGCACCGGTGGCGTTGCAGTAGCTCTTGAGCTGTTCCTTGCCGTCCTTGAGCTTGGGCTTTTTCAATTCGACCAGAATATAAGGCGTGGTCGGTCGGTCTTTATCGAAAATGCAAATATCGGCGCGTTTCTTCTCACGCCCAAATGTGACCTCATATTCGACTGCCATCCGCTTGACGGGATAACCGAGGCCATCGCGCAACGCCATCAAATAGAGTTGCCGCACTGCCTCTTCCGGGGTGAGTTTGATCGGTTTGCCACGCACCAAGCAGGTTATGTAAGGAGCCGTTTTTTTACCGGACTCCTTCAGCGTAATCGCTGATTCCAACGCGCTGATCCATTCGGATTTGAATTGGCTGAGTTTATAGGCGCTATCTTTGAGTAATTCAGCGATACTGAAAGTCATTGCGACGATTCCTGTTACGGTTATTGCGGCCTGCTGATTATTTTGAGAACCCGCTGTCATGATTACCCAAAGAAAACGGCGCACGGAAATGAATCCGGGCGCCGTTCCGGTCCGCTCATAAAGCGTGGCGACAAGGGATTTGCGAGACGTTGCTCTACCAACTGAGCTACATCACCCCCGCAGGGACAATGGCGGGAATCGAACCCGCGACTAAGCATGTAGTCCCGCGAGCATTCGCCACGGCAACTGAAAGGCGGCGACAAGGGATGGCGAGAGCGGAAAGCCCGTCATGAACGGGGGCAGAGTGGCAACTCTGCCATTCCAAGGGTGCCATGTACTCCCACCGGCATTCGCCGCCGTAAATCAAACCGCCCGAACTGGACAAGGAAGTGACCGAGAGGATTGGCTCGTAGCAGGAGATGTACTCCCGGTCGGGCATTCCAGAACGAACGGCAAAGCCATTACTGCATTATACCTCCACGGCCTCGATTTCGCGCACCCAATGCTCGCCGCTCAACTGACCGGCGGCGAAGCGCGCCAGCACCTCGAACACCGTATCCGAAAAACCACCCACATTCAGCACATCGTCGCGGGTTTGCGCCTGTGTCGTCTCATACGGCTGGATGTCGATGCAGACCAGCCGCGCCTGCGGGTTGCGCGCACGAAATTGTTCCCATTGCCGCATGGTCTCGGTGCCACGCCCGCGCTGCGGGTCGGCCCACGACTCGTTGTCGGAGACGTAAATCACCAAATCGCCCGTCGCGCCACGGTGATTGAGCAGCCCTAAAGGCAACCCGCAATCCGTCCCACCGCCGCCGAATTTGGCCAGCGTTTGCGCGTTGGTCAACACGCTGTCGCGCCGGTTCAAACGATGTGCGTGCACCTGGGTATCGAACGGCAAAATCTCGGTCTCCGGGTTTTTCGCCGAAATCGCCGCCGCTACCAGCGCCGCCACGTCCACGCAGCGAACACTGGAGGTCGCGCCCTTGCGGTGGCCGGTTACTGGCGACGCCATCGAACCCGACACGTCCAGCAATACATACACCGGACCCAACAGCGTCGGCACGTTTTCCAACGACACCTCCAGCGCATCCTGTAAGGCATCCCGGACCCGTTCCGGTACGGATGCACCGGTCATGGAGTAGGCGCTGAGCAATTGGTACGGAAATACCCGCGCCCGCCGCACCGCCGCCGGGTCGCGCAAGCGCTCGGCGATGCGTTGCGCCATGCCGCCGACTTTGAATACCTCGTGCCGGGCAAACGTGTTCAGATTCATCCGGGTCATTTGCCACGGCGCTTGACAGGCGATGGCGACCCAGTGTTGCGGCCGCAGCGGCAACGCGGTCAGCAGTTGAAACGGCACGTCCGGGACCGGCGCTTCCACGTCGTCTCGGAAACGTTCCAGCGCCTTGATCGCTTCCGGCAACAGCGCCGCATCGTGCGGCTTGCCGATCAGCCAGGCGTAAAAAGCCGCCCGCTCCGGGTTAGCCGGTTTCGGGTGAACCATCTTCAGTACGTCCGCCAGCGACGGGTCGTTGCCGACCGAGGCGCTCAACAGTTGGCCGTCGGTGCTCCCGTTCAGCCAGCTTTGCACCAGCCGCTTGGGCCGACTGCCCAGCGATTTACGCCCAACCGCACCGGAGCGGAGGATTTGCACAAAGTTGCGCAGCATCCGGCCAGTATCGATCACCCGAGCAAAGGTCGGCTCCAGCCACTCGGGGCTGTGCTGGGCCAGCCACGCCGTCAATAGCGCGGGCATATCCTTCATCTGACCCTGTTGACGGGCATAAACCGCTGTTTTAGCGACAAACGCCGGTTCCACCGCCGCGCACAGGCGCAGAACGGTATCCAGTTGCAGGGCAGCGTTAGCGTAAAACGTGGTATTCAGGCAGCCAGTCGCGGCGTATTGGGCCAGCGCGGCCGGTGGCGAGAGCGCATAGGCCTTGCCACCCGCTTCATTGCGGGCATGGGTTTCCGGCGGCAGTCGACCGACTGAAGCCTTGAAAAGCTGCTTGTTGGCCATGTTGAGGACTCCTTGTCATCAGAGGGAGTACAAAGACACCGCGATCAACGGGTCAGTTCCTTAGAATCTTGAATAATGTGCATCTCAGCAAAACAGGCCCGTCACGGCAACCGGGAGCAAGGTGCGGGAATAGCCTTTCAGGAACATTTGGAATCGCCGCAGTTTAAGCAAGTCAGACAGCCGTCCATCACGATGACCGCCTTGGTTTGGCATTTGCTGCATAGGGTAGCTTCCGGCGGAAAGGAATCTTCTCCGGCCTCCTCAATGGCCTTCATGCCGCTTTCGTACTTGGCGCGCGCGGCGGCGATCATCTGGCGTTGATGGGCGTCTAGCCCTTCCTCTTTCAGTAAGCCGATGGAGCGCAGGTGCGATTCGATCACATCACCAATTTCCGCGACCAGGGAGGGCATGTACTTCCCGCCCTTCTTGAAATAGCCGCCTTTGGGATCGAACACCGAGCGCATTTCCTCTACTAGGAAGGTCACATCGCCGCCCTTGCGAAACACCGCTGAAACGATGCGGGTTAAGGCGACGATCCATTGGAAGTGCTCCATCGCCTTGGAATTGATGAAGATTTCAAAAGGCCGCCGCATTTCGTGGGGCGTACCAGGGTTGAGGGTAATATCGTTAATGGTGATATAAAGGGCGTGGTCTGAGAGCTGTGTTTTGACCTTATAGGTCGCACCCGTGAGCACATCGGGCCGGGCGACGTTTTCATGCATCTGCTGCACGGTAGCGGGCGGTGTGGTTTCGGGTTTGACGACGCTGTAAGCGACGATTTTCTGGTCGATCTTGATACTCATGGGCAATGTCTCCAAACCAGGACGCAGTATGACGCTACCACTTCCCATAGTAGCCTTCTTTGAGCGCATCAAATAAGTTGGCGGCGGTATGAAGCTCGCCGTCGTACTCGATCTCCTCGTTCCCCCTGGCCTCAATTGCCGCGCCATCCTCCAGCACAAAGCGATACAGGGTATTACTTAAATCCTGCTCCTTGACCAGCACGCCCTGAAATGACGCGGGGTTAAAGCGAAACGTGGTACAGCCTTTTAAACCCTGCTCGTAAGCGTAGCGATAGATGCCCTTGAAGTCCTCGTAGGGAAAATCGGTCGGGACATTGGCGGTTTTGGAGATACTGGAATCAACCCATTTCTGGGCGGCGGCCTGGAGATCGACATGCTGCTTGGGCGTGACCTCATCGGCGCTGCGAAAATAATCCGGCAAGCGATCCTCGGCCGCTGCGGCGTCCGGCATGGCGCACGGATGGATAAGGTGCCGATAAGCCAGTAATTCAAAAGAAAAAACATCCACCTTTTCCTTGGATTTTTTTCCCGGCTGGATAACGTTGCGTGCGTAATGATGGGCGAAGCTCGGTTCAATGCCGTTGCTGGCGTTGTTAGCCAGCGACAACGCAATGGTTCCGGTGGGCGCGATGGAGGTGTGATGGGTAAAGCGCGCACCCACCTGGGCCAGATCGGTAATCAGTTGGGGGTCGATAGTCGCGATGCGCTGCATATAACGGCTATAGCGGGCGTGCAGCACTTTACCTGGCACTTTATCGCCTTCCTGATAACCATCTTCCACCAGTTGCGGGCGCTGACGGAGCAGATCGGTAGTCAGGGTGAATTCCTGCTCCAATATCGGTGCCGGGCCTTTTTCCCGCGCCAGCTCCAACGCGACGCGCCAGCCGGTCAGCGCCATTTCCCGCGTCACTTCCTCGGTAAAGGCTAGCGATTCCGGGGAGCCGTACGGCATGCCAAGCAGCGTCAGGGTGGAGCCAAGACCCAGGTAGCCCATCCCATGGCGGCGCTTGCTCAAAATTTCTTGTCGTTGCGCCTCCAGGGGCAGGCCGTTGATTTCCACCACGTTGTCCAGCATACGGGTGAAAATGGCTACCACGGTGCGGTAGCTTTCCCAGTCAAACCCGGCGCGGTCGGTAAACGGATTCTGGACAAAGGGGGTGAGATTGACCGAGCCGAGCAAGCAAGAGCCGTAGGGGGGTAGCATTTGCTCGCCGCAGGGATTGGATGCCCGGACATTTTCACAAAACCAGTTATTATTCATTTCATTAACTTCGTCGATCAGGATAAACCCTGGCTCGGCGTAGTCGTAGGTGGAAGCCATGATGGCGTCCCACAGCCGGCGGGCGCGGATTTTCCGATAAATCTTGCAGGCCACCCGGCCGTGCGCATCGACAATCAAGCCCTGATGGATGGGCCATTCCCGCCACAGAATGTGCTCAGTGTCGCCAAGATCGACGTGATCCTGTTCGGCTTCCTTGGCCAGCAACGGAAAGGCCAGCCGCCAGTCGGCATCGTGCTCGACGGCTTCCATGAACTCACGGGTGATGAGCAGCGAGAGATTAAATTGCCGCAAGCGACCCGATTCGCGCTTGGCGCGAATAAATTCCAGGACATCCGGATGGCCGATGTCGAAGGTGCCCATCTGCGCGCCGCGCCGCCCACCCGCCGACGATACGGTGAAGCACATTTTGTCGTAGATATCCATGAACGACAGGGGTCCGGAGGTGTAGGCTCCCGCCCCGGACACATACGCGCCGCGCGGACGGAGGGTGGAAAACTCATAGCCAATTCCGCAACCTGCTTTCAGGGTTAAGCCGGCTTCGTGCACCTTGCGCAGAATATCGTCCATGGAATCCAGAATCGTGCCGGACACCGTGCAATTGATGGTGGAGGTCGCCGGCTTGTGTTCCCAGGCACCGGCATTGGAGATAATGCGCCCGGCAGGAATCGCGCCGTGGCGCAGCGCCCACAAGAATTTTTCATGCCAGTGCGTGCGCAGCTCTGGGGTCGCCTCAACCTCGGCCAGCGCCCGCGCCACGCGTTGATAGGTGGCGTCGATAGTGGCATCAATCGGGCCGCCGTCTTTGGTTTTTAGCCGATATTTCTGATCCCAAATGTCCCAGGATGCGGGTTGCATGGGGACCTCGGCGGTCGCCGCCGAGTTATCGACAGGCTGCAAGTGTGCAGTCTTCATAATACGAGTAGTCTCCCGGAGTCGGTGGTAGAGAGGCTCATGGCTGGGAGGGGAGGTGGTAACAGAACCTTGCCGGGCCATGCCTTCAGGAAGCAACCCCTCTGCCGCAGGTCAGCGTATTCTAGGAGATACCCAGAAAAATTCCAGCTAAATTTCCATATAATGTGTTTAATAGGAATTAAAACACAATATAAGGTATCGATGGCCAAAATTAAGGCTTTGTTTTCGTTTGGAATCAGCCAAGAGCGAAACGCTCGGACGCGCTGCTGTGGCGGCGAGCCGGAAACCGTGTTGTCAAGTACTGGCGGCAATGGTATAACCGGCTAAAATGACTGTTACCGTTATTCACCGGACACTAAAAACCGAGGGAGACTCTATGAAAATTTCGTATGCCCCTTTCGCAATGCTGGCGTGCCTCGGTCTAGGGGCATGTATGTCGCAAATCCCCGTTGCAACTACTTATCCTGTGACCTATCAGAAAAAGATGCAGGCCGCGCAGCATTGGGATGTTTTAGCGGCCGACGTGGCGCAGCGGATGCACGATAATCTGATCGATTCCGGCCTCTCGCGTGATCGGGCCATTGCATTGAGTTTGCAGCGCCCCAAATACACGAGTGAATTTGGTATTGCCTTTCATAATCTGCTGATTACGCATTTGATGGATCGCGGCTTCGTCATGAGCGAAAGTCCCACGGGCGGACTACCGGTCAGTTACGATATTCAGGTGGTCACGCATAAGGATCGCGGTTTTGTTCGCCCCCCTCCGGGCACCTTTACCGCACTGACTGGTGCGGTGATGGTAGTCCGCGATGCAGCTGATCACTCCTCGGCGCTGGCCAATATGCTAGGCGCGGTGGCGTTGGATGTGGGTACCGGTTTTCTGACCGACACCCCCAATAGCGAGATTATCGTTACTACATCAGTCATGCGGGAGGATCGCTACGTGTCGCGGGTACGCGATATTTACTATGTCAGTGACAATAACGTAGAGCAATATATCGCCAAGGTGCCGTTACCGGCTAACACCCGGATGATGGAAGTGGTCGGCTGCTCTTCGGGCCTCCAGTGCCAATAACCCGCTGTCGCTCGACTTGCATCTTACTTGCATCTTAAGGGGGTTAGCTCATGAATTGGAAAACAAGCAGCTTGCGCGGCGCGGTGATGGGTCTGACCGTGTTGGGAATGGGTCTATCTGGATGCGCCTCCTTTTTTGCTGAGGAAGCGCCGCCCGCCCGGTCGATCATCCGCGATGCGAATTTGGTAGACGCTAACCATAGCGCCGCTGATGCGCTGCTCACGCGCGCGCCTTGGTTAAAAGAACGGCGTGAACCGCTTCTGGCGGCGACCTTCGTCGACATTAACAATCTAGAGTTGTCGTCGGCTCTGGGCCGTGTCATCGGCGAGCAGATTGGTTCCCGGTTTGCACAGCAGGGTTTTACCGTGGTCGAGATGAAAATGCGCAACAACATTTTTGTCGCCGAAGGCACCGGAGAGCTGATGTTGTCGCGTTCGATCCGGGAAATTAGCCAGTCGCATAACGCAGCGGCGGTGATCGCTGGCACCTACGCAGTGGCGCGTCAGTCGGTTTATGTCACGGCTCGCCTGATCCGCGCCACGGATAATCTGGTGCTGGCCTCCTACGATTACGTGCTGCCCTATGGGCCGGACGCCAAAGCCCTGGTCGCCGCGCAATAAATAAGTTCGCCGCGCCCGGTTTCTAGGTCAACGCTCTTCCCGGTTGCGGGGAAGGGCGTTTTTGCTTTATGCCACGCCGGTTTTTTGGGCTTTAGGCGTGGGCTAGGCTAATCCCAAGCGCTCGCAAATAGCCAGAGTCGGCCCGGATTGGTTCATGGTGTAAAAATGCAGCCCCGGCGCGCCACCTTCCAGCAAGCGGCGGCAGAGGTCGGTGACGATCTCCAGACCGTGGGCGCGAATGGCCTGGCGATCATCGCCGCAGCTTTCCAGGCGCTTGCCAATCCAACGCGGGATTTCCGCGCCGCACTGATCCGAGAATCGCGCTAATTGGGTGAAATTGGTGATCGGCATAATGCCGGGAACGATCGCCAAATCCAGGCCCAGCTTTTCGCAGTCATCCACAAAGCGAAAATAAGCATCAGCATTGTAGAAATATTGGGTGATGGCGCTGTTGGCACCGGCCTCGACCTTGCGTTTGAAGTTGAGCAGATCGCGTTCGGTGCTGGTGGCTTGCGGGTGGAATTCAGGATAGGCGGCCACTTCGATGTGGAAATAGTCGCCGGTTTCTGCGCGGATGAATTCCACCAGTTCGTTGGCGTAACGGAACTCGCCAAATTCCCGCATTCCCGACGGCAAATCGCCGCGCAGGGCGACCAGTCGGCGAATACCTTGCGCGCGGTAATTAGCGAGAATTTCGCGTACGCCTTGCCGGGTGGAGGCCACGCAGGTGAGATGCGGAGCGGCTTCCGCGCCACCGTGCGTTTGAATGGATCGGATCGCTTGAAAGGTGCGCTCGCGGGTGGAGCCGCCCGCGCCGTAAGTGACGGAGAAAAAAGTCGGCTTGATGCGCAGGAGTTGCGCGTTCGCGACGGACAACTTTTGTATGCCCTCATCGGTATTGGGCGGGAAAAATTCGCAACTGAGCATCTGAGAATAACGCTGCTGGGACTTCATAGACGTGAATGCCAGTCCGCGCCTGAGGCGGGAAAAGGGGCCAGCGAAACAGGGCGGTTGCCTGCGACGGTCTTGCCGCGTGCAAACGCCCGACCTGGCGGTGAGGGGCCTATTCAGTAGCGATAATTCTCCGCCTTATATGGCCCATCCACGGCGACACCGATATAGGCGGCCTGCTCTGGAGTCAACTGCGTCAGCTTGGCTCCAATGCGTTCCAGGTGCAGCCGGGCCACCTTCTCATCCAGATGCTTCGGTAGCACGTAGACTTTGTCTTCATACTGCTCGCCATGGGCGAACAGCTCGATCTGCGCCAACGTCTGGTTGGTGAAGGAATTGGACATCACGAAACTGGGATGGCCGGTGGCGCAACCCAGATTGACCAACCGTCCCTCGGCCAGCAGGATGATGCGCTTGCCGTCGGGGAAAATGATGTGATCGACCTGCGGTTTGATGTTTTCCCAGCGGTATTGCTTGAGCTTGGCGACCTCGATCTCGGAATCGAAATGGCCGATGTTGCAGACGATGGCTTGATTCTTCATCCGTGCCATGTGCTCGTGGGTGATGACGCCGACGTTGCCGGTCGAGGTCACGAAAATATCCGCCTTGTCCGCCACGTCGTCCATGGTGACCACCCGGTAACCTTCCATCGCCGCCTGCAAGGCGCAAATCGGGTCGATCTCGGTGATCCACACCGTCGCGCCCAAGCCCTTGAGCGATTGCGCGCAACCCTTGCCGACATCGCCGTAACCGAGCACCACCGCGACCTTGCCGGCGATCATGACGTCGGTGGCGCGCTTGATGCCGTCCACCAGCGACTCGCGGCAGCCGTAGAGGTTGTCGAATTTGGATTTGGTCACCGAGTCGTTGACGTTGATGGCGGGGAAGGGCAGTCGGCCTTCCTTCTCCATGGTGTACAGGCGATGCACGCCGGTGGTCGTTTCCTCGGTCACCCCCTTGATGTTGGCCTGGATTTTGGAATACCAGCCGGGCTGGCGGTCTAGCCGCTGACGGATCGCAGCGAACAACACCTGCTCTTCCTCGCAGGTGGGATGGGCGATCAGCGTGCGATCCTGTTCCGCCCGCGCGCCGAGTGTAATCAGTAAGGTGGCGTCACCGCCGTCATCCAGAATCATGTTGGGCGCGCCGCCGTCGCGCCATTCCAGGATGCGATGAGTGAAATCCCAATACTCTTCCAGCGATTCGCCCTTGTAAGCGAACACGGGGATACCGTTGGCGGCAATCGCGGCGGCAGCGTGATCTTGGGTCGAAAAGATGTTGCAAGAGGCCCAGCGAATGGCGGCACCCAGCGCCGCCAGCGTCTCGATCAGCACGGCGGTCTGGATCGTCATGTGCAGCGACCCGGCGATGCGCGCGCCTTTCAAGGGTTGCTGGTTCCGATACTCCGCCCGCAGCGCCATCAGGCCGGGCATTTCGGTTTCGGCGATGGCGATTTCCTTGCGGCCCCAATCGGCCAAGGACAAATCGGCTACCTGATAATCGAGTAGGGGTTTTTCGCGTACAACGGCGTTCATCATGGATTCCTCGCGTGATGGAACGGGCGCCGTTGGCTTTTGGCCAAGCCGCATCCTGCCGAGCCTGACGGGGAAACCCGTTGCAGCGCCCCTCGGCGGGAGGGCGAAAACTGCGAAGAGGAAACGATGTTACAGCCCGGCCGCGTCGCGCAGCGCGTCGGCCTTGTCGGTGGCTTCCCAGGTAAACTCCGGTTCCTCACGACCGAAATGGCCGTAGGCGGCGGTCTTTTTATAGATCGGCCGAATCAGGTTAAGCATTTTAACCAGGCCATAAGGCCGCAGATCAAAGTGGCCGCGCACGATGTCCACGAGCCGGTCTTCCTCGATCTTGCCGGTGCCGAAGGTGTTGATGCTGATCGAGGTCGGTTCGGCCACGCCGATCGCGTAGGACACCTGGATTTCACACCGGTCCGCCAGCCCGGCGGCGACGATATTCTTGGCGACGTAGCGGCCGGCGTAGGCGGCGGAACGGTCCACCTTGGAGGGATCTTTACCGGAAAACGCCCCGCCGCCGTGGTGCGCAGCCCCGCCGTAGGTATCGACAATGATCTTGCGGCCGGTCAAGCCGCAATCGCCCACCGGGCCGCCGATGACAAAGCTGCCGGTCGGGTTGATGTGGTATTGGGTGTGCTTGTCCAGCCATTCGGCCGGCAACATCGGCAGGATGATGTTTTCCATCACCGCTTCGCACAGCAATTTGTAGCTGATGTCTGCGTCGTGTTGCGTGGACAACACCACAGCTTCGATGCCGATGACTTGGTTATCCTGATAGCGGAAAGTGACCTGACTTTTGGCGTCGGGCCGCAGCCAAGGCAATACGCCGCTTTTACGCATTTCAGCTTGCCGTTGCACCAAGCGATGGGCGTAAGTGATCGGGGCGGGCATCAACACCTTGGTTTCGTTGCAGGCGTAACCGAACATCAAGCCCTGATCGCCTGCGCCTTGCTCTTCCGGGCTTTTGCGGTTGACGCCTTGCGCGATGTCCGGCGATTGCTTGCCGATACAGGACATCACCGCGCACGTTGCGCCGTCGAAACCCATGCTGGAGCGGTCATAACCGATGCCCACGACGGTATCGCGCACAATCTGATCGAAGTCCACCCAGGCGGATGTGGTAATTTCACCGCCCAAAACCACGACGCCGGTTTTAATCAGCGTTTCACAGGCGACACGGCCCTGGGGATCCTCGGTGAGGATGGCGTCCAGCACCGCATCGGAAATCTGGTCAGCAATTTTATCCGGGTGGCCTTCCGAGACGGATTCGGAGGTAAACAGGTAAGTGCGGCTCATAAAGGGGGTGGATCCTCGAATGACATCAGCGGCGTGGGGGGAAAGGTGAGGCCATTTGGCGCAAAGTGCGCTAGTTTACTCTGAAAAAATGGAATTTGCATCTATGGTTTTTATGCGAATTTGTTATATGCATTCTGCGAGACAAGCTTTGTTGCTCAGCAAGGCGCGGCCATGAAGCCCTCTACCGCAACCGGCCTATGCACTTGTGGTGAGTTAGGGCGCAAGCTTTTGATGGGCTTGCTAGCGCGCTATGGCCTCACCGTGGTCTGGATGCCGCTCGCTACCGCGATTCCCGGTAGCTACTGGGGTGAGAGCGAGGCCGGGTTGATCGGTAATCGTCTGTTCGCGCGCGACGATACCCCGGTGCATTCCGCCTTACATGAGGCGAGTCACTACATCTGCATGGATGGGGAGCGGCGCGCGCACTTGCATACGGACGCCGGTGGCGAGTACGCCGAGGAAAATGGCGTGTGTTATCTGCAAATTCTCCTAGCAGATGAGCTGCCTGGCGTAGGACGCGCGCGGATCTGCGCCGATATGGATACCTGGGGCTATACTTTCCGCCTGGGTTCGGCCCGTGCTTGGTTTGAGCAGGATGCTGAAGATGCCCAATTATGGTTACAGCAACACGGTCTGCTGAATGCGGAAGGACGACCGGTGTGGCGAGTGCGCCGAGATTGAGGGCGGGCGAGCTTGAGTCAGATCCACCAACGAAATTTCTAGCACATGACGGTATCCATTAAATATTTCGCCAGCCTGCGGGATCGGCTGGGCCGCGCCGAGGATCGTTTAAATCCGGCTGAAACGATGACAGTGGCGGACATTTGGCAGGCGCTGTGGCCGGAAACGCCATTGCCGCCCAATACGCTGGTGGCGGTGAATCTGGAGTACGCCGAACTGGCTCAAGTGGTGCGTGATGGGGATGAGGTGGGGTTTTTCCCGCCAGTGACGGGAGGATAGGAGATGCCGGTTGAGTTACGCGAGACGCCGTTCGATCCGCTGGCGGAAGCCAGCCGCTATCAGGCTAGTCGGTGCGCGCTCCATGGGCATTACGGTGCGACCGCCCTGTTTGTCGGCACCGTGCGTGACGATAACGAACAGGCGACGATCAGCCGGATGACGCTGGAGCACTATCCTGGCATGACGGAGCGACAGTTACAGCGCATCGTCGCCACCGCCCATCAGGAATGGCCCTTGCTGGATGCACTGGTCATTCATCGAGTGGGCACCTTGCAGCCGAATGATCCGATCGTGCTGGTGGCGGTCTGGTCGGTCCATCGCGCGGAAGCCTTCGCGGCCTGTCGCTTTATCATGGAAGAATTGAAAGCGAAAGCGCCGTTCTGGAAGCGCGAGGAGACCACCGCTGGCGCGCGTTGGGTGACGCACAACACGCCGGGTTAAAAAACCGCAACGGCAGCGCGGATGCGTTCCATTGGGCGATCCGCTATCCTGCCTGGATGAGCCAACCCGCCCCCAATCCGCAGATCGCCCGCCGTTTCCGTGGTTTTCTTCCCGTGATCATTGATGTCGAAACTGGCGGCATCAATGCGCAGACCGACGCCTTGCTGGAAATGGCCGCAGTCATTGTCCGCATGGATTGGCAAGGCCTGCTGCGTCCGGCGCAAACGTTGGCCCATCACATCCAGCCTTTTCCCGGTGGCCGACTGGATCCGGCTTCTATGGCGGTCAACGGCATTGATCCCGATCATCCGTTTCGCTTCGCCGTGCCAGAGCAGGAAGCGTTGGAAGCCATCTTTCGCGAAGTGCGCCGCGAACTGCGGGAAACCGGCTGCACTCGCGCCATTCTGGTTGGGCATAACGCATTCTTTGATTTGGCTTTTCTCAACGCAGCGGCAACGCGGGCCAGAGTCAAGCGTAATCCCTTTCACCCTTTTAGCAGCTTCGATACCGTGTCGCTAGCCGGTTTGGCGTACGGCCAGACGGTATTAGCGCGCGGCTTACAAGCGGCAGGCATCCACTGGAACGAGCGCGAGGCGCATTCGGCTATTTACGACGCCGAACGTACCGCCGAATTGTTTTGCCTCATTGTGAACCGCTGGCAGGAATTGGGCGGTTGGGCTGTTAGCGACGACTAGGCTGGGTCCGTGAGCGCATAGGGCAGCGATTCCAGCCGCAGGGTGGGGCCATCGACCGCGCCAAGTTGCAGTCCTCCCGGTTCGGCGCACGCCAGCAGCACCACCGCCAACACCGCAAAGTCGCCGTCCGGGTGGCGGGCGGCATCGACCAGCTGACCGGCGCTCTGGCTAGCGCTTGCATGGGGTGAGAACAGCGCCGCGCCGGGTTGGGGCGGGGTGGGGCATTCCACCCGCGCCAGGATCATGCGCCGCTTGAGCTTGCCCAAATAATGGGTGCGCGCCACGATTTCCTGGCCGGTATAGCAACCCTTTTGCCAGCCGATGCCGCCCAGCCTATCCAGATTGAGCATTTGCGGGACAAAGGCCGCCACGGTTGCCGGATAGACAGTCGGTATTCCGGCCAGAATGTCGAGCAGTCGCCAGGATTCGGTGCCAACCGCCAGCAACTGAGAGCTAAGTTGATTCCAGAGCGCGCCGAGTTCCTGGGCCGGGCCGTACAATTCAAAGCGGGGCGGGCAGCCAGGCACACCACAGATGGTGATCTGGTTGACACGCCTGATCTTATCAGCAGCGAGGCTAGGACCTCTGGTGGATCCATATTCCTCTAGTAGGCCGACCGCGTGGCTGCCCGCCACCCCCATGCGCCCTACGCTGTCGCTAGCGTCTGCCAACGCCACCTTGGCCCGCAATACATATCTGCCTAAGCAGGTTAGGGTGGGTGCTACCAATGCCCGTGGCAGGGTCAACAGATAACCTCCTTCCTCTTGCCAGAGACGAAAACAGGCCAGCGTCCGACCCTGAGGGTTGCAGTAGGCACCGAGCACGCTGCGTTCCAGCGTGGCCTGCTGCACATCGCAGCTGAGTTGCCCTTGCAAGAATGTTGCGCTGTCGGGGCCGCGCACCGCGATTAGACCGCGATGGGACAGATCACAGCGGAACTCGCCAAGGCGCAACGCCTGCTCTTCAGCCTCCGGTTGACCAAAATGCGCCACGGTCTCCTGAAGCCAGGTTGCGCCCGCTTGTTGTAAAACAGCTTGCCATTCTGCATTCATGACGTGTTGCCTGAGGGTCGGTGAGGTCAGAAGATCAATATCCAGTTCGTTGCGTTCCGGGGCCGCGACCAGCATAATAAACCTTGCAAAATATAGACTGAAATACTCCCCACGCCGCAAGGGCGTTACTGTGGATTTTCAGCGATCGCGTTGGC
>JBATSQ010000181.1:0-6637 GCA_049293375.1 Candidatus Contendibacter sp.
CGGCCAGTAGAAAATGACAGAACACCGGCCCCCGCCGAATTTCAAACCGCTCCTCACGCAGATTGTACAGCGCATGGCCGGTCACATCGCTGGGCATCAGATCGGCGGTGAACTGGATGCGGGCGAATCGGGCGGCTACGCTGGTCGCCAGCGCCCGCGCCAACAGCGTTTTGCCAAGACCAGGCGCGCCTTCGACCAGGACGTGACCCGCCGCGCACAACGCCGCCAGCGTTTGATCCACCACGGCCTGCTGGCCGACCACGGCTTGGCCGATTGCGCGGCGCAGGCTTTGCAGTAAATCCCAGGCCCAGCGTAACTGCGTCTCAGACGGCGGGGAAGAAGGGGCAGCATCCATAGGAGCATTCATGAGCGAGGGCCAGGGTGGTTGAGTCGTTGCAGGGTGCGCAGGGTATGCAACAATGTGGTTTCGTTGAGGGGTTGATCTGAATCGGTCAGCGTACTGGCCAGCACTTCGGCATCGTGGCCCTGGCGGCGTTGTACCCGGCGCAAGGTGTAGTGGCGGGCGGCTTGCAGCAGCACGGGTCCAGCTCCACGCCGCCACAGGAAGCGCGCACTGGCGTCCAGATGCTCAACCAGCCGACGCTGCGCGTCGGCGCGCGGCACCAGCAGCGGCCCCAGGCGACGGCTGGCGTGCCATAGGGTCGCCAACAAGGTTAACAACAAAACGATCAGCGCCACCCAGGCCCGCTCCCACAGTAATTGCAGCAATGAGGGCAGTTGCATCTGGTATTGCAGCCAGATCACGCCGTCGGGATTGCGTTGCAGCAGCGCCCACAGGAAACCAGCATGTTCATAGTCATCAAGCCGCGTGTTGGCGAACATGTTGAGGTCGGTCAAGAGCGTCACCTGACCCTGACCCCAGGCAAGCGCCTGCCAGTCATCGGTATTCAAACGCAGATTACCAATGAACCGAACGTGCAACGGTGGCCGCGCCGGATCGGGCTGGACGGCGCTTGGCCCCCCGGGAGCACACTGCTCAGGTTCATGGCTGCGCACTTGCAAGGCGTTTAACAGATGATCGCCGCTCTGGCCAGGCTCATGTTCGCGCTCCACCCGAATCAGCAGATGCCCTCCCTGCGCCACCCAGGCCAGCCAGCGCCGGGTTTCGGCGGCGCTCAACACAAAGCTGGGCGCTGTTACGATCACGGTATCAGCCGTCTTAAGGTCAGCGGGAAGGTCTTGCAAGCGCCGCACGCTGTGCGCGGTGCGCCCCAATCGGATCAGTAGCCGCTCTGCCAGGTACAGCGGATTGCGCCGGACCGTCTCGCTGTAGCCAGTCCATTCCTCCCTGAAATCCTGGACCAGATTCTGCTGGAGCCACCATCCCCCAGCCACCGCAACCAGCAGCGTCAACAAACCCATGCCAATCCATACGCTACGACGCTGCGTCACGAGGCTGCTCCAGTGAAGGCTGCAAAGTGGCGCGGCCATTCCTGGCACAAGGCGCGGGCGGCGGCTTCATCCGGTGGACGGTGGGCGTAAGCCGTTGCTTGCCATGCGCGGGTCAGATGGCAGAAGAAACCCAGCAGTTCAAGATCATGCACTTGCGCACTGGCCACCCGTAGACAATCCTCCTCGGTGGCGCTGGTGGAAACCGGCACTCCATGCCGAGTCGCCAGTCCCGCCAGACTGCCACGGTATAACACGCGCAAGGCTTCACGGGGCTGGCCACTGGCCCACAGGTGCCAGGCCACACTGCCCAGATCAGCGTCCGGTGGCTCCAGTAGAGCATGACGACCGGTACGCGGCACCGGTTTGGCTGTGGCGCGGCGTACGTTCGGGCGCGACGTACCCAGCGGCCGCTGACGCCATAACCACCAGATCGCCACCGCCGTGAACAAGCCCAGTGTAAACCACAGTGCATACTCCACCGCCGCCGCCACCCAGCGTGCCAGCAGCCCGTCCGCAGCGGGCTTGCCCTCTGGCGATTCGGGTTCATCGCGTTGGCGCAACCGCCAGTATTCTTTGGTAACGCACGTTCCCAAGGCCGACTCTCCCAGGGTTTCGGCCAATGCGCGCTGGATTGGATCCGTAGACTCAGCGAGTTCCCCGATACGGGCGCGCCGCCGCTCGCAAAAGGTGGGTTCTGGGCGCTGCTGTTCGCTGGTGGCGGCGCTCGTCTGGTCGGACTGCTCGGTCTGTACAGTCTGCGCTGCCGGTTCGGTTTGCTCGGCTGGTTCGGTCTTCAGCGCTGGTTCGCCAGCAAAACCGTTGACCGGCTGGAACACCCACAAAGTCACGGCAAGCACCAGCGCCAACCCCACTGCCGCAGGCTGCGTTGGCGTCAGCCGAGCCGCCAGGCGACGAAAGCCCAATTCCAAATCCCACGCTTCCAGCCAGGTACGCCGATTGAGATACAGGGCGAAGCCACCCGCCACATAAAACGGCTCGACCAAACTCATGCCGCAAAAACCTACCAGATTCAACCACAACTGGCCCCAGGGTTTGGAATCGCTGAGTAGTTCATACCATTCCAGATCGACATAATTCGGAATCAGCATCCAGACCAGGGCAATCAGCGCCAGATCCAGACCCATTTCCAGATGGGCGCAGACCACGGTAAGCCACACCGCAGTCCCCCGCCCGGATGATCCCACCAGGTCGCACAGCCGCTGGCGGCGCGCCTTGCCCGTCAAGCCTTCCAGTTGCGCGACGGGCAGATGAAAGGAACGGGCTGGATCCAGGCGGCGCAGCGTCAGCGCAGTCAGCGCTTGGGAGCGCAACAGACCGGGCAAGGCGCGCCAGAATCGGCGTCGATCCGGTGCATCGCCAAACAGGGCGTGACTCAGCACATGGAGCACGGGGCGATCCAACAAGGGCTTGAGCCACCAAAACAACCAGGGCGTCCATCCCCAATGTCCCCAACACAGCAGATGCAGCAACAAAAACACCGGCAAGGCGACTGCAAACCAGGCCCGATAAACCGGCCCACACCAGTGCCGGATCATCAGCGCGCCCAGATCGGTCGCCTCCCAGGCATTACGCGGGCGCAAAGTAGCCGCCACGGCATCAAGACGCATGACGGCCCGCCCAGATCAGATAAGCAAGCACCAGCAACCAGCCAGCGCCACCCACAGCATATTTGATCGCGGCGGGAATAGCGGTATTGGCAGACCAGAAGGCTTCGATAAACGCGGCCAGCACCAGCAGCGCCGCCACGCCGATCATCAGCCGCACTCCATCAGTGGCGGCTTGGCGCAAGGCGTCGACCCGGCGCAGGCGACCCGGCGCGGCCACCGCCCAGCCCAGCTTCAACCCGGCGACGCCAGCCAGCACGATACCAGTCAGTTCAAACGCCCCATGGCCGGCCACAAAGGTATAAAAGGTTTCAATAAAGCCGCGCGCGGTCAGATACCCAGAGATCGCACCGATAAAGACGCCATTGAATAGCAGCATGAATGCCGCGCCGACCCCCAGCAGGAGACCGCCGGCAAAGGTGCGAAAGCCGATGCCGATATTGTTGTGGATGTAATAGCCAAACATCGCCAGATCATCGGTGGCGGCGCGGTTCACCGCTGCCTGACCGGGCCGGTAATTTTCCTCAATGGCGCTCACTGCATCCGGCGCTAGCAGGCTGTAAATCAACTCTGGCGACTGATATACCGCCAGCCCCATGCCCAGCAGCGGTAGGTAGAACAGCGCCGCGCACAGCCAGAACAAGCGGGCATTGGCGCGCACGCGCTGGGGAAAATCCGCCAGCAAAAACTCCAAGGCCATCCGTCCCCGCCATTGCGGCGCGCGGTACAGTTGTTGGTAGGCCCGCAATGCCAGTTGATTAAGCCGATCCAGCAACGGCCCGCTATAGCGGCGAGCGCGGGCCAGGGATACATGCTGACATAGGCGGCGGTAGGCGGCGGGAAAATCAGCAACCAGAGGATCGGCTAAGGCGGACGGCGGTTTGCGGCGCTCCAGCCGCTCCAGTGCTGCGGCGAATGTCTGCCATTCGGCGGTGTGGCGCTGCTCAAAAGAACGTTGTTTCACGGCTTTTCTCCCACCAGCCAACGGGCATGAGCGCGCAAGCGCTCGACAGCAGCGATCCCCCGCAGCCCGCCGGTGCACATCGGCAGCAACGCAGCCAGCTCTTGCTGCCGTTCGGGATTCAAGGCTGGGCTACGCTCAGCGAAGGCGACCAGCCATTGCTGCTCAGCCATGGTGAGCAACAATGGCGGCGGCGCGGCTGGCCCCGGTGGCAAGGCCAGCGCCTGGGTCGGAGGGTCGCGATAAATCACCAAAGTGCCTGCCGCTAGATCGCCCAAGCGCTGGAAATCACGGCTCACTAGCAGCGTCACCACGCCGAAGCCATAAAAGATAGGCAGAAAATCCACAGCCCGCAGCAAATTACGAATCAACGACGTCGGCCAATCGACCGGCGCGCCGTTGGCGAGCACCACTTGCAGGCCCAAGGCTTTCTTGCCTGGCGTCGCCCCATGAGCATAAAGCTCAAAGAGCACCGGATAGAGCCACTCCAGGAGAAACCAAGCGATCAGCCACACACCGATTCCGGCCCCGCCCAACAGCGTCAGGGCGATGAATAAGCCCCATAGCACGCTATAACGAATCAGGCCGTCCATGCTCCAGGCCAACGCGCGGGCGACAGGTCCGGCCACCCGCAAAGTCAGGATGATGCCTTCCGGTGTTTCGACTTGCCGGATCGTATCGAAGGGTTCAGAGCTGGACATTGATAGAACGTCATTATTTTTCAACATGTGTCAATATATAAACTTGATTCAGCCATGATATAGAGCAACATAAAGGTAACATTACAATCTAATAAAATCCCGAATTAGCAGCATAGGCGTTGCAGCCTGCCAGGACGCCTCCTAGAATGCATGGACTACTAAAATAAACCACCCGCAGGGAGACAGCCATGCTCGACCAGAGTCCTTACCAACCGCCGCGTGGCGCCATCGCGCCTATGGCACCGATCCGTTATGGCGCAGTTAAACTCTTTTCCGCGCGGGGCCGCCTGGGGCGGGTACGTTACATCGGCTACTCGGTGGGGCTGGGCCTGCTGCTTAACCTGCTTATGGCCGGCTGGGGAGCCATTGTAGCCGCCCTTACGGGCAGCAGGGGTAACGAGGGTCTGGCATTGGGCGGCCTCTTGGTGCTGGCGCTGCCAGTCATCGTCATCACAACTCTGCTCGGCATCCAGCGTTTGCATGATTTCAACGCCAGCGGTTGGTGGTCAATCCTGATCTTTGTGCCGCTGGCTAACCTCATACTCTATCTGCTCTTGCTGATCATGCCAGGAACCCAAGGCGTCAACCGCTTTGGCGACCCACCACCGCCCAACACCACCGGCGTGATCCTGCTGGCGTTGATTTTGCCATTGCTGATGGTGATCGGCATCCTCGCGGCTATCGCCATTCCGGCCTATCAGGATTATGTCGAACGCGCCCGCACTGTGGAACGGAGTACTGCAGCACCCTCTCAGTAACTCCCTATACGCCCAATCAGGAGCACGCGGCTATGAGCGTCAACATTGATTTGGGCCAGGCGATTCAGGCGTTATCAGACGCTCTGGATTTGGTGGGTACAGAACATGTGCTGCATAGTAAGCGCGTCGGTTTTATGGCTCTGCGCTGCGGCGAGGCATGGGGTCTAAACTCGCAAGCACTGGACGATGTATTTCACGCTGGGCTATTGCTCAACTGCGCGCTGTTTTCCCAACCAGAGCAGCGCCGAATGGTCAACACCCTGGACTGGGAAGGCATTGAGGCGCACTGCGTCCAGGGAAGCGCGCTGCTGAAAGCCTTTCCACCTCTGGCGCATCTTGCGCCTCTGGTGTTGTATCACCACACGCACTGGGACACGCTGTGCGATCTGGCCCTGCCCGCCATCACGGCCCAACTCGCCAATCTGCTCTATCTGATCGACCAGGTGGATGCATTGGCGGCGGTCGATGACGGTCGGAATCTGTTGCTGATCCGCCAAGGAGTGCGAGAGAAGATCAGCAACTTAAGTGGTAGTTTTTTTGCGCCGGAACTGGTCACGCTGTTTCTGGCGGTTTCCGAGAGCGAGGCGTTCTGGCTGTCTTTGGAAGGACGACATCTGCTGCGTTTCCTGCAAGAGCGCCGCCCCACCCGCCGCATCACTCTTCTCAGTTTTAGCGAGCTACGGGGATTGGCAGCGCTTTTCGCCCATATTGTGGATACTAAAAGTCCCTACACCGTCGCGCATTCGTTCGGTACGGCGCGGTTAGCGCGCTTCCTGGCCAGTTGCCTGCATCTTCCACCGGAGGTGTGCGATAAAATTGAAGTGGCGGCCTTGCTGCACGATCTGGGCAAGCTCAGGGTGCCGGATGAGATTCTGGAAAAACCTGGCCCGTTGACCATAGTCGAGTGGGCCACCCTCCAGCGCCACAGTTTTGAAACTTACCAAATTCTACGTGGAATCGCTGGATTGGAAGACATTGCCTTGTGGGCGTCTTATCATCACGAGCGACCTGATGGCCATGGCTATCCGTTTCGCCGAGGCGGCAGTGACTTGCCCATTGAGGCCCGTATTATCGCGGTTGCGGATGTGTTCGAGGCCCTGACGCAAAATCGGCCCTATCGCCAATCCCTATCCGCCGCGCAAACTTTGCGAATGTTGCGCACCTTTGCCCACGACCGCC
>JBATSQ010000182.1:0-13765 GCA_049293375.1 Candidatus Contendibacter sp.
CATCGGCGATTTCCATTAAGGACCGGGCCACTTGTTGCAGTTCGGTAAAGCGGTCCAACTCCAGCGGATCGAAATCCAGTTGATGCGCCTTAACGCCGTGATCGTGGCGCGACTGAATGCGCGCTTCAGCTTGGGTAGCAAGATTGCTGACCTGACGCCGCAAGCGGGCAATGGTCTGGTCCAGTTCGTTAAGGTTGAAGCTCATAGCGCTGGCACCCTGATCGATCCGGGCGCGGAAGATACTGCTTTCGCCCATCTGATTGACCAGGGTGGTCAGCAAAGCGGCGCTCACCCGCACCCCATCGCCTGGTGCACCAACGGCGCTCTTGTCGAGGCGGGCAGGCGCAGACGGGCGTGGAGCGATGGTCGGCGCTGCCACAGGCGGTTGCGCCATCTCGACGCCCAACACGTCTTGCAGGGCGTCGATCAAGCCCGGTGGCGCAACCGGTCGCTCACCCCTGACCACAGCCGCCACCATCTGATGCAGACCATCCAGGGCGTTCTGGAGGGTATCCAGCAGCGGAGCCGACAGCGCCATGGCGCCCTTGCCCAGGGCGTCCAACGCCGATTCAGTCGCGTGCGCCAGATCGCCCACCGCCATAAAACCGGCCATGCGCGACCCGCCCTTAAGGGTATGCATCTCACGACGCAGGTTGTTCAGCAGTTCAACATTATTCGGCTCACCGCGTAGCCGCCGCAAAATGAGGTCGCTGGAATCCAGAACATCGGCGGCTTCAGTTTGGAAAACCTGGCTCAGCTCCTGGTCCAGCTCAGTCATGGGTCGCAGAGCGCCCGGCTCAGGAACCACGGCGGTTTCTTCGGGAAGCACAACCGGCTGATCGGCCAAGCCCGCCACCACACCACTGGCGGTGATGACTGCGGCTAGTTGGTGCAGGTCGGCGATGAGCGCGGCGGCGGGCGATGGGTTGACGCCTTGAGCAGCCTCCGCCAGCATGTGATTGAGGCGATCCAGGGTTTGCTGCAAGGCCTCCAGCACACCGGGCGCAGCATCTCCACCGCGCTTACTCAAAGCATCCAGAACCGACTCGGCAGCGTGAGCCAGATCGCCGACCGTCATGAAGCCGGTCAGGCGCGAGCTGCCCTTGAGGGTATGCAGACTCCGGCGTAGATCATTCCATAAGCCAGGCTGCCGAGGATCGATGCCCAGCTGCTGCAAAATCATGTCGCTGGCGTCGAGAATTTCGGCGGCTTCGTACTGGAAAATCTGCGCCAGCTCCGGCTCTACGCCCGGCGGGATCAGGAGCGCCGCGCTCGGTCCGCGCTCTGGAACCGCAGCGGTCGTCTCAGCCAGCACAGCGGTGCTGGGTGCCACGGCAACGAGAGTCGGCACCGCTTTCTCCGGCGTTTCCAGCAACCAGGCTTCGGCGCGCGCCATCAACCGCTGTAGACTCGTTACGGCGGCCTCGTCCATTCTTGGGTTCTTGCTAATCAACGGCTCCAACACCGCCGCCGCTTCGCCCACCAGATCGGCCACCGCGACCGTGGCGGTCCGTTCGCCATTCACCAGAACGCCGATCAGTTTCTCGAACTGCTCCGCCAAATCGCTGATAGCGGTTGCGCCCACCACGCGACCGCTGCCTTTCAGCGTATGGAAGGCCCGGCGCAGAATCGCCAGGGCTTGGCGGTCGTTTAAATTCCGCCGCCATGTCGCCTGCTGCTCTCGGATCGCCGCCAAGTCGCCGCGTGCTTCCTCCAGGAACACATCAATGAATTCCGCATCAAGCCCCGCACCAATTTCCAGGCCGAGCACTGAGGGCGGGACCGTCTCCGGTTCTATGGCGCGTAACGCTTGCGCCCGCGCGGCGAGTGGCGGCAAAACTGCCAAGGCGTCGTCTCGGAGTGGAGCCGCGCCCACCAGCGGTGCCAAGGCATCCACCGCCGCAGCAACGGCGGTCGCCATCTCTGTACTTGGGGGCAGCGTCCCGCTCAAAACCTCATTCAGCAGCGCTTCAAATTCCCAGGCAAAATCGCCAATGGCGGTCGCGCCCACCATACGGCCGCTGCCCTTCAGGGTGTGAAAGGAGCGACGCATGGTCGCCAGCGCCTGTTGATTGCTCAAATCCGCTCGCCACAGCGCCAATTGCTCCTGAATCGTGGTGAGCTCGCCATGGGCTTCCTCCAAAAACACCTCGACAAATTCTGGATCGCCATCCTCCAATCCAATCACCGCCGCCAGGCGATTCCAGTCCACCACCGCAGATGCGGCCAGTGGTTGCCCCTCCTCCTGCGTCAACGCCTGTGGCTCTAATGGTGCCAAGGCAAGCGCCGCCTGATTTAGCGACGGCGATGCCTCCATGTCTAATGCCAGCCGCGCCGAGCGCTCTTCGGAAACCGGCTCGCTTGGCCCCACGGGCGCGGACTGCTGCGGGGCGGAATCTGCCGTCAACTCCAGCTCCAAAGATTCCAATGGATTATCGGTGACAGGCGAACTCATCAACGCTCCCTCCGCGCAGAGACCGAAGCCAACAGGCGGACGCTGCGCAATGGCGGATGGATCGGGGCCATAGCGTAGTGTTCTTCTCTGGCCAAGATGCTATCAGCCAGGCAGCCGGAATCCAGCAACCGATTGCCGCAATTCCTGCGCCAGTCGATGCAGCTTGCCGATGGCGGAGGCCGTCGAGATACTGCTTTCCGCCGTTTGCCCGGTGATTTCATTGATGGAGACCATGGCGGTGGCTACGCGCGACGCCATCTCCGACACTTGCCCGGACGACTTGGAAATTTCGTCAATCAGTTCCGCCAGACTGGCCGAGACCTTTTCGATTTCGTCCAAAGCTTCGCCGGCCTTTTGGGCCAGCCCCGCGCCGCCGACCACCTCGAAGGTACTCTTCTCCATCGAAATCACGGCTTCGTTGGTGTCGGCCTGAATGGTCTTGACCAACATCTCGATCCGCTTGGTGGCGTTGCTGGATCGTTCTGCCAGGCGCTGCACTTCATCAGCGACTACCGCAAAGCCACGCCCGGCGTCACCCGCCGCCGAAGCCTGAATGGCAGCGTTCAGCGCCAGGATGTTGGTCTGATCAGCGATGTCGTTAATCAGCGCCACGATGTCGCCGATTTCCTGGGAGGATTCGCCCAAGCGCTTGATACGCTTGGAGGTGTCCTGGATATGCTCGCGAATAGTGTCCATGCCATGGATGGTGCGCCGCACCCGGTCGCCGCCCTCATGGGCGATGCCCACTGATTTCTCGGCCACCTCGGCGGAGGAGGCGGTCTTGGCGGAAACTTCGTCCATGGAGCGGGACATCTGGGTCACGGTGGCGCTGGCGTTCTCAATCTGCCGCGCCTGAATTTCGCTGGATTTCGCCAAGCGGTCCGCGATGGCACTGGTTTCCTGCACCGCAGAGGCCACCAGGCCGGAGGTGTTGTTGATGGTGGAGACCAGGTCGCGCAGCGCTTCAATGGCGTAATTGACCGAATCCGCGATCGCGCCGGTAATGTCCTCAGTCACGCTGGCTTGAACGGTTAGATCGCCTTCCGCCAAGTTACCCAGCTCATCGAGCAAGCGCAAGATGGCGTCCTGGTTGCGGCGATTTTGATCCTCAGTTTCCTGCTTGCGCTGCTCGCTTTCCCGCAGGCGCTGCCGACTTTCCTGATTCTGAATGAAAAACAACAGGATCAATAGAATCAGCGCCAAAGCACCTAACACGTAAATGATCGGGTAACTGAGCGGAATGCCAAATAAGCGGAGTTGGCGGCTGCTGGCGACATACTGGTCGAGCAATTGGCTGGTCGCCTCTAGCAGCGTATCGCCCTGGCCGACGATGGTTTGGGCGGCGTTCTGGGCTTTTATCAATTCCGGCGATTTTTCAACGATGCGGGTGGTTTCGACGTCCAGAGAGCGGAACAACTCGGTCAGACTGGCGAGCTTGTCGAGACTTTCCGGGAGCGTAACGCGCTCGACGCCGATGCGGGGATCTCCTTCCCGCATGCCCTTCAGCACCTGTCCGAACAAGCGCACATTGCGTCCAAAGCGCTCGGCGGCGGCGTTCACACTAACGCCGCTTTCGCTCAACATGCGCTTGAGATCGCCCGCGATCTGCTCGCCTAACTGCAATTGCTTGGAGGCCTGGTAGACCTGGCGCGCATCGACCCGATTGTTGGCCAGGTTTTTGGCAATGTCATCGGATAGCATGTTCATCTGGGTCAGGGAATTGTCCAACAACGGCACGAAGTTGCTGACCAGGGTCGTCGGTTCGCGCGCCGCCAGAATGACGTCGACCTGAGCCTTGACAGGCGTCCACCGCTGCTCCAGCGCCTCCAGCGCCGGGCGCGCAACTGCTGGGGCCGGAGCCAAGCCCAATGCAGCGTTACCGTTTTTCTGATCGCCCAGCGCCTGCTCGAAGCGGTCGCGGCCTTCCTTGAGCCGAACGAGCGCCGCTTCTCGACCGCGCGCGGCTTCCAAGGCATCGGGTACGATTGCGCGCGACAACAAGCGTTGCTCGCTGGCCAGCTTAAAGTAGTTTTCGCTTTGCGCGCTCTGCCGCCCCAAGATGACCAGGATAATACCCATCAGCACGATAGACAGCACCAGCGCCACCAGGATCGCCAGGGCGCTGGTGGAAAACTTTTTCAAACCCGAACCATTCTGCGAGTCAAGCATCTTAATGTCTCTTTAAAAAAGATATCCAGCACTAACCGCGCCATTGGGCTGGGCCAATGCAATGAATTTGTAAAATCCTATTGGGCGGCCCGCAGGAAACGCGGATCCGTCACCAACCGGCTGGCGTTGAAACCGAGCCACTCTTGCCCATCGCTCTGAAAGGCGTCAGCAAGGTAAGGACGCAAAGCTTCATCCACGCCATCCAGCGCGGACAACCAGTGCTGCTGTCCGAAATGGCGCATCCCGATCACTTCGTCCACCAGCAAACCATAGTCCTCGTCGCCTCCACCGTGGACGATCACGACTTGACTGCTGGGTAGTTGCGGCGCGGGGCGACCGGTTAGAAAATCCCGCAGGTCGGAAACCGAAATGACCTTGCCGCGCAGGTTGGCAATGCCCAGGAGCCAGCGCTTGACCCCCGGCACCCGGGTAATGCGCGGCGCAGGAATAATTTCAGCCACATCGTCCATGGAAAACAACAGATTCCAGGAACCCATGCGCAGCGCCAGCCGCCCGCGAATTTCCGACAACCGCAAGCCGGAGGCCGCTACTGGGGCCCGTTCGCGAACTCGCTGATCAAGTCGCAGAAGAATGTCAAAAGGATGCAGCGGGAAGGGCGCTGCAGGATGCGTGGATGCCACATCTGCCAAAGGTCTATCCTCTGGAGCGAGATTTTCCAGTAAGACGGCCAGCACGCCGGCCGCAAGAGCGCATGAGTGTTTATGTTGTGACTTTTAGCATACTACTGGCGAGGATGCCATGGTGGAGATAGCATCTGTCTTTTTTCTGAGCCTGGATTCCAAACCATTGGATATTGTCCCCTGTCCTTAGGACCATTTGCTGCGGGATAACACAACCTTACGAATGGGCGCTCTATGACCATCAAACTCGGCGTAGTAATGGACCCCATCGCGACGATCAAGATCAAAAAGGATACGACCTTCGCCATGTTGCTGGCTGCTCAGGCCCGTGGCTGGGAACTCCATTATTTCGAGCAGGCGGATTTGTACGCGCGCGGCCACGAGGCGTTTGCGCGCTCGCGCCTGCTGCACATTCAGGATGATCAGCGCGACTGGTTTTCCTTCCATGGCCAGCAGGAAATACCGCTGGCGCTATTGGACGTTATCTTGATGCGCAAGGATCCACCCTTTGACATGGAGTATATCTATACCACTTATCTGCTGGAGCTGGCGGAACTCGCCGGAACGCTGATCGTTAACCGACCGCGCAGCCTGCGCGATGCCAATGAAAAGTTCTTCGCCCTGCATTTTCCGCAGTGTTGTCCACCGACCCTGGTCAGCCGGGAGCCAAGTCGGCTGAAAGCGTTTCTGGAAGAACAGGGCGACATCGTGGTCAAACCGTTGGATGGCATGGGTGGCGCGTCGGTGTTTCGCTTACGGCCTTCGGATCCCAACCGCAATGTGATTCTGGAAACTCTGACCGCGCATGGCCGCCAGTCCGCGATGGCGCAGCGCTATATCCCAGAGGTGACGGCTGGCGATAAGCGGATATTACTGATTGACGGCGCACCGGTTCCCTACGCCTTGGCGCGGATTCCGCAAGCGGGCGAGACGCGCGCCAATCTGGCGGCGGGCGGGCGTGGGGAAGGTGTGGCGCTCAGTGAGCGCGACCGCTGGATTTGCACCCAAGTAGCGCCGAAATTACAAGCCATGGGCCTGCTGTTCGTAGGTTTGGATGTGATCGGGGACTACTTAACGGAGATCAATGTCACCAGCCCAACCTGCGCACGGGAACTGGATGCGCAGTTTAGCCTGAACATTGGTGATGATCTGATGGCGGCTATCGAACGCTATTTACGGCGCTGACCCTCGCCGACGTGGCATGAAGCACATTTGCCAAGCCTTTGGGGAAAGCCATCGGCTGGCGCTGGCGCTGGCGCTGGCGCTCGGCTTGCACGCCGCGCTGCTGGGCCTGCCGAGTCGGGATTGGTCACCGCACTTGCTCCAGCCGCCACGCTTTACGGTAACGCTGCGGCCACCACCCCAGCCGCCGCCCCTGCCTACCATCTCTACACCGCTCGCCACGGAGCCCGCCAACCCGCCTCTCGCAGCTACCCCGCCGCCTGCACCCACGCCACCACAACCAAGTACGCTAGCGCCAGCGCCTGCTGCTGCCTCGGCTAGAACATCACCCTCAGCTACGCTGTCCCCCGCCAAGGCCAAGCCGCCCCCCCAAGCCACCACGCGATCGCAAGCGGCAAAGCCACGCTCTGTGCAAACCAATCCGGCCCCGCCACGCACCACTCAAGCGGTGTCAGCACTAGCCATGCCTGGCCGGTCACCACGCCCAACCCGCGCCGCAGTTAAGCCCGTTGACGCGCCACCGCTCCCAGCCGAATCGCAGCCGCAGCCCTCACTTGGAAAACACGAGCAGCCGAGCAGCCACCCGGCCATTGCCCGGCCAGCGCACGCCAAGAGCAGCCGCGAGACTGCACAAAAAGCGCCGAGTCGGTTGGATAGTACAACGCTGTTGGGGCAAGTTGCTGGTCTGGACGTTGAGACTCAGCAACGCACCAGCCGCAGCGTCCGCGAGCAGCGCGTGAATCTGGCCGATAGCCATTCGCTAGCTGGGTTTTACGCGGCGGACTGGGCGCGCAAGGTGACACGTATCGGTGAAATCAACTTTCCGGATGCGGCTCGACGCTTGGCTGTCAGCGCCGGGCCACTGCTGGAAGCCGTCATCCGGGCGGATGGCAGTCTGCGCGAGGTGCGCGTGCTGCGCTCATCAGGTCACACTGAACTGGACCAGGCGGCGCAGCGTATTGTCCAACTGGCCGCACCCTACCCGCCTTTTTCCTCCGATTTGCGCCAGCAAGCCACGGTGCTGCGCATTACTGCGCCGTGGCGCTTTGATCCGGGTGGTCGGGTGCGTCTGCGCTAAACCACCCCGGCGGCGCGGCCCGGCCGGACTGTGGGGCCAGGTCCGTACTGGAGCCGACCGCCTGGCTTAGGCGCTGGCGCAGCAAGGCCATGACTGCCTCGCGCGAGCGCAATGCAGGCTGGATTTGCGCGGACGCCAAGCCCAGCGCTTCGACGATTTCCAGCAACAAGGGCGGGCGCAAGCGCGCCTGGTGAAGTAACGCTCGATCCGCCAGCACCGCCGCTGCATCACCCTGACTCAGCACCCGGCCTTCGTAAAATACCGCCACCTGATCGGCCCAGGCATAGGCTAACTCCGCGTCGTGGGTCGAAAAAACCAGCGTGGTGCCCGCTTCGTGCAATTGTTGCAACGTGCCCAATAAATGCGTCACCCCATGGGGATCCAGCCCAGCGGTCGGTTCATCCAGCACCAACAATTCCGGGTGCATCGCCAGCACCCCGGCAATGGCGGCGCGTTTTTTCTGGCCATAACTAAGCGCATGGGTAGGTCGCTCGGCCAGATGGGTAATGCGCAAGGCCAGCAGCGCTTCCTGAACCCTTTCCGCAGTCTCTGCCGCAGACAAACCCAGGTTCAATGGCCCAAAGGAAACATCCTGGCTGACGGTTGCGGCGAAGAGTTGATCATCAGGTTCTTGCAATACCAGCCCTACTCGTCGCCGCCACTGGGTGAGGAAACGCCGATCATAACGAACCTGCTGACCATCGAGTTGGATCTGGCCGCGCGTGGGCTGACAGGAACCATTCAGATGCCATAGCAGGGTCGTTTTGCCCGAGCCGTTCGGGCCAAGAATCGCCAGCTTGCGCCCGCGCTGGATACTTAAATCCAGACCGCGCAGCGCGTCCACTCCGCCAGGATAGGCGTACTCTAAACCACGCGCCGCCAATAACAGCCCCGTCATAGCCCGGCGTGCGCTAAAAGGCTACCCGCCGCTCCAATCAGCCCAACCCCGCCCAAACCCACCGCGAGCCGCAGCCATGACAAGCGCTGTGGCGGCGTCAACACCCGCAACGCGCCATCATAGCCGCGCGCCGCCAGCCCGATCTCCAGTCGTCGCGCCTGTTGCAGCGCCCGTTGAAACAGGTTGCCAGCCAACAATCCCAGCGAACGCACGGAGCGATCCGGCCGTGAATAGCCCAGCCGCGCGGTCTGGGCCTGAACACCGTTCAAGGCGTACTCGGCAAAAACAAAAATCAGCCGGTACATGAGCAGCATCAGTTCAATCAAGCCCGCCGGTATTCCCGCCCGCCGCAGTAACGCCACGCCATCGCTCAGGGGCGTGGTCAGAATTAAAAAAGCAAGACAACTCATGGCCGCCAGCGACCGCAGCGCGGTCGTCAACGCCAGTTGGAAGCTGTCCGCAGACAAATGCACCGTGAAACCCGGTGTGAATGCAACCGATAGCGCCAAAAAAGGGAGGCCCAGCGTTAAAAATAGCAGTGGTGCTGCCAGCACTCCCAACAGCGCCGCCCAGGACACCCGCGCGCCCCAAACCGTGGCCAGCGTGATGGCACCGAGCACCAGCAGGCTCGTGGTCAGCGGCGGGAGGGTCAAGGTCACCAGCAATAATCCAAGGGCTGGCAAGCCTTTTTCGGCGGGATGCCAATCGCGCCAACGATTATCCCAGGCGTGACGATCAATCGCCCGCATCAACCCGATTCCGCCGACCCTGGGCCTGACCCCGCTTAAAGCCTAGGTAGTAGCCCAGAATACCCGCGCCGAGCGCCGCCTGTAGGGCGAATAAACCGCTGGCGATTTCAGGCGGCGGCTCCCAGATAAACCCGAACCAGGGCCGATAATCGGGCTGAATCGTCGCCACGGTCATCATCGCCTGACCATCTGTCCCAGCAAATTCCACCCCCTGGTGCTGGCTCCCGATCCACAGCGAGGCCACCACCACCAGCACAGCCACCAGCAACAAACCACCATTTTGGCGTTTCATAGCCGAGCCTCCATAGCGGCGGCAGGTGCGGAAAAATTGAGGAGGCGTAATTCCTCCTGACTGTATTCACCCAGGAAATTGACGATCACCACGGTCAGCAGGCCCTCTACCACCGCCAGTGGCAACTGGGTCGGGGCAAAGACGCTGACAAACTTAAGCAACGAGCCGCTGCTACCGCTGGCCGGATCGGGAAACGCTAAGGCCAGTTGGCCGGCAGTGGTGACATAGGTCGCCAGATCGCCCAGCAGCGCCGCTAGAAACACGCTCACCGCCAGCGGCGCGCCCACCCCTCGCGCACCGCGAAAAATAGCGTAGGCAACCCATGGCCCGACAATCGCCATGGAGAACACATTCGCGCCCAGGGTCGTAAGGCCGCCGTGCGCCAGCAACAACGCCTGAAACAGCAGCACCAGGGTACCGATCAAGGCCATCACCGCCGGGCCGAACAGAATCGCGCCGAGACCCGTGCCGGTCGCGTGCGAGCAACTACCCGTCACTGAAGGTAGCTTGAGGGCGGAAATCACAAACGCAAACGCCCCGGATGCAGCCAGTAGGAGTTTGATTTGCGGTTGATCCCGCATCAGCCGATTAACGCGCCAGGCGCTGGCGGCGACAAAAGGCAAGGCAATCGCCGTCCACGCGACTGCGTGTGGCAACGGCAGAAATCCTTCAGTAATGTGCATGCTTGACCTCCCCGATCATCAGCAGGAATCTGGACTGCGGGAGGTCGAGAAGGCGGCAGCTGATACAGCGTAGCGGCGCGGCGCGGGCTGCAAAGCGACCGACAATCCCGGAACACCCCGCCCGGAATTCAACGGACAGCCGACTGCGGCAGGTCTCCTGGCTTACAGGTCTGCATCGCTGACCCAGCCTTCCCAGCCTGGCGGCCAGTGGCGTGCGGGGGGCGCGACTCGCTGTTTACAGTTGCGGGGGCAGCTCTGGAATTGGGGCTGGAACTAAAGCCGCCGCACCAGATTCCCTTTTCATTCCCTGCGGTGAAAGCCGCTGGGAAAACCTCGTCGTTGACGAGGCAATATAGTCTTCAGCCTGCGTAGGCGTCAACCTTTCCACTAAGTCGAGTCCGGCTGTTTTTCGATCACAGCACCTCAAAAATATTTACTATGGGCATGGCTGCGTCATTGAATTCATTTATTGTGCAATGCACAATAACCTCGCCATGAATTTCTCCTCTCTGCGGAAAATTGGGCGCGCCGCGCGCAAGCGGCCACTCAATCGCCAGTTGCTCCTCTCCCACCTGTCGGTAGCGGCTGTAGGTTTAGTCATCCTGTTGATCGCCTTAGCTTTCGCCTATGAGTTGCGCAGCCGCATCGAAGGTCTGGTCAACCAGGGTTTAACCCTGGCGCAGGCCCCCATGCAAGTGTTGGCGGGCGTCCATCATGCACAGGCCAGCTTACGCGGCTGGGTTAGCTTGGGCGATCCGCGCTTTGTCGAAACGTGGCAAACCGTCTGGCTGGAGGAAATCCAGCCGGCGCTGGCGCAAATCGACCACTGCTCTCTTCTACCCCAGTCCAGTTGTTCTCCACAGAACTTACAAGAACTGCAAACTCTGCTGACCCGCCTTCAGCAATCACAGCAGCAGGTGCGCGAGATGGCGCATAGCTCGGCTAACGAACCGGCGCGGGCGCTGTATCGGCAACAGATCGAACCTAATCTGGCGCGAGTAGAAGCCAAGTTCAAAGAACTACAGGAGCGGGCATTGGGTTCAGGCAATCCGCTTGACCTGGAACAGTACGCGCAACTGGCCCCGATCCATGAAGCTGTGCGTAATACCGCGCTGTTACTACGCGAAATTCCGGGGCAAGACGGCTTGCTCTATGTCGAAAAGCTGCACGGTCAACTGGCCGCCACCACTTCTCACATCACGCAGGCTGTCGCTAAGTCCCCTGCCTCCTCGGCGCTACAGCCATTACTGAAGGATGTACAGCAGGAATGGCAACAGATTCTGGACACGGCACCTATGCTCATCCAGAAGCGGCAGGCCGCAGACTGGAATCACGCGCTACACCGGCTGGTTACGGAAACCGAACCGCTGGCTGCCCAAGCGAGCCAGCGCACAGCGGCCATGGCAGCGGATGCCCGCGCCTTTCTCCAGCAGCAAGCCGAGGCCACCCAAACCAACAGCGCCGCCACCTTTTGGATCATCGCGTTTCTCATCCTGGTGATGTTTACGGTGGCCTACGTCATGTCCAGCGCCCACGCCCGTGTTCTGGCCCGACCGATCACCGCACTGGCCGAAGCCACTCGCCAGCTGAAGGCTGGTCATATGAATGAGGATATTCCGGTCAGCGGAACCGATGAACTGGCCAAACTCACCCACTCGTTTAATGCCATGCGCGCCGCGCTGCATCAGGCACAGATGGAACTGTCTAAATCCAATGGCTTGCTTGAACAACGCGTTGGCGAGCGCACCGCCCAGCTAGCGGCAACCAATGAATCGCTGAGCCGAGAAATCGCCGAACGCAACCAAGCTGATCATGCCTTGTGGGAAAGCGAAGCGCGTTTGCGCGCCATGACTCAGGCCATTCCAGACCTGATGTTTGTGGTTGATGAAGATGGCCGCTATCGGGAAATCCTGGCCACTGGCAGCGACCGGAGCGCTATAGGCAACACTCCGATTCGGGGTAAATTGCTAAGCGAGGTCCATCCTGCGGACAAGGCGGCGCTCTTTTTGGAGTTGATCCGCCGCGCCTTGCAAACCCGCCAGATTCAGGTGGCTGAATACGAACTCGCCACTGCATCAGGGCGGCGCTGGTTTGAGTCGCGCACCGCACCGCTGGACATCCACTTCGCCGAACCCTCCCCGCTGACTACACCGCATCCCCAGGGGGACCTGTTCGGCCCGCCGGACTTGCGTCGGTTCGCCAGCAAAGCCGCCGCCATCGTCGTCGCGCGTGACATCACGCAGCGCAAGCACGCCGAGACTCAACTGCGCCAAGCGCAGAAAATGCAGGCCATCGGCCAGCTCACTGGTGAAATAGCGCACGATTTTAATAACTTGCTTTCGGTTATTCTGGGCAATTTGGAGCTACTGAATGAACAGTTACTCCATCAACCCACCCTATCCGAACTCGCGCGGCAAGCGCTAAGCGCAGCGAATCGAGGTGCCAATCTCACCCAACGCTTGCTGGCCTTCTCGCGCCGCCAACCGCTCCTGGCGCAACCCACCAATCTCAATCAACTGGTGCTGGAAATGCTGGATTTGATGCGCCGCACCCTGGGTACCAACATCCGCATTGAGACCATGCTCAGTGATGATCTAGACACGGTGCTGGTTGATCGCGATCAGTTTGAGAATGCCCTGTTGAACCTGGTGATTAATGCCCGCGACGCCATGCCCCAAGGTGGCCAACTGACCCTAAAAACCGCCAATCTGGTCATTAAGGGCAATGAAAACGCCACCCAGAATGAGGTGCGGCCTGGCCCTTATGTGATGCTTGCGGTCAGTGACACCGGCATCGGCATGACGCCGGAATCGTTGGAACGAGCCTTTGAACCCTTTTTTACCACCAAAGAAACCGGCAAAGGCAGTGGTCTGGGGCTAAGCATGGTCTATGGTCTGGTCAAGCAATCCAATGGCCATATCACGATCCATAGCACGCCTAGCCAGGGCACTACTGTACGGCTTTGTTTGCCACGCATCACCACCCCTCCAGCAGCCAGGGCGGAATCACAGGCCAACGACACCTCTAACCAAGGGCACGGGGAAATCGTACTGGTGGTCGAAGATGATACTCAGGTGCGCGAGTTCGCCGTGAATGCGTTACGCGGCCTGGGCTACAAGCCCTTGTCAGCGGGGGATGGTGTGACAGCGCTGCAAATCTTGAAGACCGAGCCGAATATCACGGTTTTATTTACTGATATTGTGATGCCAGGTGGGTTAAACGGTATCGAACTGGTCGCTGAGGCCCGACGCCATGACCCTGGCTTGCGCGTGCTGTTTACTTCAGGCTATACCGAACAAAGCTTGAGCGGTGACGGCCCATTGCAGGAAGGGATGGATATTTTACCCAAACCGTATCGTAAGAACGATTTGGGTAAAAAGTTACACCTGTTGCTACACCAAGCTCACGAAGGTCATTAGTGCAATTTTTGCGTTCTTGATCCCAACCAACCTCTCGAAAAATTCCAAACCAGGACCCCTCTTCATCTTACTGAAGAGGGGCCTATGCCTTTAGCGCTTAGGCGCGGCGGGTGCAGCCGCGGGGGCCGGAGCTGGAGCCGGAGCTGGAGCCGGTGCAGCCGCCGGAGCTGGAGCCGGTGCAGCCGCCGGAGCTGGAGCC
>JBATSQ010000183.1:0-5017 GCA_049293375.1 Candidatus Contendibacter sp.
TGATGAAATCCAGCGGCCAGGATTTGCCGACATACAGATACTGGCATTTCTGATCGAAGCTGTTATTGAAGTAGGCCGCGCCCGCGACCCAGCGTGACGCTGACTGCCATTCCAGGCCCACCAGCCAAGAGAAGTCGGCATGCTCCGGGTCGGAATCGAAATGAATGACGCCGGGCGCAGCTTGCACCATCAGCCGGTCGCCTTCCTGAAACAGTCCGGCCCAGGCGCTGTGGGCCATGCACAGCATCAGTGTGGCTAAGCAGCGTAGAACGCGACGTTGGGGATGCGCAGAGCGCGGCAGTAGGTAGCGGATGGAAACCATAAGTTTGACAGACCGGCGATACAAGGCGCATGAAAGGAGTGGGAAGAGGGACGGTGAAGGCTGGAGCTACGGCCTTCATTATGCGGGATCGACGGCGGCTTGGCCACGCTGTCAGCGGGGAGCGTAGCGGGTCATTTCCAGATAGCCCTGGCCGCTGACAGGCTGGCCACCGCTTTGACCGCGCACCGTCACCGCGCCTTCCCAATAGCGTACGCTCAGCCGCAGTTCCTGGGCGGCGATTTTCGGCGTCACGCTCAAGTCCAACTGCAAGGCGGGTAGCCGCAAGCGCCAGCTCGCCGGATAACGGTCGCCGGTGTGGGGGCTAATCCAGTCGCCCAGTGGTTGCAGGGTGAGTTCTTCCCAACGCAGCGGCTGCGCCTGTCCGGCGGCGTCAACCAATATGCCCGCGCTGAAAGCGTCCGCGCTTCCGTCTTTGCGTCGCAGCCGGTAGAGCATCAGCTCACGGCCATCATCAAGCTGGAGTGCAAACCAGTCCCAGCCACTTTGTTCTGGCCCCAACGCGCTGGTGCTCCATTCACGATCCAGCCAGCTTGCGCCGCTGACTTGGAACATTTGTTTGCCGATACGGATGGAACCCTGGGTCGGGAGGCGGGTATAGGAATAGTAATAGGAGGCATTGCCCGGCCCAGCGTTTTTCTGGCTCAGACCCCGGTCGCCTTGCAACACTATCGGCTTGCCTGCATTGAGGGTGAGATCCAGGCCAATATCGTGCTCCCGCGCTTGCAGGCGCAGCGGAAAGAAATCGGTCTGCGCGCCGCTGAGTGTCCAATCTTCCAGCCATACCCGAAAGGGGGTTGCTTGCGCGCCCGCCAGGCCCAGCGCGCCCCGGCTGAAGCGCTCGAAATGGTGATGGCGCTGGCCCGCGACATCGGTCAGCGCCAGATGCGCCATGTAGAGCTGATGGCTGCGCCAGGGCGAATCCATGACCGGCGCGGTGGGAGCCAGAGCGATCCGAAAGAGAGTCCATTGATAGCCGAACGCGCGACCGCTGGCATCGACCAGATTGCCGGTCACATACCACCATTCGTTGCGGAACTCCGGGTGTGGCCCGTGATCGGCCGGGAATTGGAACGGGCGAGGATGTTCGGCGCGTTGATAGCCCGCATGGTCGTCGCCACCGAGGGCTGCGCTTACCGCTACCTGGGTGTTGGGGCGGAGCACCGGCGGGTTCGGCGGCGTCCTCAGCACGGCAAGCATCAGCGCGGCCAGCGCCAATCCAGCGACCCACCACCCTAGGGATCTGCGCATCATTCGGTCCGCAGCGCGGCGGCGGGCCGGGAGCGGGCCATGCGCCAGATCGGATAGAGTCCGGCAAGCAGCGCAGCGACCACGGCCAGGGCGACAGTTTCCAGCAGTAGGAGCGGCTCCACCTGAAAAGGCAGGCTCCAGCCGAAGGCCCGCCGGTTGATGACAAAGATCAGCACCGCCGCCAGCAACAGCCCGGTCGGTAACGCCAGTAGTCCGGCCATCAGTCCCATGAAACCGGCTTGCAGGGACACCAGTCCGCCGATTTCGCCTGCTGTCATCCCAATGGCGCGCAACACCGCAAATTCGCGCGCTCGCTCCAGATGCAGCGCCAGAAAAGCGCTCAGCATACCCACCACCGCCACCACAATCGCCAGTAGCCGCAAGACCTGGGTAATAGTGAAGGTGCGGTCGAATATTTCCAGGGTCAACTGCTGAATGGCGCGGTTGGAACGGTAAATCAGCGGTTGGAGCGGCCCCAGCCGCTGTTGCAGCCGCTCGCGCAGGGCCGCTAAGTCCACGCCCGGCGCGGCGAAGACCGCTGTTGAACCCACGGTCGGCTCCCGCCAGTAACGCTCGTAGCCGGAACGGTGCAACAGAATTCGCCCATGTTCGGAGCCGTAATCCAAAAATACGCCAATAATCGGAAAAGGCTGTAAGCCTCGGTCCGTGGGGAGGGCCAGAGTGTCGCCGACTTGTAAATGGCGACGATAGGCCAGCGGCTCCGAAATCAGAATCGCCCCTCCCGGCTGAAAGTTCGTCCAGACCTTGGCCGGATCGCCTGCCAGCAAGCGATAGCCAGCTTGCGACGCGGGAGCGAGGTCTACCGCCATCAGTTGCGCGGGCTGTCCCTCCAGATCGACTGGCAAGCGTCGATAGGTGGAGACTGCCGCCACCCCCGGCGTGGCGCGCAGGGCCGCCAGTGTCGCCGGTTGCACGACCTCCAGGCCACCGCCCTCCTCAATCGCCGGTGGCGCGATGTAGAGATCGGCATTGAGAAGATCATGAATCCAGATCGCCACGCCGCCCCGGAAACTGTCCACCATCACCCCCACTCCGACCGTGGTGGCAAAGGCCACCATCAGCGCCGCCACGGCGATACCGGTGCGGCTGAGATGACGGACGCTATCGCGATTGGCCATGCGCGCCAGCAAGCCCAAGCGGGCGCTCAGCGGCTGGTTCAACAAGCGCGCCAGACCCGCCACAACCGGCGGCGTCAGCAGGGCACACCCCAGAATCAGCAGAAACAGCCCGGCAAAGCCGGGGACCAGCGTCTGCGAAAACCACAGGATCAGGCCGCCGCCGCTCAACAGGCCGATCCCGCTCCAGGCCAGATGGGGCAATGCGCGTTGCCAGCGGCTTTCCAGGTGGGCGCGACTGAGCGCCAAACCCGGCGGCGCGCTAGCGGCTTCCAGCGCGGGCAGCCAGGCCGCCGCCAGCGTCGCCAGCAAACCTAGCATCGCACCCTTGGCCAGCGACCACGGATCAATAAAGAACTCGCGGATGCTGAGCAGGTAATACAAATCGTTGATGGTGCGGGTAACCAGATGCACCAGCCCGGAACCGAGCCACAGCCCCAGGAGCCCGCCGAGCAAGACGCCCGCCAGGCCCAGCAAGAGCGCCTCGCCGAGAATCCCCAGCAACAGTTCCCGGCGACTGACGCCCAGCGCCCGTAATAGGCCCAGCAGGGCGCGGCGTTGCACCACGGAAAAACTCATGGCGTTGTAGATCAGGAACATGCCCACCACTAGCGCCAGCAGGCTCATGGCGGTCAAATTCAGGGTAAAGGCGGCGCTCAGTTCAGCGGTGGCCTGATTGCGTTGCGCCGAACGTTCCAGACGGATTTCCGGCGGTAGCCAAGCGCGCAGGGCGGCGGCGGCGCTTTCTCCGGTTGCGCCTTCCGGTAAGATCAGGTCGATCTGGCTGAGTCGGCCTGCAAGTCCGAGCAGCGCTTGCGCGGTGCTGAGGTCGGTGATCACCAGGCCATCTAGCTCCGGCCCGGCCAAGATGCCGACCCGCTGGAGGGTAAAACGATGCTCACCGCGCCTGAGGGTCACCTGTTCCCCCAGCCGGGTCGGTAAGAGCGCGGCGTCAGGTCGCAGCAGCAGCGCCCGCAGATCGAAAGCATCCCCGGTAAAATCCGCGACCGGTTGACGAAACGGGGCCTCAGCAAAGGGATCGACGCCGAGAATGTGCAGCACCTGACCGGTTTGGTCGGCGCGCGGCAGCGTACCGGTGACGACCGGGGCCGCCAGCCGCAGGCCCTGTTCCAGCCGCAGGCGGACATACAGGTCTTCCGGGACGCCGCGCGGGCCGCCGACCAGGCGATGGGTGGCGTGGCCGGTCAGGCGATTCATGGCTAGCTCAAAGCTACGGCGGGCGCTGGCGTTGGCCAGGTCAACCGCCAGCACCACGGCCACGCCCAGCGCGATGCCCAGCACCGCCAGGGCCAGTTGCCAGGGATGGTGCCAGGGATGGCGCCACAGCGCCCGCCAGTACAGTGGCGTCACCGTACGGTTTCCCGAATACGCCCGGCATCCAGTGTCAAAACCCGGTCGGCGCGCGCGGCGACGGCTGGACTGTGCGTCACCATCACCATGGTGGTTTCCGCCTGCCGGTGCAGGGCCAGCAACAGTTCCAGAATGCGTTCGCCCGTTACGGCGTCCAGGTTGCCGGTGGGTTCATCGGCCAGCAGCAGCCACGGTTGATGCACCAGGGCGCGGGCCAGTGCTAGCCGTTGCTGTTCACCGCCAGACAAGCGCTCTGGGAAACTGGCGTGGCGCTCACCCAGGCCAATCTGCGCCAGTAGCTCCAGCGCTCGCTGCCGTTGTGCCGGATGGGTCAGGCCGTTTAGCTCCAGCGGCAACAGCAGGTTTTCCGCCACGGTCAAGGTCGGAATCAGGTTAAAGAACTGGAATACGAAGCCGATATGGCGGCGGCGAAAACGGGTGCGCTCTGCTTCCGGCAGCGCGGTGAGCAGATGGTCGCCGATGCGGATTTCGCCAACGTCCGGCAGATCGATCCCGCCCAGCAAATTCAGCAGGGTGGACTTGCCGGAGCCAGACTGGCCCAACAGCGCCACAAATTCTCCCCGGCGGATCTCCAGATTGAGATCAGCAAAAATCAGCCGATGGTGCTCGCCTTCCAGATACTGCTTGCGCAGGGCGCGGATCGCGATGAAAGAAGACATCAAAACACCAGGTTTGGGCCAGGTCGCCGCCAGTCCGCGCAACCGGCCAGAGAACGAGTACGCGGGCGCCGCTTATTCGCCCTTCGTTCGGGTGGGACGAATTTTCATCCGCGCCGGGTCAAAGAGCGGGGAGCGGGTGAGTTCGACCGCCGCAATGGCGAAGTTGATATTCTGGCCTTTTTTGAGCGCCATGGTGGTGACGCCGATCACGCTGCCATCGCGTAGGATCACCGGCCCGC
>JBATSQ010000184.1:0-3389 GCA_049293375.1 Candidatus Contendibacter sp.
CTAAAATGAAAACTGTCAAGACATCAACCCAACCCCTTCTACTACCTACCACTCAATACCTCAAACCCTTCCCTAAATCCCTTCCCTCAATCCCTTCCCTCAATCCCTTCCCTCAATCCCTTCCCTCCAAATCCCGTCTCCATCCTCCAGGGAGCGCGAAGTATAATCAGAAAAATGAAAAGGTCAATAGCACACACCGATCCTTTGGCAAAATTTCCTCAAAGCACCGTTACCTGAGCGATACGCCGCTTGCCAACTTGATAAAGGTGGCGGCTGCCGGCGACCAGCTCCAGGCTACGATTGTCGATGCGCTCGCCATCAATACGCACCGCTCCCTGCTGAATCAAACGCAAAGCCTCGGAAGTGCTCGCAACCAGCCCAGCTTCTTTCAACAACTTAGCGACCGTTACGTAACCATTGTGCGATTGCACCTGGATATTGGCCACATCTTCGGGGATCGTGCCCTTCTGAAAGCGCTCGATAAACGCGGCCAAGGCCCGCTCGCCCACGCCCGCGCCGTGAAAACGATCCACTAGCTCTTGGGCTAACTTGAATTTTACATCGCGTGGGTTTAGGCCTTCTTCAGCAATCTGCTGCCGCCAAGCCTGTATCTGATGTAGCGGCTGAAAACTCAGTAACTCAAAGTAGCGCCACATCAATGTGTCGGAAATCGACATTAACTTGCCAAACATCTCGTTAGGCGCATCACGAATGCCCACGTAATTGCCGAGTGATTTCGACATTTTCTGGACGCCATCTAGGCCCTCCAGAATCGGCACGGTCAAAACTAACTGCGGTGCTTGGCCGTATTGTTTTTGTAGCTCGCGCCCGACCAGAAGATTAAATTTCTGATCGGTGCCCCCCAGCTCGACATCGGCTCGCATGGCCACGGAATCATAGCCCTGCACCAGGGGATACAAAAACTCATGGATAGCGATGGGTTGGCCGCTCGCGTAGCGTTTGCCGAAATCGTCCCGCTCCAACATCCGCGCTACCGTATGCCGAGCCGCCAGATGGATAAAATCGGCGGGCGTCATCTGCGCGAACCAGCTGGAATTGAAAAGAATTTCCGTGCACTCTGGATCTAGAATTTTGAACACCTGTTCCTGATAGGTTTTGGCGTTGGCCAGGATTTCCTCGCGCGTCAGGGGCTTGCGGGTTACGTTTTTGCCCGTTGGATCCCCGATCATGCCGGTAAAATCGCCAATCAGGAACATGACATGATGGCCAAGTTCCTGAAATTGACGCATTTTGTTGATTAGTACGGTGTGGCCAAGATGCAGATCAGGCGCAGTCGGGTCAAAACCGGTCTTGACCCGTAACGGTCGACCGGCTTTGAGGCGATCGATCAGCTCTGCTTCCAGCAGGAGATCCACCGCTCCACGCTTGATGATCTCTAGGGATTCGGTGAGGGTAGGCATGGCTCACGCGGCGAAAGAAGAGCCGCAACCACAGGTCGTCACGGCATTGGGATTACGAATCACAAACTGTGACCCTTCCAGACCTTCGGTGTAGTCGATCTCCGCCCCAACTAAATACTGAAAACTCATGGGGTCGATCAGCAGCTTCACTCCGTGATTTTCCACCACGGTATCGCCGTCACCTAGGTTTTCATCGAAGGTAAAGCCGTACTGGAAACCGGAGCAGCCGCCGCCGCTGATATAGACGCGCAACATCAGATTCGGGTTTGCCTCTTCCTCCAGCAGCTCTTTGACCTTGAGCGCGGCGGGATCGGTAAATAACAGGGGAGCTTCGGCGGGGGTGAAGGTTTCTACATTGGCGCTCATTAGCAGGATCCTCATAAATAAAAAGACGGTAACGTGCAACAGTTGACTTTATCGATCAAGAATAGTTTGGGCCAATCCAACGGATGCCGACCTGGCCTTCAGGGCAACAGCGCGATCTGGTCCAGTCCGGTGGTTTCCGGTAGGTCGAACATCAAATTCATGTTCTGTACCGCCTGACCCGCCGCGCCCTTGACTAGGTTATCGATCACCGCCAGCACGACCACCGTCTTGCCATTGCGGGGCCGATGCACCGCGATCCGACACTGGTTGGCTCCACGCACACTACGGGTTTCCGGGTGCGATTGCGGTGGCAATACATCCACAAACGGCTCAGCCGCGTAACGCTGTGCGAACAGCGCTTGCACATCCGTGTGGGGCTGGGTCAGGGTGGCGTACAAGGTGGCATGAATGCCGCGAATCATGGGCGTTAGATGCGGGGTGAATACGAGATCGACCGGACCGCCACTAAGCGCGGTCAAACCTTGCTGGATTTCCGGCCAGTGGCGGTGCCCGGATACGCCGTAGGCCTTGAAGTTGTCACCCGCCTCCGCCAACAAAATGCCCACTTCGGCCTTGCGTCCGGCCCCGCTGACTCCCGATTTGGCATCGGCAATCAACGATTCCCGGTCAATCACGCCCGCTTCCAACAAAGGCAGAAAGCCCAGTTGCACGGCGGTCGGATAGCAACCGGGATTGGCCACCAGGCGAGCGGTGCGAATAGCATGACGATTCACTTCAGGCAAACCATAGACTGCATCGGCCAACAACGCGGGGCAGGCATGCGGCATGCCATACCACTGTTCCCAGTCTTCCACACGCCGTAGCCGAAAATCGGCTGCCAGATCAATCACCTTGACTCCAGCCTCCAAGAGCGTCGGCGCGCTCTTCATGGCGGTGCCGTTGGGTGTGGCGAAAAACACCACGTCGCACCCCCGCAGCACAGTGTCATCCGGTTCGATAAACCTCAGATCGATTCGACCGCGCAAATTGGGAAACAGGGTGCCGACAGCAATACCTTTTTCGCCGCGCGAGGTGATGACCACCAGTTCCACCGCCGGATGCGAAGCTAGCAAGCGCAATAATTCAACCCCGGTATAGCCCGTACCGCCTACTATGCCCGCCTTGATCATAGCTTTCGCTCCTCTGCGATGGCTTGCCGCAAAGCGCGCATCATAAGGCGTTCAGCATCCAGCGCAAACCGCTCCAACTTTGGCATAATCAGGCCATCATGCATAAGTGAGATTCCGCAGGGAATTGCGGCTGATAGGCGCTCATCAGTCGCTGCGCCACCTAGCACACCGCAGGAGATCAAACTAATGAAGCTCGGCAAAGAAACGCTCGTCGCCGGTATCGCGCTGATCGTGGTTTTAGCGGTCGCGACAGTGTGGTTGCTACCCGCCGCCCTGCGCCAGGCACCCCCCCTGGTTGGGAAAACCCTGGAAGGACACACGCTCACGCTGGAACAACTGCGTGGTAAACCGGTCTTGGTGACCTTCTGGGCTACTACCTGCCCATCCTGCATTGAGGAAATACCCCATCTGGTCGAACTGTATCAGGAGTTCAAACCGAAAGGACTGGAAATCATCGGGGTGGCGATGGCCT
>JBATSQ010000185.1:0-11013 GCA_049293375.1 Candidatus Contendibacter sp.
AAGTCCCAGATTTGCTCGCTGTCCTCAACGAGGAGAATTTTCGCCATGCGTGAAAACTCCGATGATTTTTAGGAAGGGGTCTTGGCCTGCTCCGCGAAGCGGCGGAGATCGGCCACCAGATCAGCGAGCGGCATCGAACCTTTCTGCACGATACCCGATGTTGCATTGGCCAGGCTGCGCACCTTGCCGGACTGAACATCCTCGGCGGTCATCACCACCAAGGGCAAAGCGTCGAATGCGGGATTGTTACGCACCTCGCGGATAAAAGCATAGCCGTCCATTTCGGGCATGAGCAAATCGACCAGAACCAAATCTGGCCGATCCTCGGCGAGGGCGCGCAGCGCCTCGATCCCGTTCAGCGCCATGCGGCAGTTCCAACCGTCTCGGTGCAACATCTCCATCAAGCGCTCGTTGGCGGCTTGGTCATCATCGACGATCAGCACCTGTTGTCCAGCGCTGGATATGGCGAGATCCTGCAGGGCGTCGGCCAGATCGTTGCGACGCACTGGCTTCCGCAAATAACCGGTGGCCCCCAAGGTATAGGCAAAGTTTTTGTCATCGAGCACCGTTTGCATAATCACCGGAATAGCCTGGGTGGCTGGATTTTCGCGGATCGCCCGCAGTACATGCCAACCATCGAGTCCCGGCATCATCACATCCAGCAGCACCGCTAGCGGTTTATTAGCCTGGATAGCTTTGAGCGCTTCATCGCCGCTGGTTGCAATAGTGACAGGAAAGCCCTCGCGCTCTAGATGACGGATGAGCAACTCACGCGCCGCCGGGTCGTCATCGACCACGAGTACACTTGGCGGCTGGCGCTTTATCTGGTGCGCGTCCTCGGATTTTTCTGCTGGCATCACCGCGTTGCCCATTTCGGCATGCACCACTTTCTTCTCGTAGCGGGTGGGGATCGTGACCGTGAACGTGGTGCCTTGGCCTTCCACGCTCGTGACCTCAATCCGACCTCCGAGCATTTTGGATAGAGCGCGGGTCAACGCCAGCCCCAGGCCCGTGCCGCCATACTTGCGTGTGGTGGTCTCATCGGCTTGTGCGAAACGCTTGAACAGATTGGCGAGTTGTTCTTGCGACATGCCGATACCGGTATCTTGGACAGTGAAGCGGGTGTGCGGCGTGCCCTCTTCTTCGATGGGGGCGGCATGGACCGTAATCGTGCCCGCAGTCGTGAATTTGGCGGCATTGCTGATCAGGTTGAGCAAAATCTGCTTGATCTTCAGATCGTCGGTCACCATCAGCGTATCTGGCGCATCGGCGGTAAGCGTGAGTGTGTTGTTGTTCTTGGTGATCAAGCTGCCGGTTGCGGCTTCCAGCTCTGCCAACATGGAGCCTAGGGTGAACTCAATGGCGTGCACATCCATTTTTTGCGCCTCGATCTTGGAGAGATCGAGCACGTCGTTAATCAGCCCCAGTAGATGGCGGGCATTGGCGTTGATCTTTTGCAGATCGGCCAAAATGGATTCCTGGCCAGGCTCCTGTAAGTCTTCCTCAATCAACTCGCAATAACCCAACACGGCAGTTAGCGGCGTGCGTAGTTCGTGGCTCATGTTGGCGATAAAAGTGGATTTGGCGCGGTTGGCGGCTTCAGCCGCATCGCGCGCTATTTCTAGCTCCACCGTCGTTTCATGCTGGCGTGTCACATCGTTTAACACCACACCGACGCCTGGACTTTCCGTACCGGCTTCGGTCACCAGCGTCACCGGAAACACGTCGGCCTTGATATATTTTTTCTTGTCATTGATCGTGACTTCGAGCGTTTCATCTGTGTCGGCGTTCTGAAAGCGAAAACGCTCGGCCAGGGCTTTGTGGATGCGTGGTAGCAGGTGGCCTTCCAGCTGTGCCGCCGCAGTGAGTAGCGCTTGACCCGCGCGCATCGTACCCTTTTCCGTCACCATTTTGGCGAAGGCCGGGTTGGCCTGGTTGATCTGCACATGCTTATCCAGCAGCGCTAACCCAATCGGTGCGCGCTCGATGACATCAACCAGTAACGACCGGGCACGCATTGAGGTGCGTCTGGCCTTGAACGCCAAGTAAACAAAGGTGCCGACGACCAGCGTCAAGGCGATTAGGGAATTGATCGCAACCGGAATATAGGCATGATCGATGCGGTCACTGATGGCTACGCGCTCTTTCTGCGACCATACGGCTATGGTCTTGAGGTCGTTGCGAATCTTATCCATCGCTATTTTGCCAGCGCGGGATTTCACCAAGGTTTGCGCTTCCTCGAAGGAACGCTTGCGAGCAGCGATCACCGTCTCACCGAATTCCAAGATCTTCTGACCTATTGCGATCATTCGATCTGGAATTGCAGCGTCCAGGCCAGCGTCGGCCGCCGCATTTTTCAATGCCGTAACATACTGATCGAGTTCCGTCCTGGCTTGGAGGTAAGGTTCTAGAAAATCCTCACCGGCCACGTTGATGTAACCGCGATAGCTGGTTTCCACATCTTTTAATGCGGACAGATAACGTTCGCTTGCCACTTCCACTGTATTTAGCGCAGAGGCTTGTAATTGCGCAGAAAACAACGCATGAAGGCTCCACGCGATGCTAGAGAGTGACAGCACGGTAAGCCCTAGTAGCAGATAGCGGGTTATCGGCGAAGCGATGGCGCGGTTAATCATGCCGCGTCCTTTTCCAGCGGTTTCATTCTCATCGCCCGTAAACCTCTTGGTCAGTATTCGTTGCGCGCTGGCTATGCCAGCGAGTGCAGGGGCTGTCCGATGCGTCCTGGGTATCGAGAACCCTCAGACTGTGCTGAATGGACGCAATGGATTTAATGATACTCGGATACTCGATATTGACTACCTAAGTACTTTATCAAAAGTTCAACCAGCCCTAAATTCTATAAGTATTTGAAAGTATTGGGTTAGAATACCAGACAACTTTGGATCCCCTACTTAGGTGCGCCCAAGGCCAGAACGACCTGCCGCTTTGCAGTGCTCCTTAATGATCGGTCACAGAGAGCAAAATAGCCCGCAGCGCGCGCGCTGCATTCGACGAGGTATGGCCGGTATGGCGCACAACGCCTAATGTCCGTTCTAGGCGCAATTCGGCAACGGGCAATTCCACGAGTTCCCCATCCAGCATAGTGCGCGGCAGCACGCTCCAACCTAAGCCGACCGCGACCATCATCTTGATAGTTTCCAAATAGTTCGTGGCGAATGCCACGGCGAGGCTGATACCCAAACGGCTCAATGCTTCCTCGAAAATGCGCCGGGTAAAGGTGGCTTCGCTCGGCAGGATGGCGGAATGCTCAGCCAGTTGCTGTGGAGTCACGACAGGCCAGCGCGCCAGTGGATGGTTCCGCGCTGCCACCAGCACCAGCGGATCGTTCCATAGCGGCAGCATTTCCAGTGGCGGTTCAACGGTCGGCGGCAAGGTGACAATCGCCAATTCCGCTTCGCCGCGCAGCATCATCGCGCAAGCGACCTCCGAATCCATGAACCGCATATCGAGACGCACTTGCGGATACTGGGCGGTGAAGGTGCGCAGCACCGGTGGCAAGCGGTGCAAGCCGATATGATGGCTGGTGGCCAGCGTTAATGTGCCAGTAACGATCCCGGATAGATTGCGCAGCGCTCGACGGCTGTCGTCCACTTCGGCCAGAATCCGCCGCGCCCGTGGTAGCAGCACTGCGCCTGCTTCTGTCAGCCGTGCTGTCCGGCCCAGCCGATCGAACAAGTGGACCTGCAAAGTCTCCTCTAGCGTAGCCACCCGCTTACTCACTGCCGGCTGCGTCAAATGCAGTCTCGCAGCGGCCAAGGAAAAGGAGCCGCTGTCAACAATGGTCACGAAGGCGTGCAGACTGGCGATGTCCATGGATGAGTGCTTTTTTCCTCTGGTAGAAATTCCTTTATTTTATGAGATCAATAAAAAATATGAATTTGTTTTATCAATACCGGCGTTTTAAGCTAGGCGAAATCTGAGCGAGGAGCGACGCAATGGCCGGTAAGACGCTTTACGACAAGCTGTGGAATGCCCATGTGGTGCGCACCGATCCCGACGGGACGACGCTTTTGTATATCGACCGCCATCTAGTGCATGAAGTCACTTCGCCGCAGGCGTTCGAGAGCCTGAAGCTGACCGGCCGTCAACCGTGGCGGCGAGAATCGATGGTGGCGATGGCCGACCACAATACCCCGACCGATCCCGGTTTCACCACCATCGCCGACCCGGTTTCCCGGCTCCAGGTCGAAACCCTGGACGCCAACGCCCGCGATCTGAACTTGCGCTATTTCCCTATCGGCGATCAGCGGCGCGGCATCGTCCATGTGGTCGGACCGGAACAGGGCGCGACCTTGCCCGGCATGACCATCGTCTGTGGCGATTCGCACACCTCGACCCACGGCGCGTTCGCGGCGCTGGCTTTCGGCATCGGCACCTCCGAGGTCGAGCATGTCATGGCGACCCAATGCCTGATTCAGAAAAAAGCCAAGTCGATGCTGGTGCGGGTTGATGGCCAACTGGGGCCGGGCGTAACCGCCAAGGACATCATTCTGGCGATCATCGGCAAGATCGGCACGGCGGGCGGCACGGGCTATGCTATTGAATTTGGTGGTTCGGCGATTCAGGCATTGAGCATGGAAGGCCGAATGACCATCTGCAACATGGCCATCGAAGCCGGCGCGCGCGCCGGGATGGTGGCGGCGGATGACAAGACCATTGAGTACGTCAAAGGTCGGCCATCTGCCCCGCAAGGCGCGTTGTGGGAACGGGCGGCGGCGGCGTGGCGGGAGTTGCACAGCGACGCCGATGCGACCTTCGATCAGGTGGTGACGCTGGACGCGGCCGCGATTCAGCCGCAAGTGACCTGGGGCACCTCGCCGGAAATGGTGACTTCGGTCGATGGCGCGGTGCCCGACCCCAGTCGCGAAGCCGATCCGGTCAAGCGGCAAAGCATGGAGCAGGCGTTGCGGTACATGGGCTTACAGCCGAATACCCCAATGACCCAGATCAAGCTGGATCGGGTCTTTATCGGCTCCTGCACCAACGGCCGCATTGAGGATTTACGGGCAGCGGCGGCGGTCATCAAGGGCCGTAAGGTGGCGTCGAGCTTGAAACAAGCCTTGGTCGTGCCGGGTTCCGGGCTGGTGAAGCAGCAGGCCGAAGCGGAAGGACTGGACCGGATTTTCACGGCTGCCGGTTTCGAGTGGCGCGAGCAGGGCTGTTCGATGTGTCTGGCGATGAACGCCGACCGGCTGCTGGCGGGCGAGCATTGCGCCTCGACCTCGAACCGCAATTTCGAGGGTCGGCAAGGCGTCGGTGGTCGCACCCATCTGGTCAGTCCGGCGATGGCGGCGGCGGCGGCTCTGGCCGGTCATTTCGTCGATGTTCGTCGCTTTTAGGAGATGTTTCCCATGCGTCCGCAATTGGTGATTGGCAACAAAAATTATTCCTCGTGGTCGCTACGGCCGTGGCTGGCGGCGCGTCATGCCGGGATCGATTTCGACGAGATTCGGATTCCGCTGTACACGCCGGATTCAACGGCACAAATCCGTCAATACTCGCCGTCTGGCAAAGTACCGGTCTGGCGCGAGGATGATTTCGTGATCTGGGATTCATTGGCGATTTGCGAGTATCTGGCCGAGTGTGTTTCCTCTCTGTGGCCGTCTGACCGACAGGCGCGAGCCGTGGCCCGTTCGGTTAGCACCGAAATGCACGCCGGTTTTACCGCTTTGCGCACCGGCATGACCATGAACGCCCGCGCCCGTGGCCGCAACGTGCCAGTGACGCCGGAAATTGCGGCGGATATTGACCGCATCGCCGCAATTTGGACGGATTGCCGTCACCGCTTCGGTTCTGCTGGCCCGTGGTTATTCGGTGCGTTTTCTATCGCCGACGCCATGTATGGGCCGGTGGTACTGCGCTTTGTGCCCTATGGTGTACGTCGGCCTGGTGTGGTGGATGAGTATGTGGCGAATTTTATGGCCGACCCGCATCTGCAAGCGTGGATGGCCGCCGCCGAACAAGAAACTGAAATCCTCGAACAATTTGAAGTGGGCCTTTGAGACCCGGCCGGGAGTTTTAGCTATGAAAGCTTTTACGCAGTTGGATGGTTTGGTGGTTGCCGTGGATCGCGCCAATGTCGATACCGACGCCATCATCCCCAAGCAGTTTTTGAAATCGATCAAGCGCACCGGTTTCGGCGATTTTCTGTTCGATGAATGGCGCTATCACGATCACGGCGAACCGGGCATGGATTGTTCCAATCGGCCGCGCCGCACCGAGTTTGCGCTGAATCAGCCGCGCTACCAGGGCGCTACGATTCTGCTGGGGCGGGAGAATTTCGGCTGTGGCTCCTCGCGTGAGCACGCGGTCTGGGCGCTGGAGGAATACGGTATCCGCTGCCTGATCGCGCCGAGTTTCGCCGATATTTTCTTCTCCAACAGCTTCAAATCCGGCTTGCTGCCGATTCCGCTGGCCACCGACATCGTGGATCGCCTGTTCCGCGAGGTGGAAGCCACGTCCGGTTATCGGTTGCGGGTGGATTTGGCGGCGCAAACCGTGACCACGCCGGGTGGAGAAACCTTCCGCTTTGAAGTCGATCCGTTCCGCAAGGAATGCCTGCTGAACGGCTGGGATGACATCGGCCTGACCTTGCGCCATGCCGATGAAATTCGCGCTTACGAAACCCGGCGGCAGCAAGACGCGCCGTGGTTGTTCGCCTGATCGCCCGCGAAAGGAACGCCGATGTCGCATAAAGTGTTGGTGCTTCCTGGCGATGGCATCGGCCCGGAAATCGTCACCGAAGGCGCGAAAATTCTGCAATGTCTGCAACAGGAATACGGGCTGGACATTGCGCTGGACTACGGCCTGCTGGGCGGTTGTGCGGTGGATGCGCTGGGTGCGCCGTATCCTGACGAAACCCGCCAGAAAGCGCGTGCAGCCGACGCCATTTTATTGGGCGCGGTCGGCGGGCCGCAGTGGGACAAGCTGGAGCGGCCCTTGCGCCCGGAACGCGGCCTGCTGGCCATTCGCGCCGATTTGGAGCTATTCGCCAACCTGCGCCCGGCGATTCTCTATCCGCAGTTGGCGGCGGCGTCTTCGCTCAAGCCGGAACTGGTGGCCGATCTGGATCTGCTGATCGTGCGCGAGTTGAACGGCGATATTTATTTCGGCCAGCCTCGCGGCATCCGCACCCTGGAAAACGGCGAGCGGGAAGGCTTCAACACCATGTTGTACCGTGAATCGGAAATCGAGCGCATCGCACGGGCGGCGTTCGAGGCGGCCCGCAAGCGTCACCGCAAGGTCTGCTCGGTGGACAAGGCTAACGTCTTGGAAACCTCCGAACTGTGGCGGGAGGTAGTCGAGCGGGTGGCGCGAGATTATCCCGATGTGGCGTTGTCTCATCAGTATGTGGATAACGCCGCCATGCAACTGGTGCGAGCACCGAAGCAGTTTGACGTGATCGTCACCGGCAATCTGTTCGGGGATATTTTGTCCGACTGCGCCGCGATGCTGACCGGCTCCATCGGCATGTTGCCCTCGGCTTCGCTGGACGCCAAGGGCAAAGGGCTGTATGAGCCGATTCACGGTTCTGCGCCGGACATCGCGGGCAAGGGCGCGGCCAATCCGCTGGCGACCATTTTGTCAGCGGCGATGCTGCTGCGCTATAGCCTGAACGAGCCGGAACACGCCGCACGGATTGAACAGGCCGTCGGTCGGGTGCTGGATCAGGGCTTGCGGACGCTGGATATTATGGCGGAAGGCATGACGCCGGTGGGTACGCAGGCGATGGGGGATGCGGTAGTGGCGGCGATGGTGGGGGATTGAGGCAGAGAGGATGTGGGTTTGTAATTCTGAGGATTTCCGGTAACTGGGGGGTTGAAAGTATATTGAATGTTTGGGCAGAGACTCATTAAAGAGAATTTTAAACTATTTCTAATCGAAATATGCCTACTTATTCTTCTTGGTTTGTTAATAGCATTATTATCAATATTACTACCAAAATCATTCATTCATTTTATTTCTTGGATTTTGGTTTTTTTATGGCTGATAATAATTATTAAGATAGAGCTATCTTGGTATAGACGTTTAAATAAAATAGCTCTTGAAGAAGACTACGAAGAAAGAAAAAAATATGCTAGACCTAAGCAACCTTGGGAGAGGTAAAGAGTACTTATTGTGCTTGATCTTTCATCTGAAAATCCCAACCTTGGTGTATTTTTTGAAGAGCGAAGTTAATAAAACTGATTGAAATAGCAAAACCTAAAAGGTGCGTACATGATTGATCGCATTACAGCTAATCCCAATATACTCGGTGGAAAACCGATTATAAAAGGAACTCGGTTATCGGTAGAGTTTATATTAGAGCTATTAGCCTCCGGCATGTCTGAAGAGGATATTCTCGAAGATTATCTTCACCTGACTAGTGATGATATTCATGCTTGTCTCAGATATGCCGCCCATTCCTTTCGGAATGAGATCTATGTGGAATTTGAGCCTACCTCAGCATGAGGCTTCTCCAAGTCCGTCTTCTTACAGATGAAAATATCTCACCAAAAGTCGTTGAATATCTTCGCAACATAGGATTGGATGTCCTCGATACAAAGGAGCAACTATGGTACGGAACTGAAGATGAAGAACTGATCAGTAGAGCCTATCGAGAACAAAGATTTATCCTCACCCATGATTCAGATTTCGGAACATTAGTTATTAATCAAGGAAAGCCATGTTACGGGATTCTCTATCTGCGACTAAGGAGCTTGAAGTCCACTAACGTGATTCACGTCTGTGAAAGGCTGTTTCATAAAGATATTGAAATCCATCCTTATACTATTTGGGTGATTGAAGACATGCGGATACGCATTCGCTACCTTATGAAAAATGAAAAATAGGAATTCAAAATAGGTGAGGACATTTTGGAAGCAACAAAGCTAAAAACCGTGGCTGATTTGCTGGAATCAGCCGAAGAGCGGATTGAGCTAATCAACGGCGAGATCGTCAAGCGCCCGATGGCGCGTTCCGAGCACGCGCTGATCCAGTCGAATATTGCTGATGAGGTTGCGTTATTCAAGCGCAAAGATGGCCTGGGCGGATGGTGGATTATGACCGAGATCAGCGTCAAATATAATGAACACCAATGTCCTTGCCATGATCTTGCAGGGTGGAGAAAGGAACGTGTACCGCATAGACCGACGGGAATCATGAAGGTGATACCGGATTGGGTTTGCGAAATTACCTCGCCCAATCACGAAAGAAAAGATTTATTCCACAATTTCATACTATTGCAACGTAACAAGGTTGCTTATTACTGGGTGATTTCCCCAGAAGATAAGACGCTGATTGCTTATGAATTAGATAATGAAAAATATCATGTGACTTATTCTATCGAATATGGGGCCGAATTAACCATTAAAAAAGCAAGAATACCGCCATTTGCAGAAACCGAGATTGATCTACAGTATATTTTTGGCGATGAATGATAAAAGGCTAAGGTGGTTTTTTCAAAAAATCTCCACATTCCAGTGATTGAATTGAGGGCAGCGTTATGATGCGAGTCGGTTTGGTGGGTTGGCGCGGCATGGTGGGTTCCGTGCTGATGGATCGGATGCTGGCGGAAAATGATTTTGCGCAGATTGATCCGGTATTTTTCACGACTTCCAACGTGGGCGGCTGTGGCCCCGCCATTGGCAAAGACACGCCCGCGCTGAAGGATGCCAAATCTATTGCCGATTTGAAGGCGCTGGATACCATCATTACCTGTCAGGGCGGCGATTACAGCAACGAGATTTATCCGCAGTTGCGGGCGGCAGGCTGGAAGGGTTACTGGATCGATGCCGCTTCGGCGCTGCGGATGAAGGATGATGCCGTCATCATTCTCGATCCGGTCAACCGCACCGTGATTGACGAGGCCCTAGCGCGGGGCGTGAAGGATTACATCGGCGGCAATTGCACGGTCAGCCTGATGCTGATGGGCCTGGGCGGGCTGTTCGCGCACGGGCTAGTGGAATGGATGAGCGCCATGACCTATCAGGCGGCATCCGGCGCGGGCGCGCAGAACATGCGCGAACTGATCCAGCAGATGGGCGTCATTCACGGTTCGGTGGTCAATCGATTGGGCGAACCGGCCTCGGCGATTCTGGAAATCGACCGCACGGTAGCGGATACCATCCGCTCCAGCGCCTTGCCGACCGCGCATTTCGGCGCACCGCTAGCCGGTAGCCTGATTCCGTGGATCGATAAGCAGTTGGAGAACGGTCAGAGCAAGGAAGAATGGAAAGGCCAGGCCGAAACCAACAAGATTCTGGGCCGCTCCGAGCAACCGATTCCCATTGATGGCATTTGTGTCCGTATCGGCGCGATGCGCTGTCACAGTCAGGCGCTGACCATCAAGCTGACCAAGGATGCGCCTCTGGATGAGGTGGTGGATATCATCGGCACGGCGAACGATTGGGTTAAGGTCGTCCCGAACGAGCGGGAACTCTCCATCCGCGAACTGACGCCCGCCGCTGTCACCGGCACGTTGGGCGTACCCGTCGGGCGGCTGCGCAAGCTCAATATGGGGACAACTTATCTCGGCGCGTTCACCTGCGGCGACCAGCTGTTGTGGGGGGCGGCGGAACCGTTGCGGCGGATGTTGCGGATTTTGTTGGAGTAATAAAGCATTCAGGACAATGCAGGGCAGCCGAGCACGACTGGGTCCATCACATCGAAATCGCGGAAATCCAGATTAGGGAGTATCTTTAACGAGAAGCTTGAAACCGCCGTGTGCTTGGCGGTGCTTTCAGGCGGAGCGGTCGCCAGCTCGGTTTTGCTGGCGGCGGTGTCCAACCTAATCCCGCCGGTACAACTAGACTTTCGGCGACGGAATGGAGATAGGTCCATGCTGACCAGGAGATTACTCCGAGTACTTTTATGGGTAGGGCTTGCGGTGCCATCGTGCGCCTTTGCCTTGGGGGTCGGTCAACTTGAAGTGCGTTCGGCGCTTAATCAGCTATTTGCGGCCGAACTACCCTTGGTGGTCAACAATCCCGCCGAGGTGATGGGCTTGACCGT
>JBATSQ010000186.1:0-12987 GCA_049293375.1 Candidatus Contendibacter sp.
TTCTTGAGTTCGGTCAGATTCATGGAAGCAATGGGTTCGGGGCGGCGAACGCGACCGATGCGCGTCCGTGGAGGGATGGGAAGGACTGCGTCTGGGTTGGAAGCCAAACCGGACAAGCGTGGGGTACAACGAGGAACGGACTGAGGGATGAAACGCATCAGCAATATACAGGTTACGCTAGCACGGATCGGCAACGACGTCTATGCTGCAAAATAGACGCCGTCTCAGCGCTTCAGCGCAAGCTGCTGTCAAGAAAGGCGATTAACTGGGATTTAGACAGAGCACCAACCTTGGTGGCTTCGACCTTGCCATTGCGAAACAGCATCAGAGTGGGGATACCACGAATGCCATATTGGGCCGGCGTCGCCTGGTTTTCATCGACATTCACCTTGCAGATCTTGACACGTCCGGCATATTCAGCGGCCACTTCGTCCAGAATAGGTGCGATCATTCGGCACGGACCGCACCACTCGGCCCAGTAGTCAACGAGCACTGGCTGCTCGGCTTGGAGTACTTCGGTCTGAAAAGAGTCGTCGGTCACATACACGATTTGTTCGCTCACAGCTTCAATTCTCCGATGTAGCACAGCGAGAGACGGGGTTTACCGAGACGGATGCACGGGGAAATCCGGGATCGGGCAACGCGAGACAGTCAAGACGGGCAGCGCGCCACCGCCGGTGGGCGGACGCGAAAATCAGCGGCGCGCGGTGTTCACTTTGGATATTGTGGCAAAATAAAGGGTCGGGGCACAAATTTCCTGGGGGCCATTTCAGCCCAAACCGCGCGTTCGCGCAAGCCCCCCACCCTGCTCAATCGGAATCCTCTTTATACTCATGCAAACCGATCATCTCACTGCTATCCCCTTTTCCTCGTTTGCCCTTCACGACGCGCTGCTGGAAAGCTTGGAAGACGCCGGCTTCGTGCGCTGCACGCCTATTCAGGCCGCTACCCTGCCACTGGCCCTCAAAGGACAAGACATCGCCGGCCAGGCTCAAACCGGCACCGGCAAGACCGCCGCCTTTTTGCTCGCCGCCTTGCATCATCTGATGGAAAACCCGATCGCCGATGACGCCGTGGGGCCTTGGGCTATCATTATCGCGCCCACCCGCGAGTTAGCAGTACAAATTCATCGCGACGCCGAACTGCTGGGCCGCTACACCGGACTCCAGTTCGTGGCTGTGTTCGGCGGAGCAGGTTACGATACACAACGCCGTCAGCTCGAAGCCGGAGTCGATGTGCTTATCGGCACCCCCGGCCGACTGATCGATTATTACAAACAGGGCGTCTTCAAACTCAACAACATCGAAATCGTCATTCTGGATGAAGCCGACCGCATGTTCGACCTCGGCTTTATCACTGATATTCGTTACCTGCTGCGCAAGATGCCCGCGCCGGGCCGCCGCATCAACATGCTATTCTCGGCCACGCTGAGCAACCGTGTGATGGAGCTGGCCTACGAGCACATGAACAACCCCCAGGTCATCCGTATCGAAACTGGCCAGGTGACTGCTGAGAATGTGCGTCAGGCGTTGTATCACGTTTCCGCTCATGACAAGATCGCGCTGCTATTGGGCATCCTGCGCCAGCAGGAACCCAAGCGCACGATGATTTTTGTCAACACCAAGCGCGCGGCGGAACGGGTGACCGGCTATCTGCTGGGCAATGGCTACGAAGCCGGTGTGCTCTCAGGCGATATTCCGCAACCCAAGCGGCTGCGGTTGCTGACCGCATTCCAGCAAGGGGAACTGCCGATTTTGGTCGCGACGGATGTGGCGGCGCGCGGCCTGCATATTCAGGATGTCACGCACGTCATCAATTTTGATCTGCCGCAGGATCGGGAGGATTACGTGCATCGCATCGGCCGCACCGCGCGCATTGGGGCCAGCGGTGACGCGATCAGCTTTGCCTGTGAACAGTATGTGTATTCGCTGCCAGAGATTGAAGAGTTTATCGGCCAAAAAATTCCGGTGCAGCCGATGAGCGAGGAGCTGCTGATCGAATACAAACCGCCCCGGCGCCTGGAACGGCATCGGCCACCGCTCGCCGGGGGGGAGCGAGGACGCGGGCGTACGCCGCACCGCCGCCCGCCGCACCGAGCCTGAGTCATGACCCCCACGCGCCGCATCACTAGAATAGCCGTCCATTCGAGAACAGCCAGCGTCGCCAGTGGGCATCCGCATGTGACCGAAGCGGCCAGCGTCATTTTGCGCGCCGGCGGCAATGCCTTTGATGCGGCGATTGCGGCTGGATTCGCGGCCACAGTGGCCGAACCGGCCCTCACCAGTCTGGGTGGCGGCGGTTTCTTGTTGGCGCGCACCTGTCAGGGGCGGAACGTACTGTTTGATTTTTTCGTGGACACGCCGGGCCGGGGCTTGCCGAAATGTCGGCTGGAGCCGCATTTTCTGCCAGTTACGGTGCGTTTTCCGGCCAGCGAGCAGATATTCAACGTCGGTTTGGGGTCAGTGGCCACCCCCGGCGTCCTGCGCGGCTATCTGCACATCCACCGTCAATTAGGTCGCCTGCCGCTGCGCGAAGTGCTGGCCCCGGCCGTGCAATTGGCCCGCGCTGGCCTGATCCTCAATTCCAGGCAGGCTTATTTTCTGGGACTGCTGACCCCAATCATGACCTTGACCCCGGCCGGGCGGGCGCTATTTGCGCCAAACGGACGCTTTGTGAGCGCGGGGGAAGTCCACTGTAATCCACAGTTGGCGGCGTTTCTGGAAACGCTGCCCAGCGATGGCGACCACGAGTTTTACCACGGGGTGCTGGCCCAGCGCATGGCGGCGGAGTTGCGCGCGGGTGGCGGCCTGTTGACGAGCGCTGACCTGGCTGCTTTTCAGGTGATTGAGCGGGAACCCCTCACCGTGGATTATCGCGGTTACCGGCTGCTGACCAATCCGCCGCCTGCCTTTGGCGGCGCTTTGCTCGCGCTGGCGTTGCAACTGTTGGCGGGGGGCGCTAGCACGACCCCGGATTTCGGCGCGCCAGCGCACTTAAGCTTGCTGGTGGCTGTGATGCAAGAGGCGGATCGCTGGCGTGAGCAAGGTTATCTGCGCCTGCCCGCACCTGATGCCGCCGCTGGATTGGCCGCCAGCCAGAAGCGTGTGCGGCTGGCCTCTGGCGGCACCACCCACATCAGCGTGTGCGACGCTGAGGGCAACGCCGCCAGCATGACCACCTCTAACGGCGAGGGTTCGGGCTATTTCGCCCCGGACACCGGCATCATGCTCAACAATATGATGGGCGAGGATGATTTGCATCCTGATGGCTTTCACGTCAGCCCGCCGGGACTGCGCGTAGCCTCCATGATGGCCCCCTCGCTGCTGCTGGCGGGCGATGCGCTGCGACTGGCCTTGGGTAGTGGCGGTAGCAAGCGCATCCGCAGCGCCTTATTGCAAGTCATCAGTAATGTCGTCGATTTCGCCATGCCGCCGGATCAGGCCGTGGCAGCGCCGCGCCTGCACTGGGATGGGACGCAGGTGCAAATCGAACCGGGCTTCGCCACAGGGGCGCTGGAGGAGCTGGCGCGCCGCTGGCCGGTCAACCGCTGGCCGAGCGCTGATCTGTACTTTGGCGGCGTCCATGTCGCCGGCGCGGATGGCGCGGGAGCCGGCGATCCAAGGCGCGGCGGTTGCGCCGCCACGCTGTTGTTATAGCCCACGGTCCCTCGACCGTGTTAAACCCTCATCAGAACCTCGATCCCATGCATTCTTCGGCACCCTCCACCTCCGTTTTGACCGTGGCCGCCACGACGCGCGCCCTGATCTTCGACTGCGACGGCACGCTGGTCGACACCTTGCCACTGCACTACATGGCCTGGACCGAAACTTTCGCGGCGCTGGGCCTGTCTTGCCCTTTGGCCTTTCTGGTCGAACACAACGGCAAACCCACCGCTCAGATCGTCGCTCTCTACAGCGCCCGCTTTAAGCAACGGATTGATGTGGATCAATTTACCGCCAACAAGGAACGCCGAACCCACGCCCTGCTGCATCAGGCCCGGCCCCTGGAACCGGTAGCGGCCCTAGCGCGGCGCTATCACGGCCACTTACCCATGGCTGTAGTCTCCGGCAGTAATCGGCCCAATGTGGAACGGGCGTTGCAGGCAGCCGCCTTGTCCGCGCTGTTTCCGGTGGTGCTCACCGCCGATGACGGCCTGCCGCCTAAACCAGCACCAGATTTGTTTCTGGAAGCCGCCCGTCGGCTAGGCATAACCCCTAACCACTGCCAGGTGTTCGAGGACGCCGATTCCGGCCTGGCGGCGGCCCGCCGTGCTGGAATGTTGGCGACTGACGTTCGTCCGTTTGGCGGGGGCTATCAGCAGCAAAGTTGAGTGGGTTCGTCTGGAGACGAATCCGCGCAGCCGTCAGTCGGCAATTCCGCTCAGTCGCAGCAGAGGCTCAATGCGCGGCTCGCGCCCGCGAAAGGCGACAAAGCTCTCCAGGGCCGGACGCGAACCCCCGACTTCCAGGATGTTTTCCCGAAATCGCGCGCCGGTCGCGGGGTCGAAAACACCGCTCTCCTCAAAGGCGCTGAAGGCGTCCGCCGATAGCACTTCGGCCCATTTGTAGCTGTAGTAGCCCGCCGCATAGCCGCCGGCAAAGATGTGGGTGAAGGCATAGGCGAAGCGGTTCCAGGGCGGCGGAATTACCACAGCGATTTGGCGGCGCACCGCTTCCAGCACCGCTGCTACTCGCCCGCCTTGCGCCGGATCGTAATCCCGATGCAGCCGGAAATCGAACAGGGCGAACTCCAGTTGCCGCGCCAGCGCCAGGCCAGCCTGAAAATGACGCGCCGCCACCATGCGCTGGTACAACGTTTCTGGTAGCCGCGCGCCGGTTTGGTAGTGTCCGGCCAGCAAATCGAGCGCCTCCCGCGACCAACACCAGTTTTCCAGGAACTGGCTAGGCAACTCCACCGCATCCCACTCCACGCCATGAATGCCAGCCACCGCCGTATAGTCCACCGTGGTCAGCAAATGGTGCAGACCGTGACCGAATTCGTGGAACAGGGTGGTCACTTCATTGTGGGTCAGCAACGCCGGCTCCTCACCCAATGGCGGCGTAAAGTTACCCACCAGATACGCCGCAGGCAGCCGAATGGCTGGGCCTTGCCGACGGCGTGCCAGAAACCCGTCCATCCAGGCACCGCCGCGCTTGTGCGGGCGGGCATACAAATCCAAATAAAAGCGACCGCGCGTCTGGCCCACCGCATCAGCGATTTCATAAACCTGTACCTCGGGATGCCAGACTTCTACCCCATCCACGGCCTGGATAGTGAGTCCGAACAGGCGTTGCGCCACTGCGAACAAACCCGCCAACACTCGGTTGATCGGAAAGTAGGGCCGCAACTCCTCCTGCGACAGTTGATAGCGATGCTGGCGTAGCTTTTCTGCGTAATAGCCGATATCCCAGGCTTCCAGGGTCGCCGCACCATATTGTTCAGTGGCGAAGGCTTGTAATTCGTCCAGTTCGCGTTGCGCCTGCGGGCGGGCGCGCTGGGCCAAGTCGCCGAGAAACTCCAGCACCTGTTCCGCCGTATCAGCCATTCGAGTCGCTAGCGCGTAATCGGCATAGTCCCGGAACCCAAGCAGTGCGGCCAGCTCATGCCGCAAGGCCAGCATGCGTTCCATGACCGGGCCGTTATCCCACTGGCCAGCGTTCGGCCCCTGGTCGGACGCGCGGGTGCAATAGGCGCTGTACAGCTCCTGACGCAAGGCGCGGTCATCGGCATAGTTCAACACCGGTAGATAGGACGGCAACTCCAGCGTCAGCAACCAGCCTGCCAAACCACGTTGCGCAGCGCTCTGGCGGGCCAGCGCGCGCGTCGAGTCCGGCAGCCCGGCCAGTTGCGCCTCGTCTGTTAGATGTTTGGTCCATGCCTGGGTGGCGTCCAGCACGTTTTCCGAGAATTTGGCCGCCAGTTGCGCCAGCTCCCGCATGATGTCTTGGTAGCGCGCTTGTTGCTCTGGAGGCAAGGCAATCCCAGACAGCCGAAAATCACGCAAGGCATGGGTAAGCACCGCGCGCTGCGCCGCATCGAATTGCGTGTACTGCGGGCTGTCGGCCAGTTGCCGGTAGGCTTGATATAAGCCCTGATGCTGGCCCAGCTCGCTGTAATAGGCGCTGAGTTTGGGCAGACAGGCCGTATAGGCGACGCGCAATGCCTCGGAATCCCGCACCGCATGCAGATGGCGTACCGGTGACCAGGCTTTGTTCAGCCGATCCTCCAGCTCCTCCAGCGGGGGAATCAGCGCTTCCCAGGTCCAAACGGCGTCGGGCGTCAGCAACGACGCCAAGGCCGCGCGATTGGTGGCCAGCAGATGGTCGATAGCGGGCTCGATGTGCTTGGGCTGAATGTCGGCGTAGGCGGGGAAATCGGCAGTGGTCAGCAGTGGATTATCCATGGCAAGTCCTGCAAATGAAGCGGTGAAGTCCCAGTGAAACGCACCGGAAGGGCTATGCTGAGTTCATATCAAGCGCGGAGTGACGCACATGAGCATGAGGGTACCGGATTTTATCCGTTGCGGCCGGGCGCTGTGCGGCGATCTGGCGCAGGCCGAACGGCGCGAGTGGTGGCTCGGCAACGGGCTCGGGGCTTACGCCGCAGGCACCGTGGCCGGTACGTTGACCCGGCGTTATCACGGCTTGTTGATCGCGCCCGTGCAAGCGACGCTGGAACGTTGGCTGGTTTTCGCCAAGGCCGACGCCCACCTGATGGATGGCGCGCGGGAAATTCCCTTGTGCACCAACCGTTGGACGGACGGCGCGATCCATCCAGTAGGCCATATTCATCTGGAATCGTTCCGGCTGGAGGGACGGATGCCTGTCTGGCGCTTTGCGGTGGGCGATCTGACGCTGGAACAGCGCGTATGGCTGGAACCGGGCGCGCATACCTGCTACGTCGCTTGGCGGCTAGCGTCCGGCAACCCGGGTCGAGATGTACAGCTACGGCTGCGGTTGCTAGTGAATGGCCGCGATCATCACACCGAGACCCGCATGAGCGCCTTTCAGCCCCTGTTGGATGCACCTGATCCGACCCAACTTCAGGTCATAGCCCCGGATTTCACACTCCGGCTATGGTCTGTAGGCGGGATCATGACCGCTGCCGGAAGGGGCTGGTTTGAATGCTTTGATCTACCGGTAGAGCGTGAGCGCGGCCTGGCGGATGTTGACCATCATTTCTGTATCGGCGAGGCGGTCTGCACCCTACAGCCCGGGATTTGGACTGGAGTCGTCGCCAGTCTTGAGACTGAAGTGTCTCTGGATTTAGCACAAGCCCAGCATCGATTTCTAGAACGGGAAGCCGAGCTTCTGACCCAAGCCGCAACGCGCGTGCCGGAGTTGCAGGCCGCGCCGACCTGGGTGCGGCAACTGACGCTGGCGGCGGATAGCTTTCTGGTAGCCCGCCCGCTACCCGACTGGCCTACTGGCGCATCGGTCATCGCCGGTTATCCCTGGTTCGGCGACTGGGGTCGCGACACCATGATCGCCCTGCCCGGCTTGACCCTGGCTACCGGGCGGCGGGAGATAGCCCAACACATCCTGCTGACCTTCGCGCGCTTTATCGATCAAGGCCTGTTGCCCAATTTATTTTCCGCAACCGGCGAAGCTCAGGCTTACAACACGGCTGATGCCACCCTCTGGTTTATCGAGGCTTGGCGCGCTTATCTGGAGGCCAGCGCCGACCTGGACACGCTGAGCGCCGTCTTCCCCATCTTGCAGGAACTCATCGCCTGGCATATCGCCGGCGCGCGTTACGGCATCATGATGGATTCGCGGGATGGCCTGCTGCGCGCGGGCGAAGCGGGGCTGCAACTGACCTGGATGGACGCCAAAATTGGCGACTGGGTGGTGACGCCCCGCAGCGGCAAACCGGTTGAAATCAATGCGCTTTGGTACAACGCACTGTGCAGCGTGGCTGAATTCGCCCGGCGGCTAGGCCAGTCTCCGGCCTTTTACGCCGAGATCGCTCAGCAAGCCCGGCGAGGATTTCAGCGCTTCATCAAGCCCGATGGCGCGGGGCTATTCGACGTACTCGACAGCCCGGAGGGCGACGATGCCCGTATCCGCCCCAATCAGATTTTCGCCGTCAGCCTACCGCATAGCCCGCTAGATCCGGCAACGCAGCAGGCGGTGGTGCAGGTCTGCGGCCGTGAGCTGCTGACTTCCTACGGCCTGCGCTCGCTAGCTCCACAGGATACAGATTTTCGACCCTATTATCAGGGTGATGTACGGGAACGGGACAGCGGCTATCATCAGGGGCCCGTCTGGGGCTGGCTTTTGGGGCATTACGCCCTGGCCGAATATCGAGTGTTTGGCGATGCCGCAGCAGCGCAAGCCAAACTGGAGCCCATCCGTGATCATTTGCTGGATGCAGGGCTTGGCACCGTGAGCGAAATTTTCGACGGCGCGCCACCGCATGACCCACGCGGCGCGCCCGCGCAGGCCTGGTCCGTCGCGTGCACACTGGAGGCGTGGCAACGATTGGAGCAGCGCCAAAACCACCGCGCCTGACCCTCGCCCGCCCTGGTGTACGCCGATCCTTTGTTGATAGCCAACCAACAAAGGGTCAGGCTCGCAGCCCAGTCCACGCGACAGCGTGGTGCCCCGAACAGGAATTGAACCTGTGACCTCACCCTTAGGAGGGGTGCGCTCTATCCAACTGAGCTACCGGGGCCAAAAACGGGAAAAACTCACAGCTATCAGAAGCTCCTTATAGGAGCTTAGAGAGCCGATGGATGGCGCTCCCTAGGGGTTTCGAACCCCTGTTCCCGCCGTGAGAGGGCGGTGTCCTGGGCCACTAGACGAAGGGAGCGGAAGACTGGCGTCTTGGAAGGAAAATAGTATTATACGCACGCTTCCGCTGCATACAAGAGTTGGCGAACGCCCCTTGGAACCTACACGCTCCCCTTCCCCACCCGTCGTCATTCCCCGTCCCGAACATACGATCTCGCGGGCCAACATCAGCCCCAATGCCCTCAAAGTGCTGTATCGGCTGCGCGAGGGGGGCTATCGCGCGTGCCTGGTCGGTGGCGGCGTGCGAGATTTATTGCTGGGCCGCGAACCCAAGGACTTCGATGTCGCTACCGATGCCCGGCCTGAACAAATCTACAAGCTGTTTCGTAACTGCCGCCTGATCGGCCGCCGCTTCCGGCTGGCCCATGTCCAGTTCGGTCCGGAAATTGTTGAAGTCGCTACCTTCCGCGCCCATGGCGACGATGAGGAGGGCAATGGCTCGACCGTGGAGCGGGCTGCCGATGGCCGCATCCTCAGCGATAATGTGTACGGTCGCATCGAAGATGATGCCTGGCGCCGTGATTTCACCATCAACGCGCTGTACTATGACATTAACGATTTCGCCGTACTCGATTACGTGGGCGGTATGGCCGACCTTAAGGCAGGTGTGATCCGGCTGATTGGCGACCCGGCGCAACACTATCACGAAGACCCGGTGCGGCTGCTGCGGGCGGTGCGCTTCGCCGCCAAACTCGGCTTCCAGCTCGATCCGGCCACGGAAGCGCCACTGCATCGGTTGGGTCATTTGCTGGGGAAGATTCCACCCGCCCGGCTGTTCGATGAGATTCTCAAACTGTTCATGGGCGGCTGCGCCATCCAGACCTTTGAACTGCTGCGCCACTATCGCTTGTTCGGCTGGCTGTTTCCGGCCACGGAACGTGGCTTGAACTATCAGCAGAACCACTTTCCCAAAACCTTGCTAGCGCAGGCCCTGACGAATACCGATCAACGGGTCGCCGAGGGTAAGCCGATCCATCCCGCGTTCCTGTATGCCGCCTTGCTGTGGGAACCGTTGCGGGAACAGATGCGACGGCTGGAGAGCGAGGGACTGAGTGCGCAAGAAGCATTGCAAGAAGGCGCGGAACGGGTGATTGAAGCCCAGATCCGTCACACCGCCCTACCCCGGCGCTACAGCCTGCCGATGCGCGAAATTTGGGAATTGCAACAGCGGCTAATGGTTACGACCGGCAAACGCGCTCTGCGGTTACTTGAACATCCCCGGTTTCGCGCGGGCTATGATTTCTTGCTGCTCCGCGCCGACAGCGATCCAGAGGCGGCGGAACTGGGCACCTGGTGGAGCCGACTCCTGACACTGGATGAGGCTGAGCGCCTGCAAGCCACGCAACCACCGCCCAAGTCGGCCAAGGCTAAACCCCGCCGTCGCCGCAAGGCGCAACGCGGCCCCCAAGCAGCGCGCCCCACCCCTTTAGCGCCTGAAACCTGAACACGAACGAGAGCCGGGCCTGGATGCCAGCCGCGCGCGCCTATATCGGCATCGGTAGCAATCTGGACGACCCCGTACAGCAAGTGCAACGCGCCTTTCAGGCCCTGCGCACCCTTCCCGTCAGCCGCCTCAGCGCGCAATCGCCGCTGTATCGTTCAGCGCCGGTCGGCGGCCCACCCGATCAGCCGGACTACATCAACGCGGTCGCTGTGCTGGATACCACGCTCCTTCCCGCGCCACTGCTCGCGGCATTACAGCAGCTGGAACAGGCGCAAGGCCGCACCCGCGCAGTGCGCTGGGGGCCGCGCACGCTGGATTTAGACTTATTACTGTACGATGCCCTGGTGAGCGAGGCCCCCAACTTGACCCTGCCCCACCCGCGCCTACAGGAACGGGCCTTCGTTCTCCAGCCGCTCTATGACCTCGCGCCACAACTCATCATTCCCGGTCAGGGTTCCGTGCGCGAACTGTGGGCAAAAATCTCTAAACAGGGTCTAAGCCGTTTGGACAGCACGCTCTGACCGGCTACGATAGCCCTGCGGAATCCGTCGCCTGCCCGCACCCCTCTATCCCACCGCACCTGCCGAGCACGCCATGTATCAGGAACAACCGACGCGCAAGCCAATCACGCTCACGACCCTGGCCAAGATGAAACGCGACCGGGAAAAATTCGCGGTACTGACCGCCTACGACGCCAGCTTCGCGGCGCTGCTGGAGACAGCCGGCGTCGAGGTCGTTCTGGTGGGCGATTCGCTGGGTATGGTGGTGCAAGGCCAACGCACCACGGTGCCGGTCACCATGGACGAGATGGTTTATCACACGCGCAATGTGGCGCGGGGCCTGCAAAGCGCGCTGTTGATGACCGATATGCCCTTCGCCAGCTATGCCACGGTGGAGCAAGGCGTGTGCAACGCGGCCCGGCTGATGCGGGAAGGCGGGGCGCATATGGTCAAGCTGGAAGGCGGCGGCTGGCTGGCGGACACCATCCGCGCGTTGAGCCGTAACGGCATTCCGGTATGCGCCCATTTGGGCCTGCTGCCGCAATCGGTGCACAAGCTGGGCGGCTACAAGGTGCAAGGGCGGGACGAAGACGCCGCCCGCCGCATGATCGACGAAGCCCTGGTCTTGCAAGAGGCGGGGGCAGACCTCGCCCTGGTGGAATGTATCCCGACAGAACTGGCGGCGCGGCTGACCGAAGCCCTGACGATTCCGCTGATTGGCATCGGCGCGGGGCCGCAGTGTGACGCCCAGGTACTGGTGAGCTACGACATGCTCAACATTACCTTTGGGCGGCGACCGCGCTTCTCCAAAAACTTTCTGGCCGGCCATGACAGCCTGCAAGCCGCCGTGGCCGCTTATGTGGCCGCTGTCAAAGACGGGTCTTTTCCTGGCCCCGAACATTGTCTGGCCTGAAACGCAGGAGCGCCGCCATGCACACCGTCCACACCATCGCTGCACTGCGCGCCCAGGTCGCTGCCTGGCGGCGCGTCGGGGAACGGATCGCGTTCGTCCCAACCATGGGTAATCTGCACCGGGGTCATCTACATCTGGTGGAATGCGCCCGCCAACGAGCGTCGCGCACGGTCGCCAGCATTTTTGTCAACCCCACCCAATTCGGCCCTAACGAGGATTTTGCCGGTTATCCGCGCACCCTGGCCGAAGATTCCCGGCAACTGGCCGACGTCGGGCTGGATCTGCTGTTTGCGCCACCGGTTGCGGAAATGTACCCGCATCCGCTGGAGGAGATCACGCAGGTCAGTGTGCCGGAGCTGTCCGGGATGCTGTGCGGGGCCAGCCGACCGATTCATTTTCGCGGCGTCGCTACTGTAGTTAGCAAGCTGTTCAACATGGCGCAACCTGATCTGGCGCTGTTTGGCGAAAAGGATTGGCAGCAACTGCTGGTCATCCGCCGCTTGACCGCCGATTTAAACTTTCCGATCGAGATTATCGGCGTGCCCACGGTGCGGGAAACCGACGGTCTGGCGATGAGTTCGCGCAATGGTTATCTGACCCCGGCGGAACGGGCCATCGCGCCTACGTTGTACGCCACACTGAGCGCCTGCGCGGAACGCCTGCGCGCTGGAGAGCGGGATTATGCGCAGCTGACGCAAGAGGCCAAGGCCCGCTTGGCGGCGGCTGGGTTGCGGCCCGATTATGTGGAAATTCGCCGTAGCAATGATCTCCAGCTACCAGCAGCCACCGAAGACATCATGAATTTGCGGCTTTTTGGCGCAGCCTGGCTGGGTCGGGCGCGCTTGATCGACAATAGGGCTGCTCAAAATAACCTCCCATCAGACCTTCAGCAAGGCGAACACCATGCGTAAACTCGTTTCTTCTGGATCTCCGTTTGAATCTCAGATCGGTTTTTCTCGCGCCGTCCGCGTCGGTAATATCCTGGCGGTTGCCGGGACAGCGCCTATCGCCGCTAATGGTGCTGTCGCTTGTCCCGGCGATGTTTACGGTCAAACCAAGCGCTGTTTGGAGATCATCGCGCAGGCCATCGCGGACGCCGGGTTGACACTTCAGGACGTGGTGCGTACGCGGGTACTGCTGACCGACATCTCGCGATGGAATGAAGCCGCGCGCGCGCATGGAGAAGTTTTCTCGGAAATCAGGCCCGCCTGTACCTTCGCTGAAGTCAAGGGGCTAATCAATAAAGACTGGTTGGTTGAGTTGGAAGCGGATTGCGTTGCGCAATCCGCCCCTTGATTCGTCCATGAGCGACTTGGAGACTTGAAGTATCTCCAA
>JBATSQ010000187.1:0-15377 GCA_049293375.1 Candidatus Contendibacter sp.
ATCTACGAGAAAACCGCTGAATGCGTCGGGATTGACCGTCACCGCCGCACTTGGTTCGCTTATCAGGTCGCCAGTCCAACGCGAGGGTGTTGGGCCTGGCGACCGTGAGTTGCACTCTCTCGCCATTCTATCCATCCTCCTCTTATACCCTTCTTGCACAGGGACCGCCATGGCTCAAACTGCGTCCACCCTGCTACCGCTGGGTACGCCCGCGCCCGCGTTTGCCCTGCTCGAACCGAGCACCGGCCAAACGGTGTCACTAGAACGCTTTCAGGACGCACTGGCCTTGCTCGTCGTTTTTATGTGCAACCATTGCCCTTTTGTGAAGCATATTCGCCAGGGGTTGCTGCAATTCGCGCGTGATTACCAGCGGCAGGGTCTGGCCGTCGTCGCGATCAATGCTAACGATGCAGCCCTTTATCCCACTGATGGCCCGGAACCCATGGCACAGGAAGCGCGGGCTTCCGGTTATTCGTTCCCTTATCTATACGATGAAAGCCAGGAGACGGCTAAGGCGTATCGGGCAGCTTGTACGCCGGATTTCTTTCTGTTCGACGCCGATCGCAAGTTGGTGTATCGGGGCCAGTTCGATGGCAGTCGGCCAGGCAATAGCATTGCAGTGACTGGCGCTGCTCTGCGAGCGGCTGCCGATGCAGCATTAGCCGGGTTGCCGGTTACCGGAGAGCAGCAGCCTAGTATCGGGTGCAACATCAAGTGGAAGCCAGGCCACAAACCAGCGTACAGTGGTTGATGGCAATGATGATCTCAGAAGCAGCAGAGGCGGTAGTTCTCCGGCATTAGCGCAAGGTTTCCCGTTATGCGTCCTGAAACCGCTGAGCTGCAGCGCCCGTTGCGCTTTGGCTACACCACGGGGGCATGCGCTACAGCGGCCAGCGTGGCGGCCGCGCATTGCCTGCTCACTGGCATCGCGCTGCAACAGGTAGAGATTGTGCTGCCGCGCGGGCAGCGTCCCCGGTTTTCATTGGCCTATTGCCGCTTGATCGCCACTGGAGCCGAGGCGGCTACACGCAAGGATGCTGGGGATGATCCCGACCTCACCCATGGCGCTTTGATTTGCGCGCAGGTGGCCTTGCGCACCGCGTCGGGCGTGCGCTTTTACGCTGGGCCGGGGGTGGGGACGGTGACCCGCCCTGGGTTGCCGATTCCGCCAGGAGAACCGGCCATCAATCCAACGCCGCGACAGATGATTACCGCCCAAGTGATGCAGCAGGCGGCCAGCGTCGGCTATGGCGGCGGTTTCGAGATCACCATTGGGGTGGAAAACGGTGCGCAGTTGGCGCTGAACACCCTGAATCCTCGCTTGGGCATCTGCGGTGGGCTATCCATTCTTGGCACGACCGGCATCGTGCGGCCCTTCTCCTGCTCGGCTTATATCGCCTCTATCCAGCAGGCGGTGACCGTGGCCCACGCCAACGGCCTCACCCATATCGCCGCCTGCACCGGCGCGGTCAGCGAGCAGGCCATCCGCCATCATTATGCCTTGCCTGATCTGGCCTTGATTGAAATGGGCGATTTCATTGGGGCGGTGCTGAAACAACTGCGACGCACGCCAATCCCGCGCCTTAGCGTCATTGGCGGTTTTGGCAAGATCAGCAAACTGGCGGCGGGTCATCTGGATTTGCACAGCCGCCATTCCCACATTGATCTCACGGTACTGGCGGCGGAAGCGGCGGCGCTGGGCGCGGAAACCGCCTTGCAAGCCGCCATACGCGCCGCCAATACCAGCCAGCAGGCACTGGCGCTGGCCCACGCCAGCCAAGTGCCGCTGGGCGAGCGGATTTGCCTGCTGGCGCGAGATCAGGCCCGCGCCATTCTGCCGCCAGGCGTGGCGGTGGAAGTGTGGGCCATTGATCGAATCGGCCAGCCCGTCGGCCATGCTGGTTTTGCTTGATGCGTATTCTATTGCTGGGCGGTATTGGCGAAGCGGTGCGGCTGGCGCGATTACTGGCCACTGCCCATGAGCTGACCTACAGCCTGGCTGGTAAAGCCGGTTCTCCGGTGTTGCCTTGCGCCGTGCGGTGCGGCGGCTTCGGCGGCGCGAGCGGCTTGGCGGAGTTCCTGTGCGCGCAGCGTATCGAGCTGTTGTTGGATGTGACTCACCCTTACGCCGCCCACATCAGCTCTAATGCGGTAACCGCCGCCCAGGTTGCCCAGATTCCGCTGTGGGCGTACCGGCGGCCGCCCTGGCGGCCTGTATCCGGTGATGACTGGCGTGGCGTAGCGGATTGGGCCGAGCTAAGCGTTGCATTGCAGTCATTTCGGCGGCCCTTCTTTACCATCGGTTTGGAGCCTTTGACGCATAGCGCCGCCATTCCGTCGCATCAGCACTGGCTGGTGCGTTGTCTGGCGACCGATGCGCCGCCCGCGCCGCGTCTGACCGTGGTGCGCGCCTCTGGGCCTTTTACCCTGGCGCAAGAGCTAGAGTTACTGCAACACCACGGTATCGATGTGATTATCGCCAAGAACAGCGGCGGTCGGGCCGTCGTCGCCAAGCTGACCGCAGCCTGGCAATTGCGGCTTCCTGTCATCTTGCTAGAGCGGCCCCGCTTGCCGCGCGCGCCGAGAGAATTTATGCAGGTGGAGGAGCTGGCGGGTGAACTTCTGACGCTCGTTACATCTGATAACGGGAAGCGCGCAGTAGACTATACTGCATTGCAGAAAAGCGTCGTGAACCGCTTGATTTGTAATTACCACGAGGAGAAGGCAATGGACGTTGGCGGACTGTTCGATCAATTGTTGCAATCCGGGCGCGAGCTGGTGGCGAAAGGCCAGAATCTGGCGGAAGAAAAATTCGGCATTCCCAGTCAGGCGGCGCAGCGTGAGGAGACTTTCTCCAGCATGGGCAAGGGCGCGGCTATGGCGGGCGTCGCGGCGCTGCTGCTAGGTACGCGGGTCGGGCGCGGCTTGACCGGCGTGGCCTTGAAGCTCGGCAGCCTGGGGGCGATTGGCGGCCTGGCTTACAAGACCTTTCAAGACTGGCAGGCCAAGAATGCAGGCGCGGCGGCGGCTCTCCCTGAGCTGGGGCCAACGGTCAATGTTCTGAGCGGGCAGCAACTAGAAAAGCGCAGCCTGACCCTGTTGAAAGCCATGATTGCCGCCGCCAAGGCGGATGGCCATATTGATGATCGGGAACGCAGCGCGATTGACGGCTATCTACAAAAGCTCAATCTGGATGCCGAATCGCAGCGTTTTGTGCTGGAAGAGCTGGGTAAGCCTTTGAACGCCAAGGAAGTCGCCGCAGGGGCGGATTCGTCGGCCGCCGCTGCGGAGATTTACCTAACCTCTCTGCTGGCGATTAATCTAGACAACGCGCAGGAACGCGCCTACATGGAAGAATTAGCGCGCGAATTGAAGCTGCCGCCTGAGCTGGTTTCGGAGTTGTTGGAGCAAGCCAACGCCTAAGAGCGCTACGGGCACAGCCTCATTCCCCCTTCGCCGCCTGGGAATGCGGGGGAGGGGGCCGACCGAAAATCCGTGGTTTCTCAATCCAGGGCCACGTTTGCCCGATACCAGGCGGCGTGTTCTGTGCTGTACAAGTAGGAGGCGGGAAAGCCTTCCGGTTGTAGAACCCGCCCCACCAGAATCAGCGCAGTGCGTGTGAAACCCTTGGCCTCGACTTGGGCGGCGATGTCAGCCAGAGTGCCAACTGCTCCGTCCTGATCTGGCCACGATACCCGATGCAACACCGCTACTGGGCAATCCGTACCGTAGTGCGGAATCAATTCCGCCACGATCTCCCGTACTTTATCCACGCTCAGATAAATCGCTAGTGTCGCTTGGTGCTGCGCCAATGCCGCCAGGCTTTCACCGGCAGGCAGCGGCGTTTTGCCGGCATAGCGAGTCAAAATCAAGGTTTGGCTGATACCTGGTAAGGTCAATTCTCGGCGCAGCAGCGCGGCCCCGGCGAAAGCGGCCGTCACCCCTGGCACCACTGCGTAAGGAATGTCCAGCTTTTCCAACTCGCGGATTTGCTCGCCTATCGCGCCGTAAAGCGCCGGGTCGCCGGTATGCACGCGCGCCACATCCCAGCCCCGGTCATGAGCGGCGCGTATACGGCTGATGATGTCGGCCAGGCTCAGATCGGCGGTGTTAACGGTTTCTGCCGCCGGATTGGCCGCCAGAATCACCGCTTTGGGTACCAGCGATCCGGCGTATAGCACCAGTGGACATGCGCCGATCAGGCGCTGGCCTTTCACAGTGATAAGTTCAGGATCACCAGGACCGGCCCCGATGAAATAAACGGTCACTGCGGCTGGCCTTGGTCGAGGGCCAACAGCAGGGCCGGGGTTACGTCCGTGAAGCGGACGATGCGCTTGCCGTGATGATCCTTGAGAAACTCCTCCGCCTCGGCTGGAGTGGTGAGCGGGATCAGCTCATGGCCCATCGGCCCCAGCACGTCAGAGCCGATCACATACCAGGCGCTGCGGGCGTCGATCCGGGTGACATGGTAATAGTCGGTCACGCCGATGGCGGCGATGTCGGCCTGCGTGTGACCGGGGGCATATTTTGGCAGCTCCAGCAGATATTTGAATAAATCCTTGGCTCCGTCAAAGTGGTGGGCGTGGCCATCTTGATACCAGACCGTCGCCACCCAGTCGGGATAGAGGCTCACGAACATCCCGCACACCGGACAGGTGTCCTTGGGGCCGGGTGCGGGAAGTTGCAAGGGTTGGCTCCAGGCTGGCCCCAGCGCCAGCGTCAGCACAACGGTTGCTAGCCAGCGTCGGACTGGGGTCGCCATGGCGGAATAGTTCACTCTCAACCGTGTGTAGCGCTGTGTGGTTTCTTTTCAGAGCGCTTCTTGCGGATCATCAGGGTATCGCTCGCCAGGCTCTGATAGGCGGCTTGCAGGGCAGCAGCGAAATCGCCTAGGTTCCCGCCGTGCTCGGCCTTGGCCGCTTCCGCCGCAGTTTTGGCAGCGAAGGCGATCTTGCTTTCTTTAGTCATCACGCCGGGTAGCTTTGAGCCGATCAGATAGGTAGCTTCATCGACATTCACCAGCGGTTTGGGGTCTGTGGCTGCGCCAAAATCAGCGGCGTAAATGGCTTTCGGGCCGCGATCTAGGTTCAGCGCCAGACTCAGCGCGGCGCAGTGCAAGGAGCAGGTGGAGTCGGCCAGATCGTCCTGGTAATGTACCAAATGGCGGCTGTGATGGAACTGCTGGCGATCCATGCCGCAGTACGGGCATTTGGGATATTTGGCGATGTCATTTTGCTGCGGATGGGCGTCCGGCGCGGTCTTGGGGGTGAATTGCAGGGGGGTGCCGTCGGTGGTGCAGGAGGGGGCGGCGGCCAGGGCGGGGGCGCTCAGGGCAGCAGCGCTGGTAGCAGCAAGCAGGCGGAGCACCTGGCGGCGCTGGGGTTGCAGGGTATCGGTCATGCCTAAATCCTCAATTTTGGTGGAAGGGAAATTTTAGCGCAAAGTGGGCGAGTGAATCTGTGTAGTTGGTATTATATTTGTACATCACTCTGTATACTAAACGTTGGATTTTGTCCTAATCATTATAGAGAGGAAAGCTCTTACTGTGATGAGGGATAACTCGATTTTTATTGTGGGAACTGACGGGAATCGTCACTCTGCTGACATTTTTTGTCACTTAAGGCATAGGTTGTGGTCATCTCCTCTATGTTGTATACCCAAAGCCAAGAGCTGGCTGGAGAAGCCTCAATCTAAATCAATCTAAATCAATCTAAATTTGGGTTCATTAATTAACTTTAGGGGTAGAAGAAATGCAAAGCGCTAATTGCAACTATAAGGTGGTCGATTATGACCGCTTTCTCATGAGGCTGGGGTTGTTCTGCTTGTTGTTGTTAATGATCTTCAGTCAACATGCCTCCGCAGCGGTTCTTAGTTGCGGGCCCATTTATGCTTCCCGCTACAATATTTCGAGCACACCTCGTTTTTCCGCCCAGTTATATACACTAAATCAGTCAACAGGCGCTGCTACGCGGGTCGCTAACCCTCAGCCAACCGTAGTCGCCGTCATTGCCCAGTCCGCCACTAATAATTATATCTACTTTGACAACGGCAGTAACACCACCATCAGGCAATATACCGGGTCAGCCACCAGCACTGTTGGCACTTACCCTTCCTGGTCTCTTACCGGATCCGGTGGTGCGTTCGATGGGAATATCTACTATGTGGGCACTAACTTTCATTTATTTAGCCAGACCACCGCTGGCGTAGTCACTGATCTGGGATTGTTGACAGCGCCTGCCGGCGATACGGTTTTCAGCACATTAAACGCTGGTGACGTTGCGGGCGATGGGAATGGCCGCCTGTTTATGTATTCGTCAGTGAATGGAACCGGTCTTAGCTATTTGTACCGAATCGATATCAATACCAAAAAGGCCACTGTCTTGGAACAGGTAGGTCCCAATGGAGCAACTGGCTTGGCGTTCACTACCACAGGGCAGTTGTTCACGACTTCGCTATCCGGAACAACGACCTCACCCTGGAGCATCAACCTGGGTGTTTACCCCGGAGGGGCCACGGATTTGGGCACAGTCTCGGGACTGGGTGCGGGTCAGGGTGTTTATGACCTTGCCTCCTGTAACTTGCCCACGTTGAATCCAGCCCTTGCCACCACTAAGTCAGTGGCCAACATCACGACGGGGCAAAATCCCGCCACCACCGCAGTGGTGGGCAACGTCCTGGAATACACTGTTACCATCACCAACTCTGGCAACTTGGTGGCAGATTCCGTAACCCTTGCGGATGCGATTCCCACCGGCACTACCTATGTTGCTGCCTCTACGACCATGAATGGTACGGCTGTAGCCGATGTGGGTGGCAAAATGCCCTATGACCCCACCGGTACAGGTACCCGCGAGGTGCATACCAGCACCCAGCCAGCCGGTGTCGTGCAGCCCGGTGCCAACGGCGTGGTCACCGTCAAGTTTAGGGTTACAGTGGCGACGGGCGCTCCGGCCACCGTCAGCAACGTAGCGACCAGTAATTATCCCACCGTTAGCGGTGGCGTGACTACGTTTAATAACGCCCCATCCAATGCGGCGGTGGTCAACACAAACTCCGACATGGGTCCTCCCGTATTAGGCGCTTTGCCAGCGGTGCTCAGTCCTGGCCAAAGCTACAGTGGCCTGACTCTGACCTGCACCAATGCTGGGCCCGCACCCGCGACCAGCGCCAGCTGCGCCCCCAGTGCAAGTGCTGGTGCCATCAGCGCCCTAAGCTGTTCGCCCACGCCCCCGGCCACGGTAGCGGCGGGAGCCTCCATCAGTTGCACCTTCAGCTACACTGCCCCTGGCACGCCGGGCGGCACGAACACCTCACAGACCGCCATCACCTTTACGGGTACGACTGGCGCCGGCAACGACAGCAATGGAGGAACCGGCGCCGGCGGCAACAACACTGCCACTGCCAGCGCACCGATCATTGACGCCGTAGATGACGCCGCCACGGTCAACCCGGGCGCTCCGGTCACCATTCTGAGCAACGACCAACTGGGTAGTGTTACCAACCCACCGGTTGGCGCGGGCGGCATTTCCGCACCCACGATCCTCAGCAGCACGCTCCCGGGTGCCACCATCAACGGCAGCAACCAAATTGACGTACCCGCCACTACGCCTCCTGGCACCTACACTGTCACCTACCAGATCTGCGCTCAAGGCACCACGGTGTGCGACACTGCTATTGCCACGATCACGGTGAACGCCGTTATTGACGCCGTGAACGACGCCCCGGCAGCGATCAGTGGTGGCACGGGCGGCAGCACGGCCAGTGTTTTAGGCAACGACACGCTTAACGGCGCCCCGGTCACGGTAGGCGGGGGCGGCAACGCCACCCTCACCACCAGTGGTGCAGGACTTGGGCTAAACACCAACCCCGCCACTGGCAGCATCGTTATGAACGCCGATGGCACCCTCACGGTCGCCCCGGGCACCACCGCCGGCACCTACCAATACACCTACCGGATTTGCGCTGTCAGCGCCCCGGCGGTGTGCGACACCGCCGTCGCCACGGTAGTTGTCAACGCGGACATCGCAGCGGTAGATGACGGCAGTGCCACGGTACCGATGTCCACGATCAAAGCGGGTGGAAGCTCCACGACCCTCAGTGTCTTTAACAACGACAGCATCAACGGCGTAGTCCCCACCAGTGCGACGGTCACGGTCACGGAAAGCAGCCCCCTGACGATCAATGCCGACGGCACACTCACCGCGCCTGCAGGCCTTGCCCCGGGTCTATACACGATCTCCTACCAAATCTGCTCCACAGCCCAACCGACCTCCTGCGCCAGCGCCACCGCCTATGTCAAGGTACTCCCTGACGACGCCACGCTCAGCAGTCTACGGGACTTCCGAGCCGAGCTGGAAAGCGGGCGGGTGCTCGTACGCTGGGAAACGGAAGGCGAAGTTGGAACCTCCGGCTTTTATGTAGAACGGCAAGACCCCGTCACGGGCGACTACCAACGGCTCCACGAAGACGTACTACCCGCCCTGCTCGACGCCCCGCAAGGCGGCAGCTATCGTCTACTCGACGCCACGGCCACCCCAGGCCACAGCCACACCTACCGGCTGATTGAGCAAGAAGTCTGGGGCGGTACCCGCATCTACGGCCCCTGGACGGTCACCGCCGCCCCGGCCACGCCCGCCGCCCGCCAATGGGCTGCTGCAAACACCGAAGAGACCGCCGACCCCGGCTACAGCGACCCCGCGCAAGGCTACCAAGCCCAACCGCGCCCAACGACCCGGCGCACCCTCGACCGCAGCGCCCAAGCGCTCGCCGCTTTTGCCGCGACCCCCAGCACCCCTGGCGTTGCCCAAATCCCGGTGCGCAAAGACGGCCTGATCTACATCAGCGCCGCCCAACTCGCCCCAGTACTTGGAAGCACGACCAACGACATCCAAGGGTGGCTACTCAACGGTCAACTGGAACTCACCAACGCCGGTCGTCCCATCGCCTGGCAAGCCACCCCCAACGCCAGTGGTCTCCTGTTCTACGGCCAAGGCATCGACAGTCTCTACACCCTTGACAACCTCTACCGACTGCGCGCCAACCAACCGGGCCTACGGATAGACGTCACCCCGGCTCAAAACGCCCCGCCCGCTGTAGCCGCCAGTGTCTTTAGCGACACCCTGCGGGCCGAAGAAGACCTATTTGCCGGCACGGTCATTGCCACGGATCCCCAAGAGGACTACTGGTACTGGCTCGCCTTTGCCGGGGGCAATCTCGCCAGTGGCAGTGCCAAAACGGTCACCGTGCAAATCCCCGATGTCGTGGACGGTGGCAGCCTACGGCTCTACGTCAAAGGCACCGCCATGGGTATTCACACCGCACAGGTTCGGCTCAACGGCCAACTGCTCGGACAAGGCACCTGGAACGACCTCAACGACAGCCTCCTACAATTCCCCATCACTGCCCAGCAACTGCTCAGTGGCAGCAACAACATCGAAATCACCGCCCTAGGCGATCGCAGCAACCTGTTCTACCTCGACCGCATCGAAGTAGACTACCAACGGCGCGCGCGCGCCGTGAGCGACCAGCTCACAGCCACCGCCGCCAGCACGGGGCCGATGGCCATTGAAGGCTTTAGCAACGCCGCCATCCAAGTCTTTGACCTCAAAGATCCAGCAAAACCGGTCGCGGTGTCCCAGACCACCATCACCCCCACCGCCAACGGCCACAGCGTCACCTTCAGCGCACAAGCCGGACGGCGCTACCACGCCAGCGCCAGCGTTGCCAACGCCACGCTCAACGTGCAAACCGCCGCCCTACCCGAGCAGGAGCAAATCAGCTACCTGGTTTTGACCGCACCCGGCCTCCAAGCGGCCGCGCAAACCCTCGCGGACTATCGCCAAAGCCGCGGGCAATCCAGCCGTGTGGTCACCACTCAGGAGATTTATGACAGCCGCAACGGCGGCATAGCCAACCCCTACGCTGTGCAGCAATTCCTCACGCACGCCATCAGCCGCTGGGGTGTCCGTCATATTGTCCTTGTTGGCACGGGCAGCTTTGACTACCGAGACCTCAAAGCCAGTGGCGAACCGCAAGTACCCACCCTGCTCACGGCCACACCCAACGGCCTCTATGGCTGCGACAACTGTCTAGCCGACAGCAATAACGATGGCGTTCCCGAAGTTCCGATTGGCCGCATACCCGCCGCCAGCGCCGCTGAAGTGCAAGCCTATCTCGGCAAGCTCCAGCGCCACGAGCAAGGGACTGCGACGCTGCGTCAAACGGGCGCGCTGTTAGTCGCTGACAAAACTGACCCCGCCGCCGGTCGCTTTGCCCAAGACAGTGACCAGCTTGCCCAAAGCCTACCCACCGACCTTGTCGCCAGGAAGCTGTACCTAGACACCACCCCGATCGCAACGGCCCGGACGCAACTGATGGGCGCATTCAACAGCGGTCTTGGATGGGTGAACTACATTGGACACGGGGGTGCCTACGGCCTGAGCAAATCCAACCTGCTCACCATCAACGACATGGGTGCTTTGAAAGGCAGCGGCCCGCTCCCCATCGTCAGCGCCATGAGTTGCGCGGTCAACCGGTTTGAACTGCCGGGCTATATCGCGGTGGGCGAACGGCTGATGCTAGACAGCGACGGTGGTGCCCTTGCCGTCTGGTCTGCCACCGGACTTTCGATGAACCAAGCGGCGGCGCAACTGAACCGGAGCCTCATGGAAGCTGTCTTCCAGCAACGCAGCCCCACGCTTGGAGAAGCCATCCAGCAAGCCCTTGCAAACCACGCCAATCGCCCTGACATGCCCGACTACATGCCGCGCATCTACAGCCTCCTTGGCGATCCCGCCCTCACCTTGCGGCCTTAAAACCGCAAAACACTACACCCCCGTCCCGTGGCAGGATACAGGACGGGGGTGTGCGCCTTAAAATCACCCAAAGCAACACTCGTTATACGGAGTTAAACGATGAAGAAAATCGGGCAAACCTCCCCTGAACATGCTGCCACCCGAACCGGCCAAAAGCCCTATCAAGCGCCGCGAATCCTCTCCCGCGAATCCTTGGAAGCGATCGCTACCACATGTGCTCCTGGAAAAACCGCAGGTGCCGATGGTGACTGCGCCAGCAGCGCCAGCTCGTGAAAGGTTGGCGGGTTACCGGCGCTCCAGCAGCGCCGCTGGTCTGATCGAGGTATCCAGTGTGCTACTTGCGCCAAAGCCTTTAGCCCTTAGCCCTTAGCTAAGAGGCCAAGGGCTTTTGGTTTAGCCGCTTTTTGGCTTAGGAGATTGGCCGCTGGCGCAGCTCCAACAGTAGTCGCGCAGCCGGATAAAGATGGGTAGCATCCCCAGCTTCCTGTTCCGCCAGACCAGGACAAAAGCCAAAAGCTTGGGTGCTGTATTGGCTCACCGCCTGCTTCACATCCCCAGCCAACTGGCGCACCTCGTTTAGCGGGGCAGAATGACGCCAAATGGCCTGGATCGATTGCTGATGCAGATTGCCCACTCGGCGTCGCCACTGCACACAGGGATAGACATTGCCAAAAGGATCTACCGTTACGGTCGATGAGCCAGCGCCGCAGTGCTTAGTGGTAGGCGGTTTAGTCTTGGCTTCCGCAGTGCGTTCCGCACTCGGCGCGGTTTGCCGTTGATGAGCCCGCTGCTGCTGAAGTTCCAACAGCCGTGCCACGCCCACGCGACTTGCCGCGACTTGCAGCGGCCCCAAATCGCCATCGTCGCGCGGCGTGATCTGCGGATCGATTTTGAGGGGCAAATTCCACTCATCGGCCAGCGCGAACAGCGCCTCTAGATCCATTTCATTCCAGGCAGTGAGCGGACTGTTGAGCTGAACGCGCAGGCCTAAAGCGCGCAGCTCGCCAAGATTAGCCAGAAGCTTTACAAAGCTGCCCGGCACACGGGTCTGGCGATCATGGGTTTCGGCACAAGCGCCATGTAAGCTGATGTCCACGATAAACGGATCCACTTCTTCCTTCAACCGCCGCGCTAACCGCCCATTCAAGGCATGACCGTTGGACTTCACCCGCACCACGAAGCCCAATTCGCGCGCCTGGCGGCCCAGAGTGAAAAAATCGGCGCGCGCCAACGGTTCTCCACCAGAAAGAGTCAAGTTGAGTGTACCCAGTTCGCGTAGATCCTTGAAGAATTGCACGTACTGCTCGGTGCTCAGTGGAACACCTTTAAGATTTGGATCGTTATAGCAAAAAAAGCAATTAAGGTTGCAGCGGTAAGTCAGTTCAACCAAGGCCGAAAATAGAATATTCTCACGCCAGGTGCGTTGCAGAGTGTCAGTGTATGACATAGCCGGGCCTCATGAAGGCTGACGATTGAAGTCTCCTCCCTGGTTGGAGCGAGGGCTAAAGAGCAGCGAGCCTTAAGCCTTAGGCCATCACGCGTTCAATAACCTGTGCATCGACCAATTCTTGTAGGTAGAGGTGTAAATCTTGCTCCAGGGTGGATCGATCAATAGCATATTCGGTGGCTAGTGTATCCAGCAGGTCGCGGACGGAAGCTTCTGACTCTAGAAGATCCAGTACACGCACGCCCACTTCATTCAGCACTAGCACCTCACCAGCTGTTTGTTTCACCACAATCCCTTCACCATCAAGATTACGATGCCGCGTGTCCGCACATTTCTTTAACAAGGTATTAACGTTAAGCATTTCATGTACTCCGCAACAAAGACCAGAAGCGGTTGTCCAGCGCAAAAGTCAGTGCTTGTATCGGTATGTTCGCATTGATTGCGTATAGTTGGTCGATCAAGCGATCACGACAATAAGGATTACGATTGACAAACGGGGCGCAGCCAAGCAGTTCGGCAACCGCTTTGGCGCAACTGAGAGAATGCAGGGTTGGATCTGCGCCTTTATGCAAGCGACATAGTGCGCGCAGTGGGTAAGCACCGCTAACTCCATGGCCGGTTTGGCCAAAGTCACCAGCGAAAGGTAATTTCTCAACCAAAGCCCCCGCTGGCGTGATCCGCACGGCATTCATATCGTCGCTAAGCACTGCATGACCGGCAGCGGCGCTCAGCCGGGAAATCGTCGATTTTCCGGCTCCTGAGGGCCCGAAAAACATATAGGCGTCACCATTGTTAACCACTGTCGCACTGTGCAACAGCATTCCACCTTGCTCAAATAAGCGGTAGGCTACCACCATACGGAAGAAATTTTCAAAAATAGAATGGGATACGAGTCGACTGTCTTCCGGTGTCCAAAGCGCCGCCTGTAAGCGTGGTGCCCAATCAAGCCGCCCCATGCAGTGAAAGCCTGCGACACGCATGGTATTCGGCGCGTAGTCCAGATCAAAGTCGAAAGACCAGGGCCTATCATCATCTTCAAAGTCGGCAAGCGCTGCGCGGAAAATGAGGATAGTCACTGCGGTTGGTGGCGCCTCTTCTATCGGGAGAATGAGTTCGCTAAATCGTTGCTGGACCGCTGCAAACTGGGTCGTGCTTAGGCCAGAGCACAGATAAACGTCTCCCGCAAAACGAATGGCAATCTGCTCAGCACCCCACGGCTCACCGCTGGGTCGCGCCGGGAAAAGATCGGGGTATTTTAGAAAATTTTCACCAAAACTCACGGCCGCCTCGTCCTTAAACCATAGGAAATCAGCACGAAAAAACCAAACAACAGAAATCGGAGGAGCGCTTTCAGACGGTGCGTAAGTGGTACCCGTACCAGCAAGGGCGAACACTCCCCACCATATACTTTACCCAGAACCCGCTCCGTGGGCACGGCACCATCAGGCCACAAGGCGCTATCCGCCTGCGTCAGCCAGCGCCATTGTCGTTGCCGTCGGTAACAACCCAGTAAGCGATGCGCGAGCAAGCGCCCATCTGTGGTATGCACCACAACGACATCGCCTGGCGGATAAAAACGCTGGCGCATAATACGCACCGTAGCCCCGGATTTGAGCAAAGGAGCCATGCAATCACCCTGGATGCGTACCGCTATGGGAGTTTCCGCTGCCCACTCACGCAAGGCGCTAACGACACGATCAGAGACAGAAGCCATCCGGTTATTGACTCTAGAGTAGGGGAAAGAGTAAGAAGTTTTGTATGCTATTCGATAGCATGAACTAATAAAATGACAAATTATATAGGCTATTACTAGGCATTACCGTCAGCGCATGATACCTCAAGAGCAGCCGAAACGCGCGGGAAAAACAAGCGCGCCGCCGCCGCCGGATGGCTGGCAAAGTACAGATGCAGATAGGAAGCGGTCAAGCGTCCGACCCGATACACCGCCTCGCCAGGCTGGCCATCGCGCTGGCGGCGACCCTGCGCCAGTGCGGGCAACGGTGTTTCCAGCCGAGAATGATGGAAGGTATGCCCGCGCAGCTCACCTTCCGGCAGCGTGACCGCCTGCATTCCCAAGCTCACTAGCTTGGGCTGCAAGACCGCGTGTCCTGGCAACAAGCCCAGCATCGGCGCACGGTGTCCGTGCTGATCGCTCAGCGTTTCCAACAGGTAGAGCAGGCCGCCGCATTCAGCATAAAGGGGTTTTCCCGCTTGATGATGGTGCTGCAACGCCGCGCGCAGCGTGTTGTTAGCGGCCAGAGTGTCAAGATGCAATTCGGGATAGCCGCCCGGCAGATACACCGCATCCACGGTGGGCAGCGTCGCATCAGCCAAGGGGGAAAAGAACACCAGCTCCGCTCCCAGCATCCGCAAAGTATCCAGATTAGCCGGGTATAAAAACGCAAAGGCGGCATCGCGGGCAACACCGATCCGCACCCCCGCAAGCCAGGGTGGCGGCACCGCAGTGCGCACCGTCGCAAACGGTGTGGGCGGCGGCGGCACCCGCAGTCCAGTCTGAGCGATCCGGGCCGCAGCCTGGTCCAGCCGGGCATCCAGATCGGCGATTTCCGCAGCCTGCACCAGGCCCAGATGGCGATCCGGCAAGGCGAGGTCGCCATCGCGCGGTAGCCAGCCGAAATAAGGCAAGCCCGGCGGCAGGCTTTCCGCCAGGAGCGCGGCATGACCCGGACCCGCCACCCGATTGGCCAGCACGCCGGCCAAGGGCAGACCGGGCCGGTAATGGGCCAGACCATAAGCCACCGCGCCAAAGGTTTGCGCCATGGCGTGGGCGTTGATCAGCGCCAGCACCGGCACACCGAACAGCCCGGCCAAGTCGGCGCTGGAGGGCGCGCCGTCGAACAGGCCCATGACGCCTTCAATCAAGATGAGATCGGCTTCCCGCGCCGCCTGATACAACAAGGCCTGGCAGTCGGTTTGGCCCACCATCCACAAATCCAATTGATAGACCGGCTCGCCAGAGGCGCGCTCCAAAATCATCGGATCCAGAAAATCCGGGCCGGTTTTGAATACCCGCACGCGGCGGCCTTGCTGGCGGTGGTAGCGCGCCAGACCAGCGGTAAGCGTGGTTTTACCCTGCCCGGAGGCCGGGGCGCTGA
>JBATSQ010000188.1:0-15599 GCA_049293375.1 Candidatus Contendibacter sp.
CTGTACCTTCGCTGAAGTCAAGGGGCTAATCAATAAAGACTGGTTGGTTGAGTTGGAAGCGGATTGCGTTGCGCAATCCGCCCCTTGATTCGTCCATGAGCGACTTGGAGACTTGAAGTATCTCCAATGCACATCCGTCGTTCTGAACTACAGCCGACCCTGTTTCGGGGTTCGCTATTAATAGGCCACGGACACCGCTGGATCGGGACGAAACGAGGTGCCCGCCGACGTGAAGCCCACGGATGGGCATCGCTAGCGCATGGCGATCACTGCGGCTCCAGGCTGGGCTGCCAGCCTGGCTCGCCGACGCTGGCAGCCGCTTGAGCGGCGACGCCCAACCCGATAACGGCGACCAGGGTGGACCCCTGATAAAGCAGCGGCAAGCGATCACGTTCCCAGGGCGGGATTCCAACGTCCTGCAACAACTTTTTCAATTCCTGGCTGTGGTGTCGGCCCACTGGACAAAAGCGTTCGCCACCCTGGCGAAAGCGCACCGTGAGCATGGAATCCGCGAGCAACGCCGCGCATATCCCCGCGCCAACCACCGGTTGCAGCCGTAACCGCCCCAGCCCAGGCAGTTCCAAATCTGGATAACGCCCACTCTCCGAGCTCCAGAGCCTGTTGCCCTGCCGATCATGCGGCGGCAGCGGTGCCATGGCATACAACACCTCCCGGTAGCGTCGGACCTCGCCGCCGGGCCAGCGCGCCCACGGCTGCCGGTCAGAAGCGGCGGTAAGCAGATCATGGCGCAGTTGTTCCAGTTGCCGACTGTCGGGCGTGGGCAAGGCGAGCGTGCGTAACCAGTAGCGCAACAGAGAGCGCTGGCGCTGCTCGCTCAGTGCGCGCAATGCCACCAGCCGCAGTTGCTCGGGGCGCGCGGCCACAGCAGCAACCAAATCGGTCGCTGCGAGTTGATCCAGCTCGGTCGCCGCGTCGGCGCACCAGCGGGCCGAACGGGCCAGGGTGCGGGCAGCGGCGGGCCAGCGCCGCTGGAGTGATGGCAAAACGCAGTGGCGGAGATAGTTGCGATCAAAAACGGGGTCAGTGTTGCTGGCATCCTCAATCCAGACCAGGCCATGAGCGCGGGCATAGCTCAATAACGCTGCGCGGTCTATCTCCAGCAGAGGACGCAGCAGCCAGCCCGGCCCCAGCCGACTGGCGACGGGCATGGCCGCTAAACCATGCGGTCCCGCCCCACGTAACAGTTGTAATAGTAAGGTCTCGGCTTGATCGTCCTGGTGATGGGCGGTGAGGAGCGCTGCGCCTGGATCCAGGGTGCTGGCAAGCATGGCGTAGCGGGCGCGACGGGCGGCGGCTTCCCGGCTCTCGCCAGCGGCTGGAGGGGCGGTGATTTGCAGCGCCCGAAATGGAATGTCGAGATCGTGGCAAATCTGGGCGCAGTGTTCACCCCAGGCAGCCGATGCGTGGTGCCAGCCGTGATCGATATAGACCGCCGCCAGCGTGCGTTTCGCCCAAGCAGCGCGGTGGGTGGCCAACAGGTGCAGCAACACATGCGAATCCAACCCACCGCTATAAGCAATGACCAAACGCCGCACTTGGGGCTGCGTGGTCAGTAGCTGTTCTAGGCTTTGGCGCAGCGCGGGAGTTGTCGGATGCACGGGCGGGCAGCTGCTAATCCTTGCCCAGCAGGCTTTCCTTGCCCAGCAACGCTGCCACGCTGCTATGCCAAGACGACTGCACCGAGGTGACCGGCTCGGCTTCCTTGAACACGCCATGCGCCATTAAACGTCGATAGCGTTGTTCCAGTAGCTCATCCGGCGTCAGCGCCTCAAGCCCGCGCAACTGTTCGCCCAGCACAGCGCGCAGCGTATCGGCCATTTGCTCTGGATCGCGATGCGCGCCACCCGGCGGTTCGGGAACGACGCCATCAATCAACTGTAGTTTCAGCAGACGCTCAGCGGTCAGCCCCATAGCTTCGGCGGCCTCAGCCGCGCGCTCGGCGCTCTTCCACAAAATCGCCGCGCAGCCCTCCGGGGAAATCACCGCATAGGTGCTGTATTGCAACATCAACACTCGATCCCCGACGCCAATCGCCAGCGCCCCGCCGGAACCGCCCTCGCCGATCACCGTACAAATCACCGGTGTCCGCAACCGACCCATTTCAAACAGGTTGCGTGCAATCGCCTCGCTCTGGCCGCGCTCTTCAGCGCCGATGCCAGGATAGGCCCCCGGTGTGTCAATGAAGGTGAGCACCGGCAAGTGAAAGCGCTCGGCCAACTTCATCAGGCGTAGCGCCTTGCGATAACCTTCCGGGCGCGGCATCCCGAAGTTGCGGTGAATCTTGTCCTTAGTGTCACGGCCTTTCTGGTGGCCAATGACCATCACCGGCCGACCGACCAACCGCGCCAAGCCACCAACGATGGCGTAATCATCGGCGAAGGCGCGATCGCCATGCAGTTCCTGAAAATCGGTGAAGAGCTGCTCCACATAATCCAGGGTGTAAGGCCGCAGCGGATGACGGGCGATTTGGGCAATCTGCCACGGGGTCAGGCTGGCAAAAATTGAATCGGTCAGCGCCTTGCTCTTGGCCTCCAGGCGGGCGATTTCATCGCCAATATTCAGGTCCTGCTCAGCGCACAGATGGCGCAATTCCTTGAGCATCGCCTCTAGTTCAGCGATGGGTTTTTCAAAATCCAGACAGTTATTCAGATTCATGGCGGTAGCTTAGTCTTTCTCCGGGGTACGTGTCGCTGCCGGGGCGCGTACCACCAAATACAGCGATTCGCTTTCCCGCCGCACCAGCAGGGGGATGGCCTGGCCCTTGGGCAGCTCCTTAGCAAGCTCCACGAATTGGCTGGCGCTTTTCACCGGCGCATGGTTGAGCTGCAAAACAATATCGTCAGGGTAGATGCCGGCGTTCGCGGCGGGGCCTGGCTCCAGGGCGGTCACCAGCACCCCCTGCTCTTCTGGTCCCAGGGCGCGACGCTGCTCGTTGCTCAGGTCAGCGACCGTGATGTTCAAGCGCGGATCGCTGTGTTCATCCATGGTGCTGACTGGCTGTTGTTCACTGGCGGCTTCCAGCCGGGCGATGGTGGCCTTGATTTCCAGCGGTTCGCCGTTACGCAAGATGGACATGGCCACGGTCTTGCCAACTGGGGTGGCACCGATCATGCGCGGCAATTGTGAAGCATCCTCGACCGGCGCACCGCCATAACGCAAGATAATATCGCCCTGCTTGAAGCCGGCGCTGATCGCTGGACTGTCTGGCAGGATTTGCGCTACCAGCGCACCGCGCGGCCGGTCGAGCTTGAAGGCCTCGGCCAGATCGCTATTCACCGCTTGCAGCAACACCCCCAGCCAGCCACGGGTCACTTCCCCGGTGGCCTTCATTTGTTCGGCGATCTGCATAGCCAGCTTGATGGGAATCGCGAACGACAGCCCCATATAGCCGCCGGTGCTGCTGTAAATCTGCGAATTGATACCCACCACTTCACCGCGCAAGTTGAACAGCGGGCCGCCGGAGCTGCCCGGATTGACCGCCACATCGCTCTGAATGAACGGCACGTAGGCACCGGTCGGTAGATTGCGGCCCATGGCGCTGACGATACCTTGAGTGGCGGTGTGCTCCAGCCCAAACGGCGAACCGATGGCAAGCACCCATTCGCCGACCTCCAGGGCATCGGAATCGCCGATCTTCACCGCCGGCAGGTTCTCGCCCTCAATTTTCAACAAGGCCACATCGGTCAAGTCATCTACGCCAATCACCTTGGCCGGACGCTCCCGCTGATCGCTGAGCCGGACAATAATTTTGTCGGCGTCGCGGGCCACATGCGCATTCGTCAAGATGTAGCCATCGGGCGACAAAATAAAACCTGAACCCAGAGAATTGGCTTGGCGTTCACCGGGTAGTTCCGGGCGTTCTTGAAAAAAGCGCCGAAAAAACTCCAGATATGGATTCTCGACGCCCGGCAATTCTGGAAGACCAGGCGACCGGCCTGCGGTTTTTCGGGGTAGGGCCTGCGTGGAACTGATATTGACGACGGCGGGTTCGTTTTGCTTGACCAGCTTGCGGAAATCCGGCAATGACTGGAGATCGGCGGGCCGGGCGGGCAGCTCGATCATCCAGCACAGCGCAATCAACAATGCGGCCAACGGGGCCGGAAAACGGTGAAACATACGCATGAGAACAACGATCTCCTGAATCCTGAATCTTGAATCCTGAATCCTGATGGAATGGGGGGCGAGAGCTGAGGCGGCGGCGCGTTTTGGCCTGACCGGGGTGCACCGTAACAGGAGACAGGAACCACGCCGGAACGGTTCAACCGCGAAACCCGCCCCTGACCTGTCGCGCGCAGTATAAAATAATTAGCAACGGCCCGGCTTAAAACAGACGGGCGATATGGGGAGATCCAGCCGCCGCTATCGGGCCGGATCGGGCAGCGCCGGTGGACTGCAAGACCATGGCGCGCAACAGCGAGCACGAGACAAACTTATGGAACCGCATTCACAACCAGGCGCCAACGAGCAAGACAAAGCGACCCAGTATCTTTATGAACTGGCGGTCAAGCTGGTGGAATTGCAAGGATCAGATATTTTCATCACCGCCGGCAGCCCACCCGCGCTGAAGGTGAATCAGGAAATTCATCGGGTGAGCGGCCAAAAATTGATGCCGCAGCAAACCTCGCTGCTGGTGCGCTCTATTATGAACGACCGCCAGGCGCGCGATTTTGAAGCGCATCGTGAAATTAACTTCTCCCTGAATCTGCCCGATCTGGCGCGCTTCCGAGTCAGCGCTTTTATGCAGCGCGGCAGCGCCGGTATGGTGCTGCGGCTGATCCAGCAGCAAATTCCGACCATCGACGAACTCAACCTACCGCCGCTGCTCAAGGATATTGTGATGTACAAGCGCGGTCTGGTCATTTTTCTCGGCGGCACCGGCTGCGGCAAAACTACCTCCCTGGCCGCCATGCTGGATCACCGCAACACTCATTGCCGCGAGCACATCGTCACGGTCGAAGATCCGATCGAATTTTTCCACCGGCACAAACAAGCCCTGGTGGACCAGCGTGAGGTCGGCGTGGATACCGACTCCTACGAGGTGGCCCTGAAAAACGCGCTGCGACAAGCCCCTAACGTCATCCTGATCGGCGAGGTGCGGGATCGGGATACCATGCAATCCGCCATCAATTTCGCCGAAACCGGCCACCTGTGCCTAACCACCCTGCACGCCAACACTACCGATCAGGCGTTTGATCGGATCGTCAACTTCTTCCCGGAAGAAAAGCGCGGGCAAATCTTGATGGACTTGTCCTTCAACGTGCGCGCCTTCATCTCGCAACGGCTGCTACCCCGCGAAGATCAGCCAGGCGTAATCCCAGCGGTCGAAATCCTCATTAACACACCGCTGATGGCGGACCTGATCTTTCAGGGGCGGGTGAAGGAAATTAAGCCGGTCATGGCGCGCTCCAGCGAGCAGGGTATTATCACCTTCGATGCGGCTTTATTCGCCCTCTACGAAAGAGGCTGCATCAGCTACGAAACCGCCATTCGCAACGCCGATTCCGCCAATAATCTGCGGCTTCGAATCAAGCTCGACAGCCAGCGTTTGCCGCCGCGCCTGGCGGGCGACAGCGCGTTGCAGATTCAGGAAGCGCCCCGGCGCGGTGAAGGCGGTATCGGCTAGACCTCGCCATAGCGCGCGCCCGCCCCGATCCAGCGCTGGATGAGCGGCTCTACTTGGTCAGGATGCTGATGCAACAAGTGATCGGCGGCGTAGCGCACGGCAGCGAGCAAATCCTGATCACGCAGCAAATCGGCGACCCGCAGGGTCTGCTCGCCGGTCTGGCGCGTACCCAGCACTTCGCCGGGGCCGCGCAACTCCAGGTCGCGGCGGGCGATCTCAAAGCCGTCGTGGCACTCCCGCAGCACCGCCAACCGGCTGCGGGCGATGGCTGACAGCGGGGGCCGGTACAGCAGCACACAACTGCTCTGGTCTGCGCCGCGCCCCACCCGGCCACGGAGCTGGTGCAACTGGGCCAATCCCAGCCGCTCGGCGTTTTCGATAATCATCAGGCTGGCGTTCGCAACATCCACTCCCACCTCAATCACCGTGGTTGCGACCAGCAAATCCAGCTGGCCGGCTTTAAAAGCGGTCATCGCCGCTTCCCGCGCCGCCGCCGCCAGGCGGCCATGGGCCAGGCCAATCCGCAATTCTGGTAACAAGGCAGTCAGTCGCTCAGCGGTCGCCGCCGCCGCCTGGCATTGCAGTACCTCGGATTCCTCAATCAGCGGGCAAACCCAATAAGCCTGCCGACCGCGCTCACAGGCACGGCGAATGCCAGCGATCACCTCCTCGCGGCGACTGTCGGGTGCCACCACAGTTTGCACTGGCTGGCGACCTGGCGGCAGCTCGTCAATGATCGAGGTATCCAGATCTGCGTAGGCGCTCATGGCTAAGGTGCGCGGGATGGGGGTAGCGGTCATGATGAGCTGATGCGGACAGTGCCCGCCCACGCTGCCCTTCTCGCGCAAGGCCAGCCGCTGGTGGACGCCAAAGCGGTGCTGCTCATCCACAATCGCCAGCGCCAACTCAGCGAAGACGACCGCCTCCTGAAACAAGGCATGGGTGCCAACCACAATGTGGATTGCGCCACTGGCCAACCGTTCGAGCAGCGTCTGACGTGCCCGTCCGGTCAAACGTCCGGTCAGCCAGGCCACCTCAATGCCCAGCGGTTCGAGCCAGGCGGAGAAGTTACGATAATGCTGTTCGGCCAGGAGTTCAGTGGGGGCCATTAAGGCGGTTTGCGCGCCGTTGGTTACTGCGCGCAGCGCGGCGGCGGCGGCGACGACGGTCTTGCCGGAGCCAACATCGCCCTGTAACAGCCGCAGCATCGGTCGGGGCTGGGCTAAGTCAGCGTCAATCTCCGCCAAAACCCGCTGCTGGGCAGCGGTGAGCGTGAACGGTAGCCGCTCCAGAAAACGTTGTCCCAGCCCATCGGTCCCAGTGGGCAGCGGCGCTGCGGCTTGACGCTGCATCTGCTGACGCAAGCGTCGCAGGCTGAGCTGATGCGCCAGCAACTCCTCGAACGCCAGCCGCCGCTGCGCGGGGTGGCGGCCGCTCTCCAGTGCATCCCGCGCCATGTCGGCCGGCGGCTGGTGCAACCAGCGCAGCGCAGCGCCGATAGTCATCAGTTGCAGTTGCGCGCGCAGCGACGCGGGCAATAACTCCGGCAGTGCCGCTGCGGCATCCATTTGCAGCAGCCCCTGCTCAGCCAGAGCGCGCAGGGTGATCTGTTGCAGGCCAGCAGTTGTCGGATACACCGGCGTGAGCCGGTCAGTCACCGGCAATGCCGCCGCATCCAGCCAGCGGCATTCGGGATGAATCATCTCCAGCCCGGCGTGACCCTGGCGCACTTCGCCGAAACAGCGCACGCGCTGCCCTACACGGCTAAACAATTGTTCCTGGAGCGGACTGAAGTGGATAAAGCGCAAGGTGAGCACGCCTGCGCCATCCGCCACCTGGCATAGCAGAAACCGGCGACCCCGCGCCGTCACTTCCGCACCGATGATTTCGGCCTCGATCTGTGCTTCCGCGCCAGGCTGCAAGGCGTTGAGCGGCGTAATGCGAGACCGATCCTGATAGCGCAGCGGCAGGTGCAACAACACATCCTCGACCGTGTACAGGCCGAGGCGGCGCAGGCGATCCGCCAGTTTTGGGCCGACGCCTTTCAGCGCGGTGAGCGCGCGCGCTGCGGGCAACACCGTCAGCCGCGCCGCGTCGGACATGGTGGGCCTCGCGCCTTCAAGGCTCCAGGATCAGCACCGCATCCATCTCCACCGGCACCCCACGCGGTAGGGCGGCCACGCCAATGGCCGCCCGTGCTGGATACGGCTCCTGAAAATAGCGCGCCATCACCTCATTCACCAGCGCAAAATGCCCCAGGTCTGTAAGATAAACCGTGAGCTTGACCGTATCGGCTAAACTGCCGCCCGCAGCGCGCGCTACCGCCGCTAGATTGTCAAACACCCGGCCGATCTGCGCCGCCATATCCCCCGCGACCAACTGCATGGTTTCTGGATCTAGGGGAATCTGACCAGACAAATAGACCGTGGAACCCACCTTGATCGCCTGGGAGTAGGCCCCAATCGCGGCTGGGGCCTGATCGCTATGAATGATTTCGCGCACCATACAGACCAAACTCCTATGAAACCCTACGCAAGAAGATGCAACCCGGCAGCACCCGGACGCAGGCGCTAGTGGCCACGCTAGCCACTGGGAACCGGGAGCGCGTCACACGCGCCGGACCAGCTTCAAGGCTTCCGGCAAAGCGCGCAAGCGCCGAATCACCCGCGCCAGATGGGCGCGGTCGCGCACATTGAGCAATAAATGCACTGTCGTGGCGTTGCCATCCCGCTCCAGGGTGTTAATGGTTTCGATGTTGGATTCGGTAGCGGCGATGGCAGCGGCAATCGTGGCCAGAACACCGCGACGATTGTGGACATCCAGGCGTAATTCGGCGCTGAAATCAGTGTTCAGTTGGGTTGACCACTCCACCTCGATCCACTTGTCAGGGTTCTTTTTGTAGCTGGCGACGTTGTTGCAACTGGCGCGATGGATCACGATGCCGCGTCCCGCGTTGAGAGAACCCACAATATCGTCACCTGGCAGCGGTCGGCAGCATTTACCAAAACTGACTACCGTGCCCTCTGCGCCCTTAATCAGCAAGGGCTGGGTGCTAGCGTCTAGCCCAGTGCTTTCCTCTTCCTGATCTGGCAGCAGTCGTTTGGCAATTAAGGCGGCAACCCGGTTGCCCAGGCCGATATCCGCTAGCAGATCGTCAAAATCAGACAGGTTGAACTCCCGAGTCAGTGCCCTGATCCGTTCGGCTGGCAATTCATTGAGGCCGCCAATCCGCCCGACCAGCGCTTTTTCCAGCATCCGCTTGCCCAGTAAAATCGCCTCGCCGCGCTGTAAGTGGCGGAGATAGTGGCGGATGCTGGAGCGGGCTTTGGCGGTAACCACAAAATTGAGCCAGGCCGGATTGGGCCGCGCGGTGGGCGTGATGATGACCTCGACGGTCTGGCCGGTCACTAGCGGTGTGCGCAGCGGGGCCAACCGCCGGTCGATTTTTACGCCCACGCAGGTGTTGCCCACATCGGAATGGATCGCGTACGCAAAATCGACTGCCGTTGCCCCACGCGGCAGTTGCAAAATTTCGCCATGCGGCGTGAACACGTACACCTCGCCGGGAAATAAATCGATTTTGACGCTTTCCAGAAAGTCCACCGGATCACCGGCCCGGCGCTGCATGTCGAGCAGTTTGCGCAGCCATTCCTGCGCCCGCTGCTGGGCATGACCGCTCTGGTTCTCGCCATCGGATTTGTAGCGCCAGTGCGCGGCAACGCCGACCTCAGCCATGACATGCATCTCTTCGGTGCGAATCTGGACTTCGATGGGCACGCCGTTCGGCCCGAACAAGACTGTATGCAGGGATTGATAGCCGTTGGTTTTGGGGATAGCGATGTAATCCTTGAACCGCCCCATGATCGGCTTGTACAGGCTGTGCATCACCCCCAGCGTCCGGTAACAGGTGTCCACGGAATCGACGATCACCCGCACGGCGTAAACATCATGGACTTCCTTAAACGGCAAGCGCTTGAGGCGCATTTTCTGATAAATGCCCCACAGATGCTTGCCGCGCCCTAGCACTTGACCATTAATGTTTTCGTCGCGCAGCCGTTGCTGGATGCGGCTTTCCAGTTGCCCAACGATTTCGCGCCGGTTGCCGCTCAGTTTGCGTACTGCGTCCTGCAAGATCCGGTAGCGCACCGGGTATAAATGATTAAAGCCAAGCTCCTCTAGCTCTTGGCGCAAATGGTTCATACCAAGCCGACCGGCGATGGGCGCGTAAATATCCAGCGTTTCGCGGGCGATGCGGCGGCGCGACTCCGGGCGCATGGAACCCAAGGTCCGCATGTTGTGCAGGCGGTCCGCCAGCTTAATCATAATGACCCGCAGATCCTTGGCCATCGCCAAGAACATCTTGCGGAAATTTTCGGCTTGCGCTTCCAGTTTGGAATTGAAATGGATTTGGGTCAGCTTGCTGACGCCATCCACCAGCTCCGCTACTTCTAGCCCGAAACGAAGCCCCAACTGCTCCTTGCTGTAGGGGGTATCCTCAATCACATCATGCAACAGGGCGGCTTGCAGGGTGCCCTGGTCAAAACGGACGTTGGCTAAGATGCGGGCGACCGCCAGCGGGTGAAAGACGTAGGGTTCGCCACTCTTGCGGTAGACACCCACATGGGCTTCGGCGGCAAACGCGCACGCTTCGCGCAAAGACCCTATCTGCTCCGGCTCCAGGTATTCACCAGCGATGGCGCACAGGTCGTCGATCCGCAGGCGCAAGTCATCCAACCATTCGTCAGGCACCGCCAGCCTGTCACTTGACGCAGGCTCAACCTGGATTTCCCGCAACAGCGACCCCATCATCACAGTGGCTCTCCCAAGGTCTCAGGCCGTTGCGCTAATCTGGCTCAAGTCGGTCATCATGCAGCGCGCTGGGCGCAAGATCCGCAGCGGGAACGGGATCGGGCGCTTTTGCGAACACAGGTTCAGGAGTGTTGGAGCGGCTGTACTTTTCCCGAATCAGGGTATCGAGCTTACCTTCGGCCAGTTCGCGCAACGCCACCACCGTCGGCTTATCGTTCTCCCAGGGCACCAGGGCTTCCTTGCCAAGGGCTAAATCGCGGGCGCGGCGGGCGGCGATCAACACCAGTTGGAACCGGTTATCCACCCGGTCTAGACAGTCTTCTACAGTAATTCGGGCCATTCGAGGAAAGCTCTCCCGCACAATTCTGTTGCATTGAGGGTCTGACAGTTTAATAAAAAACAATCGGTTAAGACAAGAGGTTTTGGATGAGCGCGGCATGGCGCTGCACTTGAGTGGTCCGGCGCTGGCGTAAGGCCATAAAGATGGCGCGCAAGCCATCAAGCGCGGTCGCAAACTCGTCGTTAATCACCAGATAATCGAATTCGTAGTAGTGGGACAGCTCCTCCAAAGCCGCCGCCATTCGGCGCTCGATCACCTCACAGCTATCCTGGCCCCGCCCAGTCAAACGGCAGCGTAACGCCTCCAAGGAAGGCGGCAGGATGAAGATACTGACACAGTCAGGTTGATGTGCCCGCACTTGCCGCGCGCCCTGCCAGTCGATCTCCAGAATCACGTCGAATCCGGCTTGTAATTGCGCCCAGACCGCAGCGTGACTGGTGCCGTAGCAGTTACCAAAAACTTGCGCCTGCTCCAGAAACGCATCGGCGGCCAGCATCTCGGCAAAAGCAGACTGAGTGACGAAGTGGTAATGCACGCCCTCTTCCTCGCCAGGCCGCGGCGGGCGGGTGGTGTAAGAGACGGCAGTCACCACGCCGGGGGTGGTTTCCACCAATCGTTTGAGCAAGCTGGTTTTGCCGGCTCCTGATGGAGCGGCGACAATGCACAAGGTTCCAGGAGTCATTGGGCTGGGGTTGGCGAGGTTGAGAAACAAGATGGCTGACCTGCTGTACAGGATAACATCATGCCGCGAATCAGGCTTGGCAAAGCCGCGCCATGCGGTACAATACGCGCCCCCTTCGTACGCATTGCGAATCCAGACCTCCCGGAGAGGTACCGAAGCGGTCACAACGGCGCCGACTCGAAATCGGATGGGGGCTTTACCGCCCCACGTGGGTTCGAATCCCACCCTCTCCGCCAATCAATGACTTAGCTGCTTTTTGTGGCTTTCCTTTTCGTGATCGTCGGCCACTGTGCCGGTTTTATGCGCACCACCTTAGCGGTCTTTGGCGTGAGGCGCGGGAGTAAATCCATCGCCCCGCGCAAATGATCTACTATTGAGGTGAGTGTACCTTTGCACCATCCCCAGTGTGCTCCAGCCTCCAATCCGCATCAGCATTTGCGGATCAATGCCCGCTTGGGCCAGCCAGGAAATGGCGGTATGCCGCAAATCTATGGAATCGCAAGCCGTCCAGCCCGGCGCGCTGGCCGCTGCCGTCGAAAAGCGCCGCCGCCTCAAGTGCGACCGCGATGTCAAGCTGCACCTGCCCGAAGCCCTCTATGACGATCTGGCCCGGCAGGCCCGCGCCGTGAGCGAATACATCCGCGTCCCGCTGGAACGGCATCTGTACGGTGCGCTGGGCGCAGGACGCGGCTGAACGGCCAGAGTCCCCACCAGCACGATGGCGCTTTGCGCCAACGCGCATTGCCGACGTGAGGGGGTCACTGGCATTGAACGGTGGTTGTAGCTAGACTGTCTAAAATACCGTCTAATCACTCTGGGGAGCCGTCCGATGTCCGCCGCGCTTGGCCACTGGCCCAACGCCCCGTTGGCCTATGTGTTGGCCCAGGTGCGTTTCGAGCCGTTTCTGGAAATCGAAAAGTACGTCCCGGCGCTGCAATCGAGCCTGCGGGAACAGTATCCGCGGTTCCTTCGCACCGAAGAGGTGGTCTTTCAAGTGTTGCCCCAGCCAGAGAGGCAACCGCCCCGGGTGCAACCGGCCAGCCTGCTACGCTGGGAGTTAGGTTCGGCTTCGAATCACGCCAGCGTGATCCTGCAACAGGATTCCCTGCTGCTGCGGGCGACGGAATATAAAACCTATGCAACGTTTGACCAGCGGTGGCGAGACGTGATGCGTCGGGTGGGCGAACAGATCCCAAATCTGTTTACCAACCGAATCGGGCTGCGCTATATCGACTTCATTTTGCCGAACCCGGGCGAAACTCCAGAGGCCTACATGGCGGAACGATTGCGTTGCGACCCGGAGCCGGGCCTGCCGTACCGGAAGCATCGTGGGCTGACCGCCGCCGAATATCATTTGGAGCACGGATCGCTGGCAGTGCGGTATTCCAGGCTTACCGGCCAGCCGACCTTGCCGCCTGACCTGGAGCCGTTGACGTCCCCGGCGCTGGAGCCCTCGGCCATCATGCAGCGCACCGTGAGTGCTGATCAGCTGACCGCCGTGCTGGATATCGACCGGTATATGCCGTTCAGCAAAGGATACGATGCCGATGCCGATGAGCTGGCGGACCTGTTTGAACAGCGGTTGCATCAGGATATTCAGACAGCGTTCCGGGCGCTGACGACCGATCATGCTCGCGCCATGTGGAGTGGAGCGCCGCCCCCATGAACATCACGACGTTCTACGAACAATCCTCCACCGGGAGTGGCTTTCATGTTGCCTCCCTGGTCAAGGTAGCTTGTGGGTCGGTTTTGCTGTTTATCGGCACTGGCGGCAGTTTGAGCGCAAACACGGCCCAAGCCTATCCGGCGCAGGATTCCACGGCGTCGGTTACGGAAATCACCCAGGCACCGCCATCCGAAACCGCGCTGGAGGAATCCGCGCCCGCCGCGCAATCCCTCGCCGAGCGGGTCAGCGCCATCAAGGCGGCGTTCGGGCTGACGATCAGCCAGTTGGCCCAGGTCCTCCACGTACAGCGGCAAACCATCTACGACTGGCTGGATGAAGACCGCCCCCCGCAAGTGCAAGGACACAAGCGGGAACGGCTGGCGGCGATTCAGCGCTGGGCGATCCAGTGGAATGCGCTGTCCCCGTGGCCCACCGGCAAAAGGGTCGCGTCTTATGCGGTGGAGGGCAATACCCTGCTGGACCTGCTCGCGGCGGACGTCCTGGACGAAGCGCGCCTGACCACCGTTCTGCGCGGCCTGAGCGAACAGGTGAACGCCGAGTGGCAACGCCGGGAAGAGCGCTCCCTGGCGAACCGGTTACGGGCGCGCGGATTTCAGCCGGTACCCGAACCCTCGCTGCGCGGGGTATTGGCAGGTATGGGCGGAGTGGTGTCATTGAATGACGATGACTCCTGAAGACGAGGATCTGCACAAGATCGAAGCACAAGGATGGCGACAAGGATGCGTTCTACCGGTGGCGTGCCATGCGGAAGTGGCGCAACCGCCGGAGCTGGATGCGATGATCGGGCCGGACGATGCGTGCATCGTGGTCAGTCAGACCTGCGACCTGGTGCATCACGATGCCCGGCAAGAGCCTTACGCGGAACTGTTGCTGACCCAGCCCTTGACCGGCCCCGCCGACTCACGGTTGCGGAACCGCCGCAATCCGCGCCGCTTGCATTTTGAGTTGTCGGTGCGCGGGCACCTGGTCGGGTATGAAGCTTGGGCCTGGCGGCGCTGCCCGCTGCGACGGGCCGTATTGGCACACTATCAGCCGGACCCGGAGCGGTGCCTGCCCGACGAGCGAGGGCTGCGGATGATCCAGGAATGGCTGGCGGGACGCTATCAACGGGCGGCGTTGCCCAGTGCGTTTCAGCGCCGGCTCAAGCCGGTACAGGACAAGCTGCGGAAGTTGGCCGCGAAGTTGACCGACGCCAGTATTCTCTTCATCGCCTTGAGTTCCCAGGACGAGTTGAGCGACGGAGAAGCGTATCGGCTGAGTGTGATTTTGGCCTTGCCGGCTGAGGAATATGCCCAGCAGGCCCGGTTGCGGGCGATAGAACAGTTGCACATGGAATTGATGAGGCTGTTCGCCCTATGCGCGGGCGTCGAACTGGATGAAGCCGAGTCAAGAGTGGAATCGGAAGAGAACATTTCTCTGGCGGCGCTGCGTTATCTGCTGCGCTGGGAAGAATTCGATTACGTCAGCTATCAGGATCGCACCACGCACCAGCCACCATATCCAGGCATGGGATAAGTGGCACCGCCCGACACCTTGTGGCCAGCACCGCCGTGCAATGGGCAATGCTCCAGCTTTTCGCAACGTGGTCGACGCTTACACGAACCGGAATCGACGACCAGGATGGCCAGCGGGCAAGACCACGCGAGACGGTCCATCGTGTATGCTAAACGGCGAAATGAACTGTCCTGGAGCCACTTCATGCGAACCGCCCCGCATTATCAGCCAATATGCCCAGTGCGGCACGGTCGTCGTCGTATCGCTGGCGGCACCTGCCCTGGGTTCTGGCGGCTGGGCACCGACGAACTGCAACGGCGGCCAGCGCAAGCGCTTTAGCGGCGAAGCAGGAGCGAGATTGAGAGATGCTTCCCCAGTGGAGAGAGCAAGTAGCTGTTGCGCTTTTATAGCGACGTCATTAGGATTTCCGGCGGTTGAGCGGGGTATAGAGTTGATTTTGTGGGGGATGCGCGCCTAATTGGTTGTTTTAAAAAGCCTTATACCGCGCCCGAAATCGGATGGGGGCTTTACCGCCCCACGTGGGCTCGAATCCCACTCTCTCCGCCAATTCAGCAGCTTGTTCCTAAACGATTTTTCATGAGGCGCGGCGGCTGTTGTAGATTAGCCACCGCGCCTCATCATGGCTCTATACATCCCAGCAAAAACCCAGGCAATCGCCGCCCTTGCCCGCCGCTCCATTCGCTTCCCAGATTAGCTCCCACAATCCATCTCATGACTACCCTTGCCTTCTTCGCTGAACCGGGCGGCGCTTTACGGGGCCGTGTCCGCGTACCGGGCGATAAATCCATTTCCCACCGCGCCATCATGTTCGGAGCGCTGGCCCGGGGCGTCACCACCATCCGCGGTTTCCTGGAAGGCGCGGACTGTCTGGCGACGCTCCAGGCGTTTCGCGCCCTGGGTGTGCGTATCGACGGCCCGGAGC